>JBEVNX010000081.1:0-14507 GCA_040507895.1 Binatia bacterium | reverse complement strand
TTCGCCGAGATGAAGGATCCGGTGAAGGACAAGCTGAAACGCTTCGGGCTCTTCTCGCGCATCGGCAAGCAAAGCTTCTTCGCGACGCTCGGCGAAGCGGTGAGCGCCTACCGCGCCACCCATTCCGTCGAATGGGTCGACTGGGAGGAGCGCACGTCGTAGCGCGGAGCGGGGTCGAGCTTCGTGCAAAGAGCTCCGCTGCGGTTGCTCTCTCCGGTCGTCTGAGCGTGTTCAGTGCGCCGGTGCGACAAGTGCATTTCCGTTTCGGTTTCGACCGACTATCCAACAACGTCTGTGCTTGACCTTACCCTCCGGCAAGTCCAAAACGCCCGGGGATGACGATCGAGGGTGCTCGGGCTCGCGAATTCTTCGCGTCGCTGCAGCGCTTGGCGTCGCCACGCTGATCTTCGGACTCCGCCTCACGAGGAAACAGTATGCGAAGGTGGAAAACGTGCACTTGACGGAAGACGCCGATCAAACGCCGACGCCGGGCGCGCAATCGCCGTGAGCGGCATCAGCGGATCGGCAGCATTGTTGGGTCTGTGAGTCCCTCCAGTGTCATGACCGACGAACCGAAGCCTCAACGGTTCGTCGAGAGACATCTCGATCCCGCCAGTCGGCTGGGCGAGATCCTGTTCGGGCTCATCATGGTACTGAGCTTCACTCTCACGGCCGGTCTGACGGTGGCGGACGGCACGGCCGGTGTACGCCAGCTGTTGTTCGCGGCCCTAGGCTGCAACGTCGCCTGGGGAATCATCGATGCGGCGATGTACGTGATGAACTGCTTGACGGAGCGCGTGGAGAAGGCACACGTCATTTGGGCGATTCGCGACGCTCCCGACGAACGCGCCGCGCTCGACGTCGTGCGCGCGGAAATCGAACCGCGCTTGGAGACCCTGACCGGACCGGAGAACCGTGAGTCTCTGTGCCGGTCCATCCTCGCGTACCTCGCCCATGCCGAAGTGCCGCCGACCGGGGTGACGAAAGAAGACCTCTACGGTGCGCTCGCATGCTTCTGGCTGGTCTTCGTGTCCTGCCTGCCCGCGGCGCTGCCTTTCCTGGTGTTTTCGGAGCCCACCCGCGCGCTGCGTGTCTCCAACCTTCTCCTGATCGGAATGCTCTTCCTCGTCGGCCAGGAGTGGGGTCGATATGCACGCACCAACCGAGTGGTTGCCGGCTTGGTGATGATGTCGATCGGGCTCGCGCTAGTCGGGATAGCCGTGGCGCTCGGCGGCTGACGAGCCGCGCGGCTACCGAGGCAGAAAACGATTAGCCGGACCCGGATCAACGGATTGCAAATGACAACGTCATCCTAGGGCGAGCGGGACCAAGTGGACGGCGTCCGGATCGGGGTGGAAGCCGCCATCAGAAGTTGAAGTTCGTGTAAAGCATGCCGCTCAACCAGGTCGCCGATCCGTTCACGGCTTCTCGAAAGCCATCGTTCGGAACGGCGAAAGCGAACGTCGCCGTCATCGACCACCAGTTCGTAAGTGAGACGTCGAGAATCATGTCCATTTCATCGGCGAGTGAGCTGCTACTGACGCGCGACGGAGTCAACCCGAATTCCTGATTTTTCTCGTAGAGCAGGAACTTGTAGTAAATGAGGTTGAGCGTCAGGACTTCATTTGGCTGTAGCTTGAGCCGCACCTGGTGGGAGTTGAGGTTGCTGTTAGAGAGGACGAACTCTCCCAGAATCTCTCCCTGGAACCAGCTACCCCAGTCCGGCAGGCCCGCGAAGAGAGAATCGAAAGACTTGGTGCCGGCACCGCTGAACGACGCATAGCGGTAGAAGAGTTGCGGCTCCCACGGCAGCGTCGAGAGCTGGTAGGCGGGGCCGGCGTACCAGCCGATGGCGTTCTTCAAGCCTGAATTCTTCGAGTTGCCCTCCCATACGTAAGACGTGGTGTAGGAGAGGTCCGGTAGCGACGAAAGCGGCGTCGCCTCGTGATAGCCGTAGACGCCGTTCATGCCGTCACGCGAGACGTTCTTCGAGTTGTAGATCTTGAAGTACATGACGCCGAGCTTCATGTACTTCATGACCCAGTCGTTCTTGACGTACTCGATCCGCCCGGCGGCGAGCCGGGTCTTGGTATCGGGGTCGTCGTTGTACTTGAGATGCACGCCCTCGAGCACGAGATCTGAAATGTTGAGGCGCACGATTCCCGTCTCGCGGAAAGCCTTGCGCGGCGAGAGCCAATTCGCGCCGCGGTCTCCATCGTCCTGCCCTCCCTCCCAGAAGAGGAGACCATCGAAGACTTGGTAGTTCTGATTGCCGCCACTGATCTCCAGTGCATTGAAGCCGAGGCTGGGAAAGAGATCGCCCGACTGCCATTTCAGGTAGCCGCTTTCCAGCGTGTACTTGTGGTTGTTGATCTCGCTCCCATTGGAGACAGCTCCGTCCACGCCGCCTCCGGTGAGCGAGAACACGCCGCTCACGCGTGCGTTGAACGTGCCGTACCTTCCCGCGTCATAGACGGCGTTGAGACCGACCTCGTTGGAGGTCTCGAACCATTCGTCCGCCTCATCGACGGGCCCGAAGGACCACTGACCGCCGAAGCCGGCGTTGCCTTCCGCAAACCCGACCAGCTGTGCGTTGAGCGTCGGCCGCAGCATGAGTGGGCCTAGCCGCGCCTGGCCGAACGCAATCGTCGGCGGCAGTCGCGCGCCGGCATCGGCCGGAGGCCCACCGGCCTCGAAGACGGTGAGAGTGATTCCGCGCGGACCGATGCCGAGCGCAAATCCCTTGGCGGTGATGTCCCACACGATGCGCACACCTTTTTCGTTGCGCATCGCAGTGCTACCGGACCCGACACCGAAGGCCCCGCCCACAGTGAGCGCGGTATAGTCGCCGTTCAGGTCCTCGGCCTTGCTCAGGTGGTAGACCTTGCCCACTCCATCCAGTGAGGCAGTGCCAATCGCTCCGAGCACGAAGCCGTCGACGCGCACGGGATAGGTCTTTCCTTGATACGTGAGGGTCGACGCACCCCAAACGAAGCCCGCCCCGATCGTCGCCGTTCGTCCGCGAAACGTGATCGTGGCGTCGGGAACACCGGCGGGTACGTCACCATCGTCGGCGCCGATGGCTCGCGATGCCACCAGTGCAAGGACCCAAGTCGCAGCAACGATCGCGAGCCCTGTGCCGCTTCGCGGGATTGGCCGCCGAACCGTCATTCGAAGTCGCCCCCTTGGCCGGTCGACGCCTTCGGATAGATCCGAGCCGCGAGCTCGATTTGCAAAGCACTGCCGCGGATCTCGAGAGGCGGATCGAACCGGATCGTAACGCCAGACTCGTTTTGCAATCCGCCCTCCGCGGGCTTGTACGGCCCGACGATGTCGCGCGCGCGACGGAGCCCGAAGACCGATCCCACCGACGACGCCGATCCGGAGACGCCTTGCAACGTCAACAGATACCGGCGTCCCCTGAACTCCATGACGCCTTCGACGAGGCGTTCACCAAAATACGAAGCTGCGGGACTCGCCGAGACGGCGATCTTGGCCACGGCGGATTCCTCGGCGTGAGCGAGTGCGGCTAGGATCGACGCCGCGAAGATCGCACCTACCGCAACAGTGTTTCTGCCGTAGGACCAGATCCGGCGCCAGAAGTGAGCCACGATCGTAGGAGTCCACATGCCTCACCCTCCAGCGCTTCGCACGGTTAGATTGATCCAGCGCCTGTCAATTTATGCTGGCTTGAAGATCCGAAGAAGCTCTGTCCGCAGGCTGGGCGACGACACTCCCGGCGAAGGCTCACGGACCCGCACCAGGCCACGGTTACAGAGGCTCGTCCGGAAACTCTTCCACCTTAGATTCGACGTGGAACACTCGGAACCCTCTGGCCTGGTAGTTCGCGAGCGCTCGCGGATGATCGAGGTCGCAGGTGTGTACCCAGACGCGCTTTGCGCCCATGTCCCATGCCCGGCGGACTGCGGCGGCGAGGAGCTTTGCGCCGAGACCTTTGCCGATGAAGTCGGGAAGCAGGCCGAAATACGCGATTTCGATATTTCCTTCACTTTGGCGCTCGAGCTCGAAGTAGCCGGCAGGAGTGCCTGATACGTATGCGACCCAAGTTTCGAGCTCCGGGCGATCGAGGTAGGCGAGCCAGCGCGAGCGGTCCCAGGGAAGCCGGCTGTACCACCACCACGCGGACCCGACGGCGGTGTAGAGGAAGCGATTGAGCTCCGGGCGTGCGACTTCCGCTCGGGCGAGATCGAATGCGACTGCTGAACTCTTTGCCGGACGGAGATCGGCTGGATCCGTCATCTCGAGATGGGTGGTGGTGACGAGACGATCCATCGAGATCTGCCCGGAATCACCGAAGCTGGACCTGCAAGGTGTTTGCGGCGTCGGTGAGGAGCTCGCGCGCCGCCGCCATCGACAGTTCCACACCTCCGAGGCGGTACGGATTGGACTCGCGATCGAAGCGCAGCAGCGCACCGTTGAGAGTCACTGCAGTCGGCCCGCAACCCAGCTTTGCGACGTCGTACACCACGCTCACCCGCTTCCCGGCCAGCTCGACCTCTGCACGCAGACCGTCGAGCGACCTGGGAATCACCGGATCGAGGACCAGCGTCGATTTCCGCCTGCGGATGCCGAGCAGGCATTCGTTGATGAGGCGGAGCGCGATGCCCGCGCCGCTCGAGTACACGCGCCAGCCCCCTTCGAGGGGAACCTCGCCGGTCCTGACCTTCTCGTACTCGGCCAGAGCCTGGTAGCGGTCCAGGAACGCGGCGTCCGAGCTCGAATAGTAACAGTTGGCCTGCCGCAGCTTCGCGGCGGGCACCACGGACTGGAGAGCGACGGGATTCGCTTGCCGCAGCGCGAGCAGGAAGGCGTCGGCGTCCCCGTAGTGCGCCATGGCTTCCGCGAAGCGCAGGTGCGCGTGCGTGTACATGATGCCGATCTCGCGGCCGAAAAACGTGCTGCTCTCGGCCCGCTGGAAGTAGCGCTGGGGGCCGCCGTGGTACGGGAACGGTCGGTCGAACAATCGCGCGCCGTCGACTGCGAGGAGATGCTTCTTGATGGTGCCGACGTGCGCCGCCGCTTGTCCCGGCGTGAGCAAGTCGTCGAGGATCGCATGGATCATCGGCAGCAAGCTGTAGTGGATACCGGTGGTTCCGTCGCGCGGATGAAGCAGGAGATCGACGCGGCCGTCCTCTTGGAAATAGGCGTATCCGGGGATCGTTTCGTCCGAGATCAGCAGGCGGTGGAAATCCTCCTTCACGCGTCGGGCGGACGCTTCGAGAACCTCGGCCGCGGCGACGCGACCGACGCGCGGCAAGGCCTTCGCCAAGGTGGTCAGCGTCTGGTGGTGCAGGGTAACCGTCCAGGCACTGCACAGGCGCTCGCACAGCGCCGGATCCACGGGCTGCAGCGAGTCGTTCCAATCGCCGTGACCATACGCCGACAGGCTCGTTCCGGGGATGATTCGCTGCTCGATCACCTTCAGGGCACGGCCGACGTGTCTCCAGATCGTAGCCTTCTCGGCGCGTTCGTCGCCTTCGGCATGAAAGAACGGAACGATCTCATCGAGGATCGACCCGTCTTCCGACGCGATCAGATACTGCGCCAGCGCAAGCAGCGGCCAGAAGACGATGTCGCCGTGCGAGTCCGCCGGCCGGATGCCGCGCTCCCGCTCGAAGAACATGAACCACTGCGGCCAGTCGCCGTCACTGTTCTGCGCCTTGAAGACGCGGAGCAGCAAGTCGCGCAGCGGCTCCCATTTGCCGAGGGCGAGCAGCATCTCGACCGGGCCTTGGCATACGTCGCGCGTGCCCCAGCCTCCGCCCGAGTACTGCTCCAATCCGCGCGGCGCCAAGTAGTGAATCATTGCGTTGTGGGCCAGCCACGGAAGGATGTTCCACAAGCGGTGTGACTCTCCGGAAGAGTCACCCGAAGGTGCGTGCAAGGTCAGCGGTCCGGCCATACCCTTCCAGAACTCGTCCGCGCGGCTGCGGTCCGAGGTCCAGTCCGCCGGTGCCGCGACCGCGGAGCCGGTCACGGCCTGAGGGATGAGATGACCCGTGATGCGCAAAGCAGCCGACCGGCTCTTCGCGATCATGAGGGTGACGAACGGCTGCCGGCGCGACCGGCCATCGAGAAACAGCTCCTCGTCCCCGCCGACCCGCTCGATCGTCGTGCCGACGCCGGCATCGATGCGGAAGAAGCCCTCGGGGAAGCGCCGCGCGACGTCGCCGTCGCCAACCGGTCGAATCACGACGCCATCCCCGTCCTGGACGAAATTCGCGGGCACCGCGTCGGCACCGTCGTCGCCGTTGAGGGCGACGTGATGCGACACGAGCAAGCGGCACGAAGCCCCCACCATGATCTCGACCGACAGGTCGAGCTCGTGGCGATCGATCGGCGCCCACGAGCGTACCTCGATTAGGCCGCCCTCGTGCTTGTAGATCCATCGGCAACCGTTGGGTGTCATCTCGTATGCCGAGGGCACGTCCAGCAGGTGGTAGCCGTCCGAGAGCTCGACGAAGATGCGCTGCCCGGCGGAGCGCTGCAGGCTCAAGTAGCTCCGTGTCGTCGACAGAAAGCGATTGATGCTGACGTGCCCCTGCGTCACCAACGAATTGAAGACGCCCGCCATCCAGGTCGTCGACGTCAGCGAGGCTTCGTCCGGGACGAGATGATCACCACTGCGAATGATGTGCCCGTGAGGGCGCAGAACCTGCAGCTCCTTCGCTTTGAGCACGACGTGGCGGTCGTCGCCGGCGAAGAATGACAGCGTGCAATCATCCGCGCGCTCGACGTTGCGCAGGTCCTCACCGAACCGCTCGGTCACGTCCGCGCCGCTGAGATCGAGGCACTTCAACATCGGGCATGCACTGAAGAGCGTGGCCGCTCCGCCACCTTTCTCGACTCGGCTTCCGGATGGGTGCTCCGCCTCGGACACAGCGAGTGCGCGGTCGACGAATGCCAAGTCGGCGGGCGACGACGCGCCCGGGTGATGCTCCTCGAACCAACCGAAGAACCCGCAACGAGCCGACTCTCCCGGCTCGAGGCGCAGGGGCGCATCCTGGATCACCGCCATCGAGTGCTCGTGCTGACGGCGCCTCCCCGGCAGCGTCGGCAAGCGCAGACCGTCGGCGACTTCGCCGGCGCGGGTCGCCAGGCCGTGAAGCTCGAGCGCGTCGGTCGCGAAGCTGACCGCGCTGCGCAGCGAGCCGATCAGCGCCCATGGGTTGCGGCCGCCCATCGAGAGATTCTGGCGCACCGCCAGCACGTGGCCGCAGCGCGGATGCTCGAGCGGGGTGTAGTCTACGTATTGGCTCACGTAGTACTCGTTCATGCGCACCGCGCCGTAGTGAGCGAGAGCCAGGTCTTGCGCGTAGATGAGGTCCACCACGACGTCAGCGGCGGTCTTGTTCTCCAACGTGGCGTGCCACCGCCAAGCCGGGGCCGACTGCGCGAGCGTCAGAGAGAGAGCGAAGCCGATGTCTTTCCAGTCGCCGCGGACCGTCAGCCCATGGTCATCCAGGAGAACGACGGCCGGACTGCCCGGTCCGAGAAGCGGAACCGACTCGATCGACGCGCCATGAAGGCGAAGAAAAACGTTCGCCGGACCGCTTTCGATCTCACTCCCGAGAAACAGATTCAGGATGATGTCGCCATGATCGATCCGACGGATCGAGCCGTTCGCGTTCACCTCCACGCTCAGGCCCGACGGGCTCTCGAGCCGGACCGGGCAGACCTGAGGCGTCATCACATCCCTCTCCATGTGTCCCGTGTACCTCCGAACGGGCGGGTCTTACCGAACGATGGCTCGCGACGCTACCCGCGTCTACACGTCATCTTGCTCGCGCAAGCCCGTCTGCCCTATACGTTCAGCGGGTGCAGGTTGAGGGGGAGGCGGTGCCGCGCGAAGCCGCAGGCCATCTTCGGCGGGTGGTTCGCTCGCAATCTCTGGCGCCTGACGCGCGTCTACTGGACGTCGCCGGCCGCCAGGCAAGGGGTTTTGCTCCTCGCGCTCGCCGTCGCTCTCGAGTTCGGCACGGTCGAATGGCGCGCGTCGCTCCGGACGACGTGAGAGCACATGTCGATCGTTCGCGGACAGGGTGCAGCAGCCGTGCGTGACGCCCTAGTGCTCTGGAGCGGCGAAGAAGCTGCGGCGCTCGGGCAATGGACATCGACCGCGGCGGATGCGTCGAGTGTGTCGCTGTCCGCAGAGCCCGGGCCCCGCGGCGCCGCGCTGCGCGTCGACTTCGACCTCGTAGGACCCACGAGCTGGGCGATCGCACGGCGCGAGTGTTCGGCGGTCCTTCCGTCCCACTACGTCGCCGTCCTCCGGCTGCGCGGCGATGCCCCGGCCAACCAGCTGCAGTTGAAGCTCGTCGATCCCGGTGGCCGAAACGTCTGGTGGTGGCGGCGGCCCGACTTCGCGTTCCCGCGCGAGGCCGAGGCGCTGGTGTTGCGCAAAGCCAACCTCGAGTTCGCGTGGGGTCCGGCGAGCGGCGGCGAGCCCGAACGCATCGGGGCGGTCGAGATCGGGCTCGCGGCGGGCCCGGGCGGCTCGGGGACGCTGTGGATCGAAGAGCTGCGCATCGAGCCGCGCGACCCCGCGGCGACAAAGCCACGGATCGAGGCCGTCGCCGCGTCGAGCTTCGTGGGCAGCCATGGGCCCGAATGCATGCTCGACGAAAACGCGAGCACCCATTGGCGCCCAGACGAGAACGATACGCAGTCGTGGATCCAACTCGATCTCGGTCGCTCCTGCGAGTTCGGTGGCGTGGTGGTCGACGTCGCCGGCGCCGCCAGCGTCCCAGCCATGCGACTGCTCGCTTCGGAGGATGCCGTTCGCTGGAAGCCTCTCGCCGACGACCGCGGCGGCGCCGAGCGCCGCCGGTGGCTGCGCACGTCCGACGGAGAAGGACGCTTCGCGCGGATCGAATTCTCACGCGGCTCGGCCCCGGCGCTGGCGCGCGTCGAAGTCGTGCCGCTCGAGCTCGCTGTGTCGCCCGCGCGCTACGTCGGCGCGGCCGCTCGCAAGGAGCGCCGCGGCCTCTTCCCGCGCCACTTGCTGAACGAGCAAGCCTACTGGGCCTTGGTCGGTGCGGACGGCGACGAGCGGAAGGGGCTCCTGAGCGAGGACGGCGCGCTGGAGGTCGACGCCGAGTCGTTCTCGATCGAGCCGTTTCTCTGGACCGATGGACGTCTGGTGACGTGGGCTAACGTCGAGCGGCGCGTCAGCCTCGCCGAGGGCTACCTGCCGATCCCATCGGTCGAGTGGCAGACGGCGGATCTCGGGCTACGCATCACGGCCTTCGCCGCAGGCGCTCCCGGGCGCAGCACGCTGGTGGGCCGCTACGAGGTCGAGAACACGAGGGCCGGCTCACGGCGACTACGCCTCTTCCTCGCCATCCGCCCGTTCCAGGTGAATCCCGCCTGGCAAAGCTTGAACCTCGTCGGCGGCGTGGCGCCTGTGACGCGCATCGAGCGCAGCGGCGGCAGAGTTCGGGTGAACGACACACGGACGGTGTTCTCGGTGTCGCACCCCGACGCCTTCGGCGCGGCGCAATCGGAGGAAGGTCTACGAGAGCTGCTCGCCGGGCGCATGCCGTCGCGCGAGCGGGTCGACGATCCAATCGCCTTTGCGGAAGCCGTCCTCGCATACGACATCGAGCTCGCTGCGTACGCTCACGCCGGCGTCGCCGTCGCGGTACGGCTGCACGACGCGGCTCCCGAGCCCGCTTCGGACCTCAGCCGCCGGCAAGCCGAGGAGTGGGCGGACACGCGCTTGGTCGAAACCACGACGCACTGGCGCACACGACTCGCTCGCGTGCCGATCGAGCTGCCACCTAGCGCCGAGCCGTTCTCGTCGAGCCTGCGGGCGTCGCTTGCATGGATCCTCGTGAACCGCGAGGGGCCGCGCATCCAACCCGGGCCGCGCTGCTACCGGCGCTCGTGGATCCGCGACGGCACGCTCACCGGCACGGCGCTCGCCGAGATGGGCTTCGCCGACGAGGCGCGAGCCTTCTTGCGGTGGTACGCGCCGTATCAGCTCGACGACGGCCGCGTACCTTGCGCCGTCGACCGCAATGGAATCGATCCGGTGGCTGAGCACGACAGCCACGGTCAGCTCATTTGGGGCATCGTCGAGGTGTTCCGTCTGACCGGGGACCGAGCGTTCCTCGTCGAGCTCTGGTCTCACGTGCTGCGCGCCGTGGCCGCGATCGCGGCGCTGCGGGCAGAGCGCACCGCCGACCGTTTCGGCGGCCAGGCCTGCTTCGGCTTGCTCCCCGAATCGATCAGCCACGAAGGCTACTCGTCGCGGCCCGTACACTCCTATTGGGACGATTTCTTCGCCGTGCGCGGGCTCGCCGACGCGGCCTACGCGGCCGCCGTGATCGGCGACGGCGACGCGAGCCGGCGCATTGCAGCGCTGAGGGACGCTATGCGCCGCGACCTTCACGCCTCCATCGTGCGCGCGATCGCGGACCACGGCATCGATTTCCTTCCCGGCTCGGTCGAGCTCGGCGAATTCGATCCGACATCGACCGCGATCGCGCTCGATCCCGGCGGCGAGGGAGCACGACTGCCGCCGGCCGCTCTGGCTCGGACCTTCGAGCGCTACTGGGAGGAGTTCGACTGCCGCCGGCGCGGCGAGACGACTGCCGAGGCGTACACGGCATACGAAGTCCGCAACGCTCCCGCGCTCGTGCTGCTCGGTCAGAAGCAGCGAGCCGTCGAGCTGCTGCAATGGTTGATCGACGATCAGCGTCCACCGCCCTGGCACCAGTGGCCCGAGGTATCGACACGCGATCCGCGCGTTCCCCGCTTCCTCGGTGACTTGCCGCACGGGTGGATCGCGTCGAGCTTCGTTCGTACCGTACGGCGCATGTTCGCTTACGAACGAGCCGACGACGGCGCGCTCGTGCTGGCCGCTGGCGTGCCCGCGGCGTGGGTGCGAGAGGCGCCTGGAATCCGCGTCCGTGCGCTGGCGACGCACGCCGGGCCGCTGGACTACTCGATGTGCGCGGAGGGCGAAGATCGCGTGCGCGTCCTGTTGGGAGGTAGCCTTCGCTTTCCGAGCGCAGGGATCGTCGTGGAGTCGCCGTTCGCGGGACCGCTGCGTCGAGTCGCGGTGGATGGGAGAGAACGACCCGCAGCCGACCCTCGGCGAGTCATCCTACGGTCCATGGCCGCGGACCTGATCCTCGACTACCGACCTTAAACTCGGGCCGGTCAGCTCAGCGCGGCGCAGCGTGCGCCCAGGACGCCTGATACTTGGCGACGGCTTGCTCCAGATTGAAGAACATCCGTTCGCGGCCCAAGGTCACTCCCAGCGGCGAGCGCTGGACCATCGCCAGCACTCCCGGGTTGAGGCCGACGAGCCACAGAAGGACGCCGCTCTCGCGGTATCTCTTCTCGGCGTCCGTCAACATCTTGAGCGCCGTGTACTCCAGATCGAACACGCCGCGGAGATGGAGCGCCACGACCTTCGGCTTCGCCTCCGCGATCAACGGCCCCATCTTCTCGCCCACACGCTCTGCATTTGCGAAAAAAATCCGCCCCTCCGCCCGGAGCAAGAGCAACCCGGGAAAGGTCTCGTCCTCGGGATGCTCCTCGGAACGGGGTCGGAAGACGTTCGTTCCCGGCTTGCGGCCGAGCACATGGACCGGCGGGTCGGCCGTTTGGTAGGCGAGAGCCAGAATCGAGACGATGATGGCAACGAGGATTCCCTGCAGGGTGCCGAGCAGCACGACGCCGGCCAGCGCGACCAGGGCCCACAGAAACTCCGTTCGCCGCACCTCGAGAATCGTCCGGAACTCGGCCGGTTTGATCAGCCCGATCGAATACACGATGACGACCGCTGCGAGCGTGGCTTCCGGCATCACTCCGATGAAGGGAGCCAGCACGAGCATCGTCACCAGCGTGGCCGCGGCGGCGACCAATCCCGAAAGCTGCGTGCGCGCCCCCGCCAGCCGGTTCACGGCGGTCTGGGTGGTTCCGCCGCCGGCCGGCATCGAGCCCAGCAAAGCGCCTCCCGCATTCGCAAGACCCGTGGCGAGCAGCTCACGATTCGCCTGCGGCGTCGGCTCGCCGCTGTCGGCGAACGCGCGCCCGGCCGCGATCGTTTCGGTGAAGCTCATCAGCGCTATGCCCAGGGCGGCAGGCCAGAGCGGGACGATCAGCGCGAGGTCCGGCAGCGTCAGGGACGGCAAGCCGGTCGGAACGTGGCCGACCGTTGCGACGCCGTAAGCCTGCAACCCGAACAGGCTCATGGCGGCGATCCCGCTGGCGACGGCGAGGAGCGGTGCAGGCGCTCGCGGAACGAAATGCTCCAACAGCACGAGAAGCACCACCATCGTCACCCCCACGGCGAGGGTCGCGACGGAAGCGTCGGGGATACCCTGAGCAATGGCCACCAGATTGTGAACGAAGGAGCCCTTGTGAAAATGAATGCCCAGCAGCTTCGGGATCTGATCCAACACGATCACCAGCCCGATCCCCGCCTTGAATCCGATCAGCACCGGTTCGGAAATGAAGTTGGCGACGAAGCCGAGGCGCAAGAGCGCCGCCGACACGAGAACGGCGCCGACGAGCAACGTCAGCGTCGCGGCGGCGGTCGTGAGGGCAGCCGGGTCGCTGTCCGGAGCCACCTGGCCGAGGGACGCGCCGGTCAGGATGGCGATCGTCGTCGTCGTGCTCACGCTGAGTGGCCGGGAGCTGCCGAGCAAGGCATAGATCACCATCGGCACCAGCGCCGTGTAGAGCCCGACCTGCACCGCCAGTCCGGCGATCGTGGCGTACGCCATCGCCTTCGGAATCACGACCGCCGCGGCGGTCAGACCAGCGAGGACATCCGGCTTGATCCACTCGCTTCGGTAGTCGCGGACCCAATCCAGTACAGGGACGCGGAAGCTGCCGGTGCTGGGGTTCGCCATGGTGTCCTCTCGCGTTCGAGGTGCGCGCGCCGGCGAGTCAGGCAATCGTGCCAAGATCGCGGCGAACCAAGCGAACCGTCGGACCTTCCGGACTGGCCACCGGGGCAAAGCCGAGTCGCTTCGCGAGCCCGAGCATCGGGGCGTTGGTGGCCAGGATGTATCCCTCCATGCGCGCGAACCCACGCGCGCGGGCCGCGCGCATCAGCGTCTCGAGCAGCTGACGCGCGAGCCCGAGCCCATGCCATTCGTCGGCCACGGTGACCGCGAACTCGCAATCCGTGCTTCCCGCCGCGGCAGCATAGCGGGCCCCGCCGACGATCCTTTCCTGCGCTCCTTCGCCGACGACGGCGACCAGTTGCAGCTCGCGGTCCGCGTCGGGACGGGTCGCGCGCTCGAGCATCCGCGGGGACAGCTCGCGCACGGCGGACATGAAGCGGGAGTAGCGTGACTCGGCCGAGAGGCGGCGCAGAGCCGCCTGAAACTTGTCCTTGTCCTGCGCGCGGACCGCGCGCAACCTCACCTGCCGCCCGTCTCGCAGCGTCACGTCGACGGGTTTGAACTCGGTATGTGAAGCGTCGGCTGTCATTGAGGCTTCGAGCGCCCGCCCGAGAGCGAGACCGCTCGCCCGCTTAGAACTTCGCGGGGACGAGCTTGTATGGATAGTCCGGCTCGCGGTAGCCGTGCCGCTTCTGCCGCTCCGGCAGCTTCACTTTGTCGCGCTTCACCTTCTTGTAGGGGATCTTGCTCAGCAGATGAGTGATGAGGTTCAGGCGCGCGCGCTTCTTGTCGTCGGAATGCACCACGTACCACGGCGCCCACGCCGTGTCGGTCGCTTGGAACATCTCGTCGCGCGCCCGCGAATAGTCGTACCAGCGACTGTACGAGAGCAGATCCATCGGCGAGAGCTTCCAGATCTTGCGTCCGTCGTCGCTTCGCGATTCGAGCCGGCGGGTCTGTTCCTCCATGCTGACCTCCAGCCAGTACTTGAGGAGGATGATGCCGGAGTCGACCATCATCCTTTCGAAAGCGGGCGTGACCTGTAGGAAGCGCTTGGCGTCCTCCTGCGTGCAGAAGCCCATCACGCGCTCGACGCCCGCGCGGTTGTACCAACTGCGGTCCCAGATCACGATCTCGCCTGCCGCAGGCAGATGCGGGAGATAGCGCTGGCCATACATCTGACTCTTCTCGCGCTCGGTCGGAGAAGGCAGCGCCATCACACGAAAGACGCGCGGGCTCACGCGGTCGGTGATCGCTTTGATCGTTCCGCCCTTGCCGGCCCCGTCCCGGCCTTCGAGGACGACGCAGATCTTGATCCCCTTGGCCTTGACCCACTCCTGGAGCTTGACGAGCTCGACGTGCAGCTTGGTCAGCTCCTTCTCGTACTTCTTCGTCTTCAGCTTTCCGTCGTTCTTCTTTTTGAGCTTCCCCTTGCCTTTGCCCTCGTCGCTGCTTTCCTTCGTTGCCTTGCCGTCGTCAGCCATCGTCGCCTCTCCGAAGTGAAGTCCCCGACGCGATCTGCATGCCGCGCCGCAAGTCGCGGTATATAGCCCTATCGGGCAATCACAAGCGAGGCCGGAGGTGAGGGGAAAAGGGGCCTGAAGACTTGCAGCTGAC
>JBEVNX010000080.1:0-13176 GCA_040507895.1 Binatia bacterium | reverse complement strand
CGAGACGTTGGTGCCGCTCACCGATGCGGGCAAGACCCGCCGGCTCGGCTCGACCACGGTCGAGAAGGTCATGGCGAGCGGCATCTCGGCCCGGGTCTCGGGTCTCCTCGCGCTCGGCAATCAAGTGACGACGAACTCGAGCGCGTGCTCGACCGGCACCGAGGCGATTGCGCTCGGCCTCGAGCGCATCCGGGCCGGACTCGCCGGGCGCATGTTGTGCGGCGGATCCGAGGGCGCGAGCCACTACATCTGGGCGGGGTTCGACGCCATGCGCGTGCTCTGTCGCGGCTTCAATGAAGAGCCGGAGCGGGCATCGCGGCCGATGAGCGCTTCGGCCGGCGGATTCGTCCCCTCGTGCGGCGCCGGAGTGCTCGTGCTCGAGGAACTCGAGCAGGCCCGGGAGCGCGGCGCGCGAATTCACGTGGAGGTGCTCGGCGCCGCCGTCAACTGCGGCGGCCACCGCGGCGGCGGCAGCATGACCGCGCCGAACCCGGAGGGCATCAGGCGCTGCATCCGCGCCGCGCTCGCCGACGCCGGCGTCGAGCCCGACGAGATCGACGCGATCAACGGGCATCTCACCGCGACCGCTGCCGACTCGCGCGAGGTGGCGGCGTGGGCGGGCGCGCTCGGGCGGCCGGCCGGGCGGTTCCCGTGGATCACTTCGACGAAGTCGATGATCGGGCACGCGCTCGGCGCGGCGGGTGCGCTGGAGTCGGTGGCTTCGGTGCTGATGCTGGCCGGCGGCTTCGTCCATCCTTCGCTCAACTGCGAAGACGTGCATCCCGAGATCGAGCCCTACGCCGCCTCCATTCCGCACGAAACGCGGCAGGCGCCGCATCTGCGCACGCTGATCAAGGCGGGATTCGGGTTCGGCGACGTGAACGCGTGCGTGGTGTTCCGCAAATGGTGCCCCGACGGGGCCCGAGACGATGACTCAAGGAGGTCTTGCGATGAGTGAACGGGAAGTCATGGACAAGGTGGTCGGAATCCTCAAGCCCTACGTGAAAAACGAAGTGGCGCTCGCCGCCGTGAGTCCGGAGACGAACATCCTCGACGATCTCGAGGTCAATTCGGCGCGGCTCGTCGACGTGATTCTCGCCTTCGAGGATACGTTCGGCATCCAAGTGGCGGACGAGGACGCGGACACCGTGAATACCGTGGGGGACGCGGTCAAGCTGATCTGCTCCAAGGTGCATTGATGCCGTCGCTCCGGCGGCGCGGACTCAGCCGAGGAGGGTGAATCGATTTGGGAGCGATCCCTTTAGGCATCGCGGCTCGCCCGGCGAGCCCGGAGCTCTCGCTCGGCTCGAAGCTCGCCGTCCTCTTGCAGCGCGAGGTCTCGCGGCTGACGGCGCCGATCTGGATGCCGAGCGCGGTCGGCGTGCTGTGGCTCGGATTCGACTACGAAGTCGTGGGCATGGAGCGGTTGCGGGCCCGGTACCGACGCATCCGGAGCCAGAGCGACGCGCCGCTCCTCATCTGCGCCAATCATTTGACGATGATCGATTCGGCGATCATCGCTTGGGCGCTGGGCTCGCCCGGTTGGTATCTTTTCAACTACTCCGCGATTGCCTGGAATCTCCCCGAGCGGCGGAACTTCGCCTACTCACCGGCGAGCGACGTGCTCAGCTATCTGATGAAGTGCCTGCCGGTGACGCGCGGGGGTGAGCGGGCGGCGGTCGCCGACGTGCTAAATCGCTTCGTCTACCTACTCTCGCAAGGGGAAGTCGGCATGATCTTTCCCGAAGGCGGGCGCAGCCGCTCGGGACGCGTGGAGATCGAGACGGCGGCGCCCGGTGTCGGGCGGGTCGTCACGGCCCTTCCCGGATGCCGCGTGCTTTGCGTCTACCTGCGCGGCGAGCGGCAGGAGACCTTCGGCAGCGTCCCGGCGCGCGGCGAGCGCCTTCACCTGCGGCTCGCGTTGATGCACCCTCGGTCGCGATACTTCGGCTTGCGCGGCTCGCGCGATGTGGCCCAACAGATCGTCGCCAAGCTCGCCGAGATGGAGAGGAAACATTTCGATGCTCGGAAACGACGTCGTGGATCTCGAAGATCGCGAAGCGGCGCCCGGCGCGACGCATCCGCGGTTTGACGAGCGAGTCTTCGCCGCCGAGGAGCTCGAGTGCCTACGCCGAAGTCCTTCGCCCGGGCGGCTTCGCTGGGTGCTGTGGGCGGCCAAGGAGAGCGCCTACAAGGCCGCGAAAAAGCTCGACCCGCGGACGATCTTCTCGCCGCGACGCTTCGTGGTGCGGCTCGACGCGGCCAACCTCGGCTGCGTGCGCGTGGGTGAGCGTCGCTTCTCGATCGTCGCCCGCGTCGAGCGCGCCGTCTGTCACGTCGTCGCCTGCGCGGAGCTGCCGCACGGGGTGATCGTCGTGAGCGGTCTGCAACGCTTGGTGAGCGATGCGCGCAAGCCGCCGCTCCCCGCATACGCCGTGCGGCGTTTCACGATCGACGAGATGACCCCTTGGCTGGGAGCGAGAGCGGGCGACCTCGAGCTGGTGAGCGAGGGCCGCGTACCCCGGTTTCGTCTCAGCGGGCGTCCCGTGCCGGCCGACGTCTCGCTTTCCCATCACGGCCGTTTCGTCGCCTTCGCCTGCGCGGTCGGTGGTGTGTCGGTGCGAGCCTCGGCGTGAGCGATTCGCCGAGTGTTCGCACGATCCAGCGAGTCGCCATCGCCAATCGCGGCGAGGCGGCGATGCGCTGTCTTCGGGCCGTGAAGTCGCTGCGTGCTCGCGAGGGCTCGAACCTCCAAGCGGTCGCGCTCTATACGGGCGTCGACCGCGACACCCCGTTCGTGCGTCACGCCGATTTGGCGGTCGAGCTCGCGCATCGGGGCAGTGCGGTCGCGGCCTACCTCGATGGCGAAGGGCTCGTCGATGCCATCGTCCGCGCCGGAGCCGACGCCGTTTGGCCGGGATGGGGATTCCTCGCCGAAGATCCGAAGTTCGCCGAGCGCGTCGAGCAAGCGGGGATCCGCTTCCTCGGTCCGTCGGCCGACACCATGCGACGGCTCGGAGACAAGATCTCCGCAAAACGCCTCGCGGACGAGGCAGGCGTTCCGGTTGCGGCGTGGAGCGGCAGGGAGATCGACGACCTCGAGGGGGCGCATCGCGCAGCCGCGCGCATCGGCTTTCCATTGATGGTCAAGGCGAGCGCGGGCGGCGGCGGACGGGGAATCCGCTTCGTCGCCGCGGCTGGCGAGCTCGCGGCCGCCGTGCAATCGGCCGGAGCCGAAGCACTCGCGGCGTTCGGCGACGGCCGGCTCTTCCTCGAGCGCCGCATCGAGCAGGGAAGGCATCTCGAGGTGCAGATCGCCGGCGACCTCCACGGCCACGTGATCGCGCTCGGCTGTCGCGACTGCTCGGTGCAGCGCCGCCACCAGAAGGTCATCGAAGAAGCTCCGCCTTTCGGTCTGGCGCCCGAGCTTCGAGAGGAGATCGAGGATGCGGCGATTCGCCTCGCGCGTCGCGTCGGCTATTCGGGGGTCGGCACGGTCGAGTTTCTCCTCTCGCACGGTCGCTACTACTTTCTCGAGGTGAATCCGCGCCTGCAGGTCGAGCACGGCGTCACCGAAGCGATCACCGGCATCGATCTCGTCGAGCTGCAGATCCGCATCGGGCGCGGCGAGCGCATCGGCGGCCTCGAAGCTCGAGAGCGCGGCGTGGCGATCGAAGCGCGCGTCTGCGCCGAGGATCCCGACCGCGAGTTTCAACCGGCACCCGGCCGCGTGGCCCGCTTCGATCCGCCGCTCGGCGCCGGCGTGCGCGTCGACACCGGGGTGGTCGTCGGCAGTCGTGTGCCACCCGATTTCGACTCTCTCATCGCCAAGGTGATCGCCACCGGGGCGACGCGCGACGAAGCGCGCGCCCGGCTTGCGTACGAGCTGCGAGACTTCGAGCTGGTGGTCGCCGGCGGGGCGACCAACAAGAGCTTTCTCATCGACGTGCTCGAGAGCCCCGAGTTTCGCTCCGGCGAGATCGATACGGGGTGGCTCGACCGGCGGGGCCGCGACCACCGGCCCACCGCGCCGTTCGCCGTCGAGGCGCTTGCCGCGGCAGCCATGCTTCTCTATCAGGACGCTCGCCGCACGGCGCGCATCAACTTCTTCGCCGATCCGACCAACGCCTCCGCGGCTCGAGCCCCTTCAGCTGGGGGCCAAGACATCGATCTCAGCTACGACGGCGAGAGCTATCGCGTCCGCGTGCTCGCGCTCGGTTCGTGGCGTTACCGGCTGTTGCTCGACGGAGGCGCGTATACGGCGAGATTGCACGAGCACGGCAGCCACGGCGCGAGGCTGATCGTCGGCGCGCGGGAGTTTCGCGTGCTCCACGACGTCACCGACGCGGCGGTTCGCATGGAAGTGGAAGGCGTCGCGCACCGGTTTGCGCGGCAGGCCGCGGGGACCGTGACGGCCGGCACCCCCGCGGTCGTCGTCGCCGTTCACGTCGAAGCGGGCGACGTGGTGACGGCGGGACAGACGCTCGGCGTGCTCGAGGCGATGAAGATGGAGATCGCGTTTCGCTCGCCGCTGCCCGGCCGCGTCGTCGAAGTGAAAGTCCGCAAGGGGCAGCAAGTGGCGGCGGGAGAGCCGTTGCTGGTCGTCGAGCCGCAGACCGCGGACCTGGCGGACGAGACGGGCCGCGAGCGGCTGGCGTTCCGCGCCGGTTCGCCAGACGAAACGCTCGATCATCTCTTCTCGGCCGGAGGCACCGACGGCCGCGCGCCGACGCCCGCCGAGGAAGCGGCGCACCGGCACGCGCTTGACGAATTGCGAGCCGACGTGCGCGGCTTGTTCCTCGGCTACGACTGCGATCCGGATCGCGCGCTCAAAGTCGTCGCCATCCTCGAGTCCGCCATCGACGAGGGCGCGAGGCCCGGGCTTCGCGCCGAGATGGCCGCGATTTGCCGAGAGCTCGCGGTGTTCGCGGACATCGAGCGCTTGTTCTTGCGCATTCCGCGGCCCGCGCCTTCCGGGGAGATCGGTCCGTCCAACGAGAGCCAGCTACGTGCCTACTTGCGCCGCATGCGGGCCGGCGGCACCGGCGTCGCCGAGGGCTTTCTAGCGCTGGTCGAGCGAGCGCTCGCACACTACGGCGTCGCCGGCCTGGCACACGACGATGCCCTGGAGCGGGCGCTGCTGCGGTTGTTCGCCTCGCAGCGCGAGCGCGCGCTGCGCCACCGCGCCGCGGCAGCCTTGATCCGGCTGGCTGTCGCGCTCGCGCCCTCCGAGCCGGCACTGCAGGACGACATCGAGCTCCGGGAGGCGCTGTTACGGATCTCGCGCTTGCGCGGGCTGGTTCCCGACGCGCTGGCCGATCAGGCGATCGAGGCGGGCGAAGAGATCTTCGAGGCACCCGAGATCGAGCGCCGCAACGCCGAGGCCTGGCAATCGATCCGGTCGCGGCTGACAGGCGAGCCGAACGGCGGCTTCCCGATTCCACCCGAAGCGTTGCTGTCTTTCGCAGCGGCGCCCTGGACGGTCTTCCAGCGCATCGGGTCGTGGATCGCACAGAGCGACGAGCGCTGCCGCTCGCTCGCCGCGGCGGCGCATCTCTGCCGCTGGTACGCACCGACCGCCGCGCCGTCGTTTGCGACCGAATCGGTCGACGGTTTGGCGGTTCATCGGCTGAAGCTGCCGGACGGCCGCACGGTGATGGCGGCGGTGCTCGGTCGCGATCACCTCGTCGACGCGAGCGCCCGCATCGTGAAGGCGGTGAGCGCGGGATCTCAGGCACTGGAGCTGCTCGTGCCCGGCTGCGACGACGTGGCCGCGGATCTCCCCACCGGGTTTCCGCCCGTAGCACTGGTCGAGCGGCGCACGGTCGAGCGGGTGACCGTGAGCTCGCTGTCGGCGGCGGGAGACCTCCGCCACGTAACCTTCGCGCGCGATGGCGGCGGCGCGCTCCTCCCCCGGGTGGATCTCCACGGTATCCATCCCGAAGTCGCGACGCGCATCGGCCTCGATCGCCTCGCGAGCTTCGCGCTGGAGCGCCTCGAGAGCGGCGAAGGGATCTACGCATTTCACGTACGCAGTCGCGAAGCCGCCGGGGACGAGCGCGTGTTCGTTCTCGGCGAGGTGCGTGGCGTGGGGGGGGCCGACGATGCGGGCGTCGAGCAGCACGTCGGCGCCTTCGTGCAGGCGTTTCACGAAGCGGTGCGTACGCTGCGGTCGGCGCTGCTCTCCTGCGACCCGGCGCGGCGCCTACGCTGGAACCGCATCACGCTGGCGGTGGCGCCCGAGATCTTCCTCGACCCCGCGACCGTGCAGGGCATCGCCCGCCGTCTCGCTCCCTCGACCCGCCACCTCGGCCTCGACAAGATCGTCGTGCGGCTGAACCTGCGCGACGGCGCGCGCGGGTCGTCGCGGCCGGTGGAGATCGTCTTCACGGATTCGACGGGGGCTCTGGCGGTCTCGTGGCGCGAGGCGCACCGCGAGCCGCTGCGGCCGGCGGGAGACTACGAGCGGCGTGTGGCGGAGGCGCGTCGGCGGGGTCTCGCGTATCCCTACGAGATCATCCGTATGCTGACCGCGCCCGTCGGAGACTCCAGCGCGGACTTCGATGAGCACGACCTCGGCGTGAACGGGCAGGACCGCGTCGTCAGCGTTCGCAGCCGGCCATACGGCGGCAACGTGTGCGGCATCGTATTAGGGATCATCTCGACGCAGACCGAGAAGGTCCCCGAGGGCATGCGGCGCGTGCTGGTGCTGTCGGACCCGACTCGCGACCTGGGCGCGCTCGGCGCCGCGGAATGCGATCGCATCGTGGCGGCCATCGACCTGGCGGAGCGGCTGTCGCTGCCGGTCGAGTGGATCCCGGTTTCGAGCGGGGCGCGGATCGCGATGGACAGCGGCACCGAGAACCTCGACGCCACGGCGCGCGTCGTTCGGCGCATCGTCACGTTCACCCAACTCGGCGGCAGCATCCACGTGATCGTGCAAGGCGTGAACGTCGGCGCGCAGAGCTATTTCGACGCGCTGGCGACCATGCTCCCGCACACCCGGGGTACTCTCATCATGACTCGCGGCGGCGCGATGGTGCTGACCGGGAAGGCTGCTCTCGAGGCGTCGGGGTCCGTCGCCGGGGAAGACGAAGCCGCGATCGGCGGCCTCGAGCGCATCATGGCGCCGAACGGCGAGGCGCAATACTATGCGGCCGACCTCGCCGACGCCTACGCGATTCTCCACGAGCACTATCGCTACACCTACGTGGTCCCGGGCGAGGCCGGTCCGCGCCTTCACCACACTTCCGACCCGGCGACGCGCTCGCTCGGCGACTTTCCCTGCGTGACAGAACCGGATCACGACTTCCGCGCCGTCGGCGAGATCTTCGACGCGAGGGCGAATCCCGGGCGTCGGCGGCCGTTCTCGATGCGCGCGCTCATGGCCGCTCTCGTCGACTGGGACGGAGGTCGCCTCGAGCGCTGGCGATCGATGGTCGGCGCCGAGACCGCGATCGTCTGGGACGCGCACGTCGGCGGCCATCCGGTCTGCCTCATCGGCATCGAGAGCCGCAACGTTCCGCGCGAGGGGCACCGCCCGCCGGACGGGCCGTCTGTCTGGAACGGCGGAACGCTGTTTCCTCTGTCGTCGAAGAAGGTCGCTCGCGCGCTCAACGTGGCGAGCGGGAATCGTCCCGTGGTGGTCCTCGCCAACCTGTCGGGCTTCGACGGATCGCCGGAGTCCATGCGCAACCTGCAGCTCGAATACGGAGCGGAAATCGCCCGCGCGGTGGTCAACTTTTCGGGGCCGCTGCTATTCGCCGTGGTCTCCCGCTATCACGGCGGCGCCTACGTGGTGTTCTCCCGGGCGCTGAACCCGGCGCTGCGAGCCTTGGCGCTCGAGGGCTCCTTCGCTTCGGTCATCGGAGGCGCGCCGGCCGCTGCGGTCGTGTTTGCTCGCGAGGTGCGCGGGCGCGCCGAGCGGGACGAGGGCGTGACGCGGGCTCGCCGGGCGTTTCACGACCACCCGGGCGCGCTCGCCCGCCAGGCGCTCGAGCAGGCTCTCGAGGCCGCGATCGCGCAGCAGCGGGCGCAGGTGGCAGCCGAATTCGACGAGATCCACACCGTGGAACGTGCGAAGCGGGTCGGCTCGTTGGAAGAGATCGTGCGGCCGGCGGAGCTCCGCCGCGTGCTGATCGGCCTCCTGAGCGACCCGCGGCGACGCGTCGATGCCGCCGTCGAGCTTGCCGCGGAGGATCGCGGGATCCCCTAGCGCTCCCTTCCCGAATACGGCGACTGAAAGCGCCCTACACCACGGTGTTTGTGAAGGCAGCCACTTAGCCCGTCGCTGCGGTTTCAAACCCGGCCTCCGACAGGCTATGGTCCGCCCGTGAAGCGGCAGGCGCAAGCGACCGATCCCGGAGCCTCCGAGGCCATCGAAGCAGTGGCGATGACCCGCATCGCGCGCGGCGTGTCGGCGCGCCGGCGCGACGTCGTCGCCCGCGAGGAGCCGCTGGAGATCCAGCTCGACGGCCGCTCGCTGGCCGTGGTGATGCGCACACCGGGCCACGATCCGGAGCTCGCGCTCGGCCTCTTGTGGAGCGAGCGAGTGATCGGCTCACTCGACGACGTCGTGTCGGTCCGCCACTCGACGCAGGCGCGTGATCCCGACAGCGCCGACAACATCTTGCAGGTGCGCTTGCGCCCGGGCCGGGTCGTCGATTGGCGCCGCCTGCAGCGAAACCTCTACGCGAGCGCGAGCTGTGGGGTATGCGGCAAGGCGACGATCGACGGCGCGCTCAGCGATGCACCGCCGCTCGAGGATCGATCGAGGTTTCGCGCGTCGGTGCTGCGGCGGCTGCCCGAGCGCCTGCTCGCCTCGCAAGCGGTGTTCGCCGAGACGGGCGGCCTGCACGGCGCCGGCCTTTGCGATCGCGCCGGCCGCTTGCTCGTCGCTCGCGAGGACATCGGACGTCACAACGCGGTCGACAAGGTCGTCGGCTGGGCTCTCGGCGCCGGCAAGGTGCCACTCGCCGGACATGCGCTCGTCGTATCGGGACGTATCTCCTACGAGATCGCCGCCAAGGCTCTGGTGGCGCGCATCCCGCTCGTCGCCGCCGTCTCGGCACCCTCGTCGCTCGCGGTCGCGCTCGCCGAGCGCTCGCGGCTCACGCTCGTCGCCTTTCTCCGCGGCGAGAGCTTCAACGTCTACGGCGAACGCTCACGCGTGATGGCCGGTCATGACTGAGCGAGCACGGCCGGCGGGCGGGCTCGGCGCGATCGGCGGGACCCTGCGAGCCGTGGCGCGAACCAGCCCTTGGCGCGCCGCGCAAGCGCTCTTGCGGCTCAACCAGGAGGGAGGATTCAATTGCCCGGGCTGTGCCTGGCCCGAGGAAGCGGCCCGGACCCACATCGATTTGTGTGAGAACGGCGTCAAGCACGTCGCTCACGAGGTGACGCGCCGGCGCGTCGGCACCGAGTTCTTCGCCGAGTGGCCGATCGACAAGCTGCTCGGGCAATCGGACCAGTGGCTCGAGAGTCAGGGCCGCCTGGTCGAGCCGGTCATCCGCCGGCGGGAGTCCGATCGCTACGAGCCGATCGCATGGCCGGCGGCGTTCGAACGCATCGCCGAGTCGCTCCTCTCCCTGTCGTCACCCAACGACGCCGTCTTCTACACGTCCGGGCGGACGAGCAACGAGGCGGCCTTTCTCTATCAGTTGCTGGCGCGCCAGTTCGGCACCAACAATCTCCCCGACTGCTCGAACATGTGTCACGAGTCGAGCGGCACCGGCTTGTCGCAGGTGATCGGCGTCGGCAAGGGCACGGTCGGCCTCGACGATTTCGGCAAGGCGAAGGCCATCTTCATCATCGGCCAGAACCCCGGCAGCAACCATCCGCGCATGTTCTCGGCGCTGCTGGCCGCCAAGCGGCGTGGCTGCAAGATCGTCAGCATCAATCCGTTGAAGGAGCGGGCGCTCGTCCGCTTCGCGCATCCGCAGGAGGTGCTGGGGCTGCTCGGCAATGGCACGGAGATCTCGGACCTCTATCTCCAGGTGCGTGTCGGCGGCGACGTGGCGCTGCTCAAGGGCATCATGAAGGAAGTGCTCGCCGCCGAGGCACGCTCGCCCGGTCGCGTCCTCGATTGGGCCTTCATCCGCAGCCACACCGAAGGGTTCGAGCGCTTCCTCGCCGCGCTCGACGCGGTCTCGTTCGACGACCTGGTGCGCGAAAGCGGCATCTCTCGCAATCAGATGCGCGAGGCTGCCGCGATCTATCTCGACGCGGATCGCGTGATCGCTTGCTGGGCGATGGGCCTCACGCAGCACAAGCACGGCGTGGCCAACGTGCAAGAGACCGCCAACCTGCTGTTCCTGCGCGGCAACATCGGTAAGCCGGGTGCAGGCGTCTGCCCGGTGCGCGGCCACAGCAATGTGCAGGGCGATCGCACGATGGGCATTTGGGACCGGCCGAAGCCCGAGTTCTTGAGCCGGCTGTCGGCGGAGTTCCAGTTCCAGCCGCCGGCGGCGCACGGATTCGACACCGTGCACGCGATCCGCGCCATGCACGAGGGGCGGGCCAAGGTCTTCGTCGCGATGGGGGGAAACTTCCTGATGGCGAGCCCCGACACGGCGTACACGGAGGAGGCCCTGCGCCGCTGCCGCCTGACGGTCGCGGTGGCGACTACGCTCAACCGCACGCACCTGACCACCGGCGAAGAGGGGATCCTGCTGCCGTGTCTCGGCCGGAGCGAAGCCGACGTGCAAGAAGGCGGTGCGCAGTTCGTGACGGTCGAGGATTCGATGAGTCAGGTCCATCGCTCGCAGGGACGGCTGAAGCCCGCTTCGTCCGAGCTGAAGAGCGAGCCAGCCATCGTCGGCGGTCTGGCGCGCGCGCTGTTCGGCGGCGGCGGGCCGGTCGCGTGGGACGAGCTGGTCGCGAACTACGATCGCATCCGCGACGTGATCGCGCGCGTCGTGCCGGGGTTCGAGGATTTCAACCGCCGGGTACGCGAGCCGGGGGGCTTCCGCCTGCCTAGCGGGGCGCAGACGCGACGATTCACCACGCCTTCCGGGAAGGCGGTATTCACCGCACTACCGTTGCCGCACATCGAGCTCGGTGACGGCGAGTTTTTGATGATGACGATCCGCAGTCATGATCAGTTCAACACGACCATTTACGGGCAGGACGATCGCTATCGCGGCATCACCGGAAACCGCCGGGTCGTGCTGCTCCACCCGGACGACATCGCCGCCGAGGGACTGAGCGTCGGGGAGCGCGTCGATCTGCAGAGCCGCTTCGCGGAGGAGTCGCGCAGGGTCGAGGGCTTCGAGGTCGTTGCTTACGACGTACCGCGGCGATGCGCGGCGATGTACTACCCGGAGGCGAACCCGCTGGTTCCGCTCGGCAGCGTCGCCGACGGCAGCAATACGCCGACGTACAAGTCGGTGCGGATCGTCATCAAGCGACGAAGCTGAGAAGCGGTGCGGGCCGCCAGGGTGCCGCGGGCGCGCTGCTCAAGCTTCGCGATAACGGGCGGGTCGCTTCTCGAGGAACGCGCGCACGCCTTCGCGGAAGTCCTCGCTCCGAGTGCAGAGGATCTGGTTCCGGTCCTCCATGGCGATCACCTGCTCGAGGCTGCCGGCGTCGAGGCTCATGTAGAGGCACTCTTTGGTCAATCGCACGCCGAGCGGCGAATTGCGCAGGATGTCGCCGGCCAGCGTGCGTGCGGTCGCTTCGAGGTCGGCGTCGGGAACGACCCGAGACACCAGGCCGATCCTCTCGGCGCGCGCCGCGTCGACGAAGTTGCCGGTGAGCAGCAGCTCGGCGGCGATCGAGGCGCCGACCATGCGCGGCAGGAAGTAGCTGACGCCGACGTCGCAGGCCGACAGGCCGATGCGGATGAACGCGGCATTCATCCGGGCCGACTCGCCGGCGAGCCGCACGTCGGCGCCGAGCGCGAGGGCGAAGCCCCCGCCGGAAGCCGCGCCCTGCACGCAGGCGACGATCGGTTGCGGCGCGCGACGCATCAGCAGCACCAGCTCGGCGATGCGACGTTGGGCGCGCAGGCCCGCCGCAACGCTCGCCCCTTCCCCGTGATCCTCGCTCTGGCTCTCCTTGAGATCGAGCCCGGCACAGAACGCGCGCCCCGCGCCGCGCAGCACGACGACGCGTGTTTGACGATCCTCGGGGAGGGCCGCGAAGAAGTCACGGAGCTCGGTGACGAGCTGGCGGCTCATCGCGTTCAAGCGCTGCGGGCGGTCGAGCGTCAGCCACGCGAGCGCGCCTTCGCGCTCGACCTTCAAAGTCTCGTACATCGAATCTCCGTTCGCGCTACTTGCCGAACGCCTGCGTCACCAGCTCGGTGTCGAGGTACTCGGTGATCTCTCTCACCTTGCCGCCGGCGATGCGGAACACCTGGCAGTAGAGGTTGTTGTAGGGCTTGCCGCTCTTGGTCTTGGAGCGGCCGTGGCCCTGCATCACGACGGTGTCGCCCTCGGCGATGAAGGCGTCGGGGGTGACTTCCAGCCCGCCGTCGAGCTCGCTCATGAGGGGATTGAGCAGGCGGTTGATGACGTCCTGCTTGCCGCGGAACGTACCGGAATACTTCGTGCTGCCCATGATCGTGAACTGGACGTCGTCTGCGAGGCCGTCGAGGTAGCCGGCGCCGTTGCCGCGCGACAGCTCGGCGAACATCGACTGAATCAGCTTTTTGTTTTCTGCGGCTCCCATCTCGATCTCCTTAACCGAGGAATCCGGCGACCGCCGACACGAACACCTCGGGTTGCTCGTACGGCACCATGTGACCCGCTTCCTGGATCCGCACCAGACTCGACCCCGCGATGGCCTCTTTCCAGCGCCCGGCGTACGCGTCGCCAATCAACGCGTCGCTGGTGCCCCACACGAACAGCGTCTCGGCCCGGATGCGGTAGAGACGCTTGGCGAGCCGGCGGTTGGGGATCGGGAAGAGAATCTTTCCGGCCATGGCCATTCGCCGCGAGTTGGCGATGTAGAACTCCGCGAGCACCTCGAGGTTCGAGAAGTCGAGGCCGCCAGTGAGCAG
Organism: Binatia bacterium; assembly: GCA_040507895.1. GTDB lineage: Bacteria > Desulfobacterota > Binatia > JACPRU01 > JACPRU01 > JBEVNX01. The sequence continues at coordinate 173 of JBEVNX010000080.1, read as the reverse complement.
CGCCAGGCCGGCCGCCGGATCGTGGAAGAGGTACTTCGGGTACTCGTGCGGCAGCATCGCGTAGAGGTCGGGGATCGGCTGCTCCGGGATCCACAGGCCGGCAGGCGCGATCAGCACGAGCTTGCGGAGGTCGTTGGGAGCCACGGCAGCCATCTCCGCCGCGATCATGCCAC
>JBEVNX010000047.1:0-6435 GCA_040507895.1 Binatia bacterium | reverse complement strand
TAGAGGCTCCTCTTCGGCGATGGTGTCTTTCCAGAGGCCGGCCGTGCCCTCGTCCACGATTCCTTCTCGGACGAGCCGGTCGATCGCGTCGTTGACGAGGTCACGGGGCTGCGTCTCCGCCCCGTCGTCCTTGTGGTCAGCGATCGCCTTCGCGGCAGCGTCTCCGTGCCGACCGGGCTTCGAGCGGCTGGGAAGCATCTGGCGCATCCGCCGCGGATTGGCCCCGGGGCTCCGCGAGGAGCCGTTCGAGGCCCGGGGAGGCAGGCTGGTCTTTTCCGCCTGAGCACGCAGGTTGCGGAAGCCTGTCCTGAGCGTGACGACCAGGACGATCAAGGCGCAGGCGAGGATCAAGACGGCGATGAAGGCGAGCCCGGCGATGATCGGGTCGACCCCCGGGTTCACCGTGCCGCCGACCGCCGGACCGAGCTCGCGGATCTCGGTTCGGTCGGACGTGGGGATGAACTCGTTCGTCTCGAGCTTTGCGACGGCCTGCTGGATTCCCTCCACGCTCGCGTTTGCGAGGTCGATCGCCTCATCGGCGGTCGGGGCCTGCGCGTAGACGGAGACGATCGGCAGCCCGATCTGCGCGTCGAACACGAGCCGGTACAGAATCGGCTCGGCCCGGACTTCGTTGGAGCGCACGACGGCCGGCCTCGGGATGTTCTGCGTCCCGCCTGCCGTCATGTACGGGCCCTGTGCGACGATCTGATCAGGGTTCACCCCGGCGATCTCGGCGATGTTGTCGGTCACCTCGTTCGAGCGCATGAACTGCGTGTAGAGCTGGGCTTGTCTCGAGAGGCTGTCGGTGTCCGAGGTGATGTCGACGAGCGACGAGCGCGGCGAGTCGACGAGGAACTGGGTCTGTGCGGCGCCGTAGCTGTGAGAGCGGGCGTGGATGCCGTCCGGCCCGATGCGGTAGCCGGTCCAGACCGCGGCCAGGCATGCGAAGACGAAGGCGACCGCAATCCATACCTTGCGGTCCCAGAGGATCTTGACGATTTGTGCGAGTTCCACTACGCGATGGGCGTCGACGGGCGAGAGTTGGTTCGGGGCTCTCGAGAATGAACGGCTTGGAGAGCCTTCGACTTTCTTCCAACCCCAACTCTTTTCGCACCGCCGTTCGTCTTCGCGTCTACGAGTTCGTCGACGAGGCGCAGATACGTCCTCCGTTGGACCGGCCAGGCGATTTCCTTGAGCCGCTCCGCCGCCCGTTCGGCGCGCTCACGGGCGAGCCCCGGCTCTCCGCAGGTTTCCTCGATCGCCCGGGCAAGCGAAGCAGCCGATCCGGGCTCGAAGAATGCGAGCTCGGCGTCGCTGAAGTACCGCTCGATCACCGGCAGGCGGGGAGCGACGGCCGGGAGTCCCATGTGCGCGTACTCGAGGAGCTTGACCGGAAGGAGTAGCTGCGTGAAGTCATCCTTCAGCGTCGGGACGACGCCCAGATGCGCCTCCATCAGTTCCCCAGGGATCTCCCTGAACGGGACGGGGGTGGAGGCGACGAGAACTCGGCCCGGCGCGCTTCCTTCGGCTAGCCGGGCGATGCGCGCCTGGTCGGATCCGGTTCCGCAGATCCGGAGCTTGAGGCGGTCAGCGGCGGGGGAGAGAAGGCCCATCGCCTCGATGAGGAGCTCGACGCCGAATCGGGGGGCAAGCCCTCCGTGATAGATCACCCGGATCGGGCCCTCGGCCGGGAAGGGAGCCGGTGGGCGCGGCGGCCCGAAGACGGTCTCGTCGGGCGAGTTCATCACGACGTTCACGCCTCGCGGGGCGCTCCCTCGGCGCTCCAGGATCTCGCCCGCCTCGGGAGTAACGGTGACGACGGCGTCGGCGAAGCGGCTGCTGATTCGTTCCTGCGCACGAATGAGGCCGGCCCAGGGGCCGTCTATCGGCCGGTTGAACTTTGTCGCGAAAAGCTCGGGAAACGTGTCGTGGACGTTGAGGATCACCGGCGTGCCCCGGAGCTTGGGTCTCAGCGCCGCGAAGACGAGCACATCGGGCATGTTGTGGGCCTCCACCAGATCGAATGGACGCCGCTTGTCCAGAGAGGCCACGACGCGGAGGGCGCGAACGAGGAAGCCGGCGTAGCCGCGGAGGTAGCTCCCCGCTCCGCCCGCCGCCTTGTCCTCGCCGAGCGAGTGGATCCTGATCACGCCCGGGCCAGCTCGTTCCTCACCGGGCGTCGACAGGCAGACCAGATCCACCTCGTCGCCACGCTCGGCCAGCGCGCGCGCCTGACGCTGGATACGTGAGTCCACGTGAAAGTCCGAGTAGTGCACCATGCAGATGCGCAAGGATCTTCGGAGCCGCGCGTCGAAGGCGGGGCCACCGGCTTTGCGGGCGGCAGCCGAGCGGTTCACCGAGTGTGTGCGACGGCCTGCTGGACCATGACCGGCTCGCCGCCGCGCTCGAGCGAGGCGTCCGTCGCCTCGAGAATCGCCGCGATCTCCAGCCCGAGACTCGGCGTCGACCGAGGCTCGGTTCCGTTGCGAATGGAGTTGGCGAAGTCGCTCAGCTCGAGGCCGAGCGGCTCGACCGCATCAATTCTCGGAATGACCACATCGCCGGTGCGATAGGTGAGCTGGTACTCGCCGTAGCTTGCGGGCGGCGACTCGAAATCCATGCCGCGGTCGTAAACGCGGACGGGCTCATCCGACGCCGTGTCGTCGTACTGCACCATTCGCCGGCTGCCAACGACGATCATCTGGCGGACTTTCCTGGGCGCGAGCCAGGAGATCTGAACGTTCGCCGTGGTGCCCGTCTCGAAGGTGAGCGTCATGAATGCCGTTTCTGCGACGCCCGTCTGGAAGATGCTCTGCGCGGTCGCGGCGACCTGGATGACCCGCTCGTCAAGCCAGTACAGGAGGATGGACAGGTCATGCGGCGCCAGGTCGCGCACGACGCCGTCCTGCTGGTACTTGCCGAGGTTCATGCGCGACGAGGTGACGAAATACACTTCGCCGAGAACGCCGTCGCGGATCAGGTCGCGCACAGCGTTGACCGAGGCGCTGTACACAAAGGTATGGCCCGGCATGAGGACACGATCCGTGCCCTCGGCGAAGTCGATCAGGTTCAACGCATCGTTGGCCGTCATCGCGAGCGGCTTTTCGACCAGCACGTGTTTCCCGGCCGAGAGAGCCCGCATGGCGAGGTCGTAGTGGGTTGCCGGGGGAGTCGCGATTGCAAGCGCTTCGACGTCCGGGTCGGCCAGGAGATCCTCGAAATCACGCCATAGGGCAGCATGCGGATAGCGTTGCCGGAAGCTCCCCGCCCTCGTCACGTCTAGCTCGCAGAGGCCGGCCAAATCGAGCTCCGGGCGTTCGGCAATGTTCCGTACCAGATTGGGCCCCCAGTAGCCGTAACCGACGACGGCTGTTCGCACCGGTTCCTCTGCTGCGTCGACGGGGGGGCTCACGGGCAGGGGGACGATGTGTCCGTTCGATCCGAACGGTTCTGCGCGCGCGCTCATCAGGCGACCCCCTGCCGGCGCGCGACGACCAGAGCGGTGCGGGCGAGGATCCGCAAGTCCCGGCCAAAGGACTTCTGCTCGACGTAGTCGACGTCGAAGCGAACCATCTCTTCGTAGGTGCGCTCGTTGCGGCCGCTCACCTGCCAAAGGCCCGTAAGCCCAGGCTTGACCGCGAAGCGGCCGAAATACCATTCGGGATAGAACTCGACCTCGTAGGGGATGACCGGCCGGGGGCCGACCAGCGACATGTCGCCTCTGAGGACGTTCCAGAGCTGGGGCAGCTCGTCGAGGCTCCAGGTGCGAAGAAACCGGCCGACCCGCGTGACACGGTCGTCGACGGCAAGCTTGAACAGGCCTCCGTTCTCTGCGTGGGCCGCGCTCTCCGCATTGGATGGGGCGTCCGTGATCAGCGTGCGGACGTACTCGCGATGTGGAGCCGAGTCGGAGCCCGTGCGCATCGTCCTGAATTTCAGGACATCGAACGTCACCATGCCCCTACCGAGCCGCTCTTGCCTGAAGATCGCGGGGCCGGAGGAATCGAGTCGCACCGCAATGGCGACGATCGCCAGCACCGGGGATAGAAGGATCAGCAGCAAAGCGGAAGTGGTGATGTCGAAGCTCCGGAAGACGAAGGCGGACCAGCGCCCCCTCTCCGGTGCGGCGGTAGCGGCTAGATAGCCGGCTTCCATGCCGTTCCGCTCTGACGCCGTGGTGCGAGCTCACGGCTGATCATGCCACTGCCTTTGCGCTTGTCACGGGTGCCGCGCCCAGCTCCGAGAGCTCTGCCTGCAACACTCCACGGCCTCGGTGGTGTAGGCCATGGATCGAGCTTTCGGTCTTGCCCATCCGCTCGGCGATTTCGCCCGGCGTCAGCCCGACGAGATGACGGAGAACGAGCACGTTCCGCTGTTCTTCCGGAAGGGTGGCCAGCGCCCCCATGAGGGTGCCGAGCCGATCGGCGTCGCCCTCGTCGGTCTCCTCACGTCCCAGCCGAATCTCTTCGCAGGGCAGCGCGGTCCGCGAGCGAAGATAGTCGACCGCCGCGTTGTGCGCGAGCCGGAGCAGCCAGCGTGAGAAGGGCACCGCACGGGGCTCGTAGCGGTTGATGACGGTCATGAGTTTCGCGAAGACGTGCTGTGTGATGTCTTCCGCCTCGTAGTCGTCCCGGACGATGCTCCGCACGTAGCCGTAGACGTTGTTCGAGTAGCGGAGATAGAGGTATCGCAATGCCTCCCGGTCGCCGGTCTTGGCCTGGGTGACCGCCCGGGCGACGATCTGTTCGCTCTCGGGTGTCTCGTTCAGGTCCCGGCAGCGGTGCAGCCCGGTGTCGGCTGTGCTCGAGAGCTTGTCCGCTTCCCTCCGTGTTCTGTTGTCCATCCGACCTCCCGCCGCCGGGACGCCAACAGGCGCGCAGCCGCTCGTCCGTGATCTCCCTACCGCGGAGAACGCGCCGCGCGCGGCGAAAAAGGTGGGAAAAAAGTTGGATCGGGACGCGCTCGGCGTCGCGTCGCTAGCTCACCGAAATGCGTGCGTCGTCTCCGACCTGGAGATGCACCGCTTTCGGAACCCGGAAGTCGCGCGACAGATGTGCGCGGGCTCCGACGAGGCTGTGCTCGAGGCGCCAGCCGATATCCCTGATGATCGCATCGTTGAGGATCAGCGAGTGCTCGAGCTCGGCATTCTCCACGAGGCAGCCGTCGCCGACGGACGTGTACGGGCCGATGTAGGCGTGCCGGATGACCACGTTCGCGCCAATCACGCACGGGCCGCGAACGAGTGCGTCCTCGATCCGGCTCGAGGGATGGATCTTCACCCGGCCCTCGATTCGTGCGCGCAGGAGCGAGTCGGGATGCCAGTCCGATGCCAGGTCGTCGAGGGCGAGACGGTTGCCGTCGAGAACGTTGTCCGCTGTCTCGTCGAGGCGCCAAGAATTTCGGATGAAGCGTCGCTCCACCGAGCCCCCGGCTTCTCCGGCGGCGAAGATCCGGTCGACGAGGTGCCGGCCGGCAAGCCTCGTCCCCTCCGCGCCGGCGAGCATCTCGACCATCGTTGGCGACAGGAACTCGATGCCGAGCGGTTGCGCCGCTCCGCCCATGGCGTTCGGATCGCTCGCCTGCGGCGAGGGTCCTCCGAGGAGGTCGGCGCCGAAATAGAGAATCGATGCCTCGGCGCTGGTTTTGAGGAACCGGCCGAGCTCGCTCGTGAGCGCGCCGCTGACGAGCGAGTCTCCTCGGTGAAGCACGATGGAATCCCCCTTGACCTCGGACGCGACCTTTCGGAGAGCTTCGAGCTCGCCTATCGGGCTCGCCCCGGTGGTGGTTCTGAGCTCGATGTCCTCGAAGCGATTTCCTCCAAGCGCCAGGCGAACCAAGCGACGACGCAGTGCATCCGTGACGACGAAGATGGTCGCCGCCCCCGCATCGCGAAGTGCCGCTGCCGCATGTTCGACGAGTGGCCGGTTTGCGACCGGCATCAGCTGGCGAGGCGCGATCGTCTTCGGAGCGGCGGCCTGGGGGAAACGGTCGAGCAGGAGGATCACGCCGTGCGCGGTCTTCACGATTGATGAACGGGCGGCGCGGCCCCCCGCTTTCGTGCAGGGTGCGTCCTTTCAAGAGCGCTCTTTTCACGGTCACCTGGCCAGCGCGGCAAGCCCAGTGGCCATTCGGCTCTGCGTCCGTTGTCGGACGCCGCGAACGGGGCGGAATCCAGGTCGAAGGGGGAGTTGTGGGAGCTCGACCGGGACGCCAGGATGAATGGCATGCCCACCTCGGTCGTTTCCGGCGGGGCCGGCTTCCTCGGGTCGCATCTGTGCGACTACCTCTTGGCGAAGGGCCACCGCGTCATCTGCATCGACAACCTCGACACGGGCTCGCTGCAGAACATCGAGCACCTGGAAAACGGCGAGGACTTCCTCTTCGTCAACCACGACGTCACCGAGCCCTTCTTCCTCGAGGAGCGCATCGACTACG
>JBEVNX010000043.1:0-11447 GCA_040507895.1 Binatia bacterium | reverse complement strand
GCGCTCGCGGGGCTGGTCGCACACCACTGGGAGCGGGCGGGTGAGATCCTCGAGGCGGCCCGCTGGACCCGGCGGGCCGCCGAGTGGGCCGAGATGCGCAACCTCGGCGAGGCGCTTCGGCACTGGCGGAAGCTGCGGGATCTCGTCGCCCTCGTCCCGGAGTCCCCGGAGTCCATGGCACTGGCGCTGGCGGCGCGGGTCAACATCATCGCGCGCGGGGTCTGGCACGGCGATCCCGAAAACCAGAGCGCGACGCTCTTCGCCGAGGGGCGGGAGCTGGCGATCCGACTCGGCGAGACCCGCCGGCTTGCGCTCCTCGAATCCGCGTACTCGGGCGCCCTCAGCTCGTCGGGCGACGTGCAAGCCGCCATCGAGCACAGCCTCGAAGGCCTGCGGCTCGCCGAGCTTTGCGGCGACGATTCGATCAAGCTCGCGATCCGCGTCACGCTCGTCTACGCATACGAGATCGCGGGCCGGATCGAAGACGCGCTCGCGCTGACTCAGGACGTGCTACGCCATCCGCCGGACGATCCGAAGCTCGGCGCGGGCGCCGGGTTCAGCCCCTACGTGTTCTTCGCGTACTTCGCCGCCAACCTGCTCACCCAGCTCGGGCGTCTCGGCGAGGCGCGCGCGCAGCTCGAGCGCGCTCTCGAGCTGGCGCGCGAGCTCGACGAACCGGACTTGCAGAGCCTCGCTCACGGCTTCTTCTGCTATCTCGCGCGATGCTTCGGAGATCCGGAGATCGCCCGGAGCCACGCCGCCGACGCGGTGAGGATCGCCGAAGCGCTCGGCAGCGCGCTTTCGCGTACGTTCGCGTACCGCGGGCTCGGCATCTCGCACCTCATGAGCGACGAGTGGCAACCGGCTGCGAGCGCTCTCGAAAACGCGTTAAGGATCGCCCGCGAGAGCCGGACGGTGCTGTGGGTCGAGCCGTATGTGCTGGCGGACCTCGCGGAGGCGTACATCGCGCTTGGACGGGTGGCGGAGGGGCGGCAAACCATCGCGCGCGCCCTCGAGCTCGCGCGGCGCTCGCGGTCGAAGAACGCCATCTGTCACGCGCAGCTGGCGCAGGCGCGACTTCTGTTGCGAACCGAGGGGGCTCCCGCGGCCGCCGACGTCGCCGCCGCGCTCGAGGATGCTCGGCAGATGGAGCAGCCGTCCTACGCCCCGCAGATCCACCTCGCCCGCGCGAAGCTCGCCGCGCTCGAGGGCGACGCCCCCCGACAACAGCACGAGCTCCGGGAGGCAGCCCGTACGGCCGCGGCCATCGGCGCCCTCGGCTACGGTCGAATCGTGGCGGTCGAGCTCGACGCGTTGGAGGCGGCCCGTGACAAAAGGCCCGCCTGAGCGATAGAAGGGTGAGCATGCTCGCCGAAGTGGCTGCCACGTCCCTGAACGATTCGATCTTCTGGGCGATGGTGTTGTCTCACCGGCAGGACTTCGTTTGGATCCTCGTCATCTCGCTCGGGTTGACGGTGGCCGCGCTCCCGCTGATCGTGCGCGGCGAGCGCTCCCGCTCGTCGACGCTACACGCGGCGCCTGGCGGCGGAGCCGCTCCGAGGTAGGATTCGCCGGTCGGTCGTCGCTCTCGGCCCGCGGCGCTCGCTACGTCATCTCCCGCCGCGAGTCACGTACAGACACCCTCGGCAATCAAGCGGTCGATCTCGGCCCCAGCGAGCCCGAGGGTCTGCGACAGCACGCCGCGCGAATCCGCCCCGAGTAGCGGTGCGGCGGCCGGCGCACGCATCGGCGTGCGACTGAGTCGGATGGGATTGGCAGCATGCCGCTCGGCACCGATGTCGTCATGCTGGACGGTGACGATCGCGCCCCGAGCGGCGAGATGCGGATCGGCGCGATGGTCGTCGCCGTTCTGCACCGCCATCGCCGAGATGCCCGCTGACTGTAGCTCCGCCGCAGCCGCCTCGGCCTCGCGTGACGCCGTCCATTCGGCGATCCGTTCGTCGAGCGCGTGCCGTGCCGCGATGCGGCCGTCCAGCGTCGCGAGCGAGAGGTCGTAGGGCCACCGGCACATGTCGCAAAGACGGGCGAAGGCCTGATCGCTCGTCACCGCCACGGCCACCCAGCGGTCGGAGCCCGCAGCCGGGTAGACGCCGTGCGGCACCGCATTCTCGGCGTCGTTGCCGATCGCCACGGCACGGCGACCGGTGGCCGCATGGAGCAAGTAGGCCTCGCCGACCAGGAACGCCGCAGCCTCCGATTGCGACATGTCGATCCGTTGTCCTTCACCCGTTCGCCTGCGGTGCTCGAGCGCCGCCAACGCGGCCACTGCGCCCAGCTTGCTCGCGATGTGATCCGGGTGATTGAGCGAAATGCCAGCGGGATACGGCGCGGCTGGATGGTTCCATAGACCGTTCACCCCGGCGAACGTCGAGTTGAGCGGCCCGAACGAAGGCGCCTCGCCGAGCGGACCGCCGCGGCCGAAGCCCTGCGAACAGAGGTAGATGACGTCGGGATTCACCTTGGCGACGTCGTCGTAGTCGAGACCCCAGGTCTCCGCGACACCGCCGCGGTTGTTCTCGACGACCACGTCGGCGAGCTTGCAGAGAGCGAGCGCGATCTCGCGGCCGCGCGCTGTCGAGAGGTCGAGACACACGCTTCTCTGGCCGCGGCATTCTTCGTTGAAGGTCCACGAGTGGTTGGGGTCGCCGTCGAGCGTCACGCGGCGAAGAAAATCGAGGTTCGCGCGCGACTCGATCTTGATCACCTCCGCGCCGAGATCGCGAAGCAATCCGCACGCCTCGGGTCCGACCGCACCGCAAGTCAGTGCCACCACGAGCACGCCGTCGAGCGCCGGCCGCGCCTCGCGCGGTTCGCCCGGCGCGTCGGGCTCGCGCGGTGGGAGGTAGGCCTCGCGGCCGGGTTGCGACGGCGCGGGCCGGCGCAGCGACACCGGCGTTCGCGAGAACTCGCACGGCAGTGCGGTGAACGGCGCGGCCTCGACGTGCGCAAACCCCGTTGCGCGGAAGCACCCGCGTGACCGCGTCTGTGCCTCGGCTACGAACTCCTCCGGCGTATTGCAGGGCACGATCGGGAATCCAAGCCGGCGCCCTTGCTCGATCGCCTCCTCGCGGCCGCGCGATGCCAGGACATCGCCCGCCACGAGACGAACGACGTCCTGGTTCGCGATCCGGTGAATCACCGTTTCCCATTCCGGGCCCGCGAGCGCTTCGGGTTTGCCCAGCCACTCCCAGAACGCCCGCCAATGCCGCGGCGTGGCGGGAAGCACGCGGAGATACCCGTCGCGGGCCCGCAGCACGGTGTAAGGCCCGTCACCGTTGCGCGGGATCAGCACCGGCAGAGGCGGATAGCGCCGCGCGTAATCGGCGAGAGGGATGGACCACGGGTTCAAGCCGGCGAGCGCGGCTTCCTGTACCGACACTTCCACCGTCTGACCGACCCCGCTCCGCGCCCGGTCCGCGAGCGCAGCGAGGGCGCCCGCCACCGCGTAGATCGACGCGCAGTCGTGCGCGAGATGACCCGGGGCGTTGCAAGGCGGCAGCTCGGCGAGGCCTGCCGAGTAGAGGGCTCCGGATGCAGCGAGGGCGCAAATCGGCTCGGCGATCCAGCCCGCGCGCGGGCCGCTGAGACCGAAGTCCGCCATCGCCACGTGCAGCAGGTGCGGATGGCGCGCGCAGAGCTCGGCCGGATCGAGGCCGAACCGGCTGCGGTCGGCGGCGGAGAAGTTCTCGAGCAGCAAGTCGGAGCGCTCGAGGAGCTCCTCGAAGCGGGCGCGGCCGGAGCGATCGGTGAGATCGATGGCCACGCTTCCCTTGTTGGCGTTGCGGAAGAGAAACGCCAACGATCGGTCCGGCGCTGCCTGATCGCCTGCAAACGGAGCCCTGAGCCGGCTCGGCTCTCCGCCCGGCGGCTCGACCTTGAGGACGTCGGCGCCGAGGTCGCCCAGCATGCGACCGGCAAGCGCACCGCGGAGGTCGCACAGATCGAGGACGCGCAGGTGAGCGAGGGGGCTTGGCATCGGCTCTCCTACCCTCGGAACCGCCCTGGCTGCAAGTTGAACGATGCGCCGAGTCCTGTGCAACATGGCCCCCTCGCGGAAAGGGGATGGCATGGCCCGGAATTCACCAGGACTCGACACCAAGTTGATCCACGCAGGCGAGCCTGAGCCGCGCATCGAAGGCGCGATCAGCATGCCGATCTTCCAGTCCTCGACCTACGAGTACGCTGGCGCCACGCGCTATCACGATCTCAAGTACATCCGCTTGAACAACACGCCGAACCACCGCGTGTTGCATGCCAAGCTGGCCGCGCTCGAGGGCGCCGAGGCGGCGCTGGTCACGGCGAGCGGCATGGCGGCCGTGTCGACCACGCTGCTCGCGGTGCTGCGCGCGGGCGACCACTTGCTGGCGCAGAATTGCCTCTACGGGGGCACGCACGATTTCGTGACACGCGACTTCCCCCCTCTCGGCTTCGCCGTCGATTTCGTCGACGGCGACCGGCCGGAGACCTGGCGAGCGAAGCTCCGCCGCGAGACCAAGGCGTTCTACGTCGAGACGATGAGCAATCCGCTGCTCGAGGTCGGCGACCTGGAAGCCGCGGCGGGCTTCGCGCGCGAGCACGGTCTCGTGTCGATCGTCGACAACACGTTCGCGAGCCCGGTGAACTTCCGGCCGCCGGAGCACGGCTTCGACCTCTCGCTGCACAGCTGCACGAAGTACATGAACGGTCACGACGACATCGTCGCGGGAGCGGTGATCGGTCGAAGCACGCTGGTCGAAGCGGTCAACCTCAAGCTCGCGCACCTCGGCGGCTCCCTGGATCCCCACGCTGCGTTCCTCCTTCACCGCGGCATGAAGACGCTCGGCGTGCGCGTGCGCCAGCAGAACGCGAGCGCGCTCGCCATCGCGCGCTTCCTCGAGGGCCACCGCGCGGTCGTACGGGTCCGCTATCCCGGGCTCGAGAGCCATCCTCACCACGAGCGCGCGCGTCGGCTCTTCGACGGTTTCGGCGGCATGTTGGCCTTCGAGCTCCGGGGCGGCGTCGAGGCGGCGGACCGTCTGCTCGACCGCGTCGAGCTGCCGATCTCGGCGCCGAGCCTCGGCGGCGTCGAAAGCCTCATCACCCGGCCGGCGACCACGTCTCACTCCGGCATGGCGCCCGAGGACCGGCGCCGCCTCGGCATCGGCGATGGGCTCATTCGGCTATCGGTCGGCATCGAGTCGACCGTGGACCTGATCGCGGATCTCGAGCAAGCGCTCGGCTGAGACTCGATGGGGGGCGCCCGCGTCGACGTGATCCGCGGAGAGCGAATCGAGAGTCGGCACTCGGTGCGGTTCGCGATCTGCGGACCGGGCTCGGGCGATGTGCGAGACGACGACGCCCCCGTGTTCCTCCGCTCCGCGGCGAAGCCGTTTCAGGCCGCGGCGATCGTGCAAAGCGGCGCCCTCGATCGACTGCGTCTCGGCGACGAGACTTTGGCGATCATCGCGGCCAGTCACTCTGGCGAAGCGATCCACGTCTCGCTGGTCGCCGGCTTGCTCTCGCGGCTCGGCCTCGACGAATCCGCGCTCCGTTGCGGAATCCACCCCCCGTTTCACGAGCCGACTGCGGCGAGCCTAGGAGGCCGCTTCTCGACACTCCATCACAACTGCAGCGGCAAGCACGCAGGGATGTTGGCGGCGGCGCTGGCGCTCGGCGTTCCCGCCGCTTCCTACCTCGACGCGGATGGAGCCGTGCAGCGGCTCATGCGGCGCACGGTCGCGGCGGCCTGCGGCCTCCCGCCGCAAGGAGTCGTCGTGGCGATCGACGGCTGCGGCGTGGCGACGTTCGCCGTGCCGCTCGCGAACGCGGCACGCGCGTTCGCGCTGCTGGCGCGGCCGGGCGAGGCGCCGTCCGAGCTTCGCGAGCCTCTCGATCGCGTCTCGCGAGCGATGCGCGCGCACCCGCGTCTCGTCGGCGGCACCGCCCGCTTCGACACGCGCCTGATGGAGGCGTCTCGCGGGCATCTCATCGCCAAGGGAGGAGCCGAAGGCGTGGAAGGCATCGCCGACTGCGAGCACGGGCGCGGCCTGTGCGTCAAGGTGTGCGACGGCGCCGCGCGAGCCGTCGGTCCCGCGACGCTCGAGGCGCTGCGGGATGCCGGCTCGATCGCGGAAGAGGCGCTACACGTGCTCGACGATCTGCGCCGCCCGGTACTGCAAAACTACGCGGGCACGACGGTCGGACGCATCGAGGCGACGATCGATACTAGACCGACTTGACCGTTTCGCCGCCACAGCTCGATCCCGCCCCGGCGGTACAACCGAAGCAGTGGGACGCGGTGGCGATCGCGGCTCCTTCGAGCCCCTCGAGGCTCGCGAGATCGTCGATCGTGCGCGGCAGCGGCCCCGGCAACTCGATGTCCAGCATCTGATTGAAGTCGCAGTCGTAGAGTCGGCCGTCCCAGCCGACGCTCACCAGCGAGCGGCACATGAGCCCGTCGATCGTCGCCGGATTGAAGTGGTTCACGAGTAGCCCCATGTACTCCCGCTCCCTTCCGGAGCGCGCGAGATCGGCGGCGAAGCGTTTGATCGGCATGTTGGTGATCGTGAACAGACGGTGGAATTCGATGCCGAGCGCGGCGAGCTCTCGCTTGTAGTCGTCCTCGAGCTTTGCCTGACTGGGCGGCAGGAACGGCCCCACAGGGTTGTAGACGAGGTTCAACGTGAGGTCGGATCCGCTGCTGCCGTAGCCCAGGCGGTTGAGCAGCCGTAGCGCCTCGAGGCTCTCGTCGTAGACGCCCTTGCCGCGCTGCTGGTCGACGTTCTTCGCCGTGTAGCAGGGAAGCGAGCAGGTGAGCTCCACGCCGTGCTCGACCAGGAAGGCGGGCAGCCATTCCATGCCGTCCTCCCATAGGACCGTCAGGTTGCAGCGATCGATTGCCTTGCGCCCGAGCCGCCGCGCGCCCTCGACGAGCAGCCGGAAATTGGGGTTGAGCTCCGGGGCGCCGCCGGTGACGTCCATCGTGCCCACGTCGGGGCTCGCTTCGAGGAGCGCCAAGACCCGTTCGGCCGTGGAGCGCGTCATTCGTTCGGTCCGCTTCGGCCCGGCGTCCACGTGACAGTGATGGCAGGCCTGGTTGCAGAGCTTGCCGACGTTGACCTGCAGCGTTTCGACCCGCCGCCGGGCGAGGGGCGCCATTCCGTGCCGCAAGAGCACATCCTCGAAGCGGGTTTCCGCGTCCATCGTTGCGATACTAGGACACCGCGGGCGTCAACGGTAGCCGGAGGGTTTGCCCTCGCCAGGCACGCGGCGCAATAATTTGCCTCGTGAAGGGACTCGCGGCACTCATCGGGGCTCTCGCGCTCGGCTCGGCCGGGCTCGGCGAAGCTCAAGACATCTACAAGTGGAAGGACGATCAGGGGCGGACCCACTACTCGAACCACGGTGGGTCGACCGGGAACGATTCGGCGGGCGCGAACTCCGACACCAGCGAGCAGGGTTGGGAGAGCGTGCTCGAGAAGCAGAAGGGCAAGGCCGACTTCCAGGAAAAGGCGGAAGCGGTGATCAACGACCTCCAGCTGCAGCTGATCCGCAAGAAGCGCGACCGGGCTCAGGCGCAGGAAGCGCTCGAGGCGACACAGGCGAGCATCGTGCGGTCCCAGGCGACGGGCGGAGCGGACGTACCGATGCTGCGGGCCCGCGAGGCAACTCAGAGCAATGATCTGAGAAGGATCGACTCCGAGATCGCCGCGATGGGAGCGAGCACGGCAAAGCTCCGCGCCGTCAAGGCGGCTGAGCAGGAACAGCGATCGGGGCAGTGAAGCGCCCGGGGATCGGCGGCGCGGCGCTCGCTGCGCTGGGCCGTCCCGGGATCGCGACGGCATCGCTGGCGGCCGTCTTCGCCTGGTTTGCGGCGCGATCCGCTGCCCGACCCGTGGACGACGCTGACGTCTGGTGGATCGCAACCGCCGGGCGCGACGTGCTCTCTCGATGGGTCGCGCCGGCGAGAAACCTCTACTCGTTCACCGCGCCCGACCACCCATGGGTGATGCACGAGCTCGGCTTCGGCCTCGTCGATGCGCTCGGCCTCGGCGCGCTGGGACCTGCATTCTTTCCACTGCTCTCGCTGACGCTTGCGGCGCTCGTTCTGGCGGCCGCGGCCCCAACCTTGACGACCCGTGCGCGCCACGCGGCTAGCGCGCCCCTGGTACTCCTGCTCGTGATGGCGGGTACGCGGGAGGCGCTGTTCGCGCCCCGCCCGTCACACGCCTCGCTCATCTTTCCGGTGGCGATGGTCGGGATCACGTTCCGCCGAGGCTGGAGCACGACCCGCACCGCGGCGGCGGTGCTTCTCGAGGCCGTGTGGGCGAACGCCCACGGGAGCTTCCCGCTCGGCATTGCGATCCTCGCCATGGGCGCATTCGACGCCACGGAGCGACCGGAGGTCCGCGCGCGGCTCGCGGCTGCCTCGCTCGCAGCGCTGGCCACGCTGGCGAACCCCTACGGCCTCGAGCTCCACGGCCTGGTCGAGCGATACCTGTGGGGAAGCGACGAGACCGCGCGCATCATCCACCACCACGTGGTCGAGTTCTTCCCGATCTGGCGGTGGCCGCAACCATTCGTGAACCCCTTCAACGCGGTGCTTCTCGGCATGATCGCCGTGCTCGCCCTGAGCGCGCTCGCGCGCCGGCGGAGCGTGGCTCGCGCTCTGCTGGCCGTCGGCCTGGTCGCGCTCGGCGCCTACCAGGCGCGACATGTGACGCTCGCGGTCGTCGTCGGGGCCCTGCTCGTCCACCCGGAGCTCGACGCGCTCTGTGCGGAGGCGCCGGGCGCGCCGACACGATCCGCTTCCACGGTACGGCTGGCTCTCAGCGTCCTGCCCGGCTTCCTGCTGGCCTCCGCGCTCTGGGTGCTGGCGGCGAGCACACGGACCGCCGAGCAATGGATCGGGCCGCAGGTCGACGGCGGAGAGCTCTGGCGACTGGCCGGCGATCTGCCGCCCGCAAGCAAGGTCTACGCGCCCTTCGACTTCTCGGGCCTAGTGCTCTGGCTGGGCGCGCCCCGCGGTGTCCGCGTGTTCTACGATCCGCGCAACGACTGCTATCCCCCGGAAGTGGCCGAAGCGGCGTTCTCGCTCGAGAGCCCCGGAGCACGGCGAAGCGCGCCCGCCATTCTCGATCGCTGGGGCACGGAGCTCGCGCTGGTGCCGAGCTCGCATCCGGTATACGACGCGCTCTCGATTTCCCCCGCGTGGTCCGCATGGCGTCGAGCCGGGCCATGGACCGCCTTCCGGCGAAACCGCCAACCCTGAGGGCGATCGAGGCCGCGCCTATTGTCAGCTCCGACCCGGGGTGCGACACAAGGCGATCTCGGCGCGGGAAAGGAACGGCGCGAATGAAGATCGAAGGCAGCGTGGCATTGGTGACCGGCGGGGCCTCCGGGCTCGGCGAAGCGACGGCGCGGGAGCTAGTCAAACGCGGCGGGCGCGTGGCAATCGTCGACCGGCCCCAGTCCGCAGGCGAGCGCGTGGCGAAGGAGCTTTCCGGTCTGTTCTGCGCGGCCGACGTGACCAGCGGCGAGCAGGTCGATCAGGCCGTGGGCAAGACCGTCGAGCGGTTCGGCGGCATTCACATCGTCGTCAATTGCGCGGGCGTCGGCACGGCGGCGCGCACGGTCACGAAGCAGGGCCCCATGCCGCTCGAGATCTTCAAGAAAACCGTCGAGATCAACCTCGTCGGCAGTTTCAACGTCATTCGCCTAGCCGCCGCGCGCATGTCGGAGGCCAAGCCGAACGACGACGGCGAGCGCGGCGTCATCATCAACACCGCCTCCGCGGCGGCGTTCGACGGTCAGATCGGCCAGGCCGCATACTCCGCCTCGAAGGGCGGGGTCGTCGGCATGACGCTGCCGATCGCGCGCGACCTCGCCTCCCTCGGCATCCGCTGCATGACGATCGCCCCGGGAATCTTCGATACGCCCATGCTCGCGCTGCTGCCGGCGGAAGCTCGTCAGGCCTTGGCCAAGGACGTGCCGTTCCCGAAGCGCCTCGGGCGGCCGGCGGAATTCGCTGCGCTGGTCTGCCACATCGTCGAGAACGAGATGCTGAACGGGGAGACGATACGGCTCGACGGCGCGATTCGGATGCCGCCCAAATAGTCGGCGGCCCGTGGGCACGGGACGGTGGGCGGCGCTCCGGATGGAGTCGGCGCGCAGGGTTGCGCTGCCTCGTTTCGGCATGCTCTGCGCGCAGCTTGCCCGGTCTTCAGCACGGATGGAGCAGCGTTGCCGCTCATCCCTGCAGCGGTCGGTACGGCCGCGGGCCTGCCGTGATTGTTCGAACCGTCGCTAGCCTTCCAAGGCCCTTTCGAAGTCCGCGAGTAGATCGCGCCAGTGCTCGGTGCCGATCGAGATCCGCACCAGGCCCTCGGTGATGCCGGCTCTCGACAGCTCCTCGGCCGACAGCTCGCTGTGCGTGGTGGTGAGCGGATGGCAGGCGAGCGTCTCGACGCCGCCGAGGCTCACCGCGTTGCGCGCGATCTTCAGCCGGCGTAGGAAATCGAAGGCGCCCGTCTTGCCGCCGTCGATCTCGAGCGCGCAGAGCGATCCCGGGAAGTCGCACTGCGCGTCGCGGATCCGCGTCTGCTCGGGATCGGTGAACAGCGACGGGTAGAATACGTGCCTCACGCGCGGATGGCCGGCAAGCCGCTCGGCGATCTTCTGCGCGTTCTTGCTCTGCCGCGTCATACGCAAACCCACCGTGGAGAGCCGCGAGTCGAGAATCCAGGATTCGTCGGCCTGGAGGATGTTGCCGAACAACGCCCGCAAACCGCGGAGCTCCGCCACCAGCGCGGGATCGGCTGACATCACCACGCCGGCGAGCACGTCGCTGAAGCCGCCGAGAAACTTGGTGGCTGAATAGACCACGAAGTCTGCGCCGAGCTCGAGGGGATGCTGGAACACCGGGCCGAGGAACGTGTTGTCGACGGCCACGCGCGGGCGGGCGACGTGGGCGCGCGCGACGGAGACGGCGTGCGCGATGTCCGACATGCGAAGCGTCGGATTCGCGGGGGTTTCGACGAGAATGAGCCGCAGGGCAGGGAGTTGCGCTGCCGCGACGGCGAGCGCGGCGGCGTCGCCGGCCGGGACGCCCACCACCTCGAAGCCGAGCGGCTCGAGCACCTGGTGCACGAAGTGCTGCGTGCCGCCGTAGAGCGGCTCGGTGTGAAGCAGGGAAGAGCCCTTGGGCAGCATCGCGAAGCAGAGCGTGGCGATCGCCGCCATGCCCGAGTTGAAGACCGCCGCCGCCCGAGCGCCGCGTTCGAGCGGCACGAGCTGATCCTCGACGATCTCGGCGTTGGGATGGGAGAGCCGCGCGTAGATCAGGTCAACGTCTTCTTCCTCGCGCGGATGAACTTTCCCGAGCGCGATCGCGAACGCCCGCTCCGCCGCCTCGGGGCTCGAGAACACGAACGTCGAGGTGCGATAGA
>JBEVNX010000030.1:0-12373 GCA_040507895.1 Binatia bacterium | reverse complement strand
AAAGGCATCCCGCCGCAGCAGTGCCTTGACGGGTACGGTGTGCAACACCGGCTCGTGCTTGCCGAAAACTTCGCGCCGCACTGCAGCCGCTTCCGCGTAGCGCTCGATGCCCTCGGGCTTCACGTACTCGACGACGCACGTGACGTCGCCGTAGCCCAAGCCCCCGGACTCGAGGATCGCCCCGATCTTCGCCCAGACGGTTCGCAGCTGGTCGGTCATGCCGCCGCGCACCACGATGCGCTTCGCGGCCGGATCGTATTCCGAGGCGGTGTTCCCCGAGAGATAGGTTCCGGTCGCGCCCATCAGCCCGAGCGAGAACGAATAGCGCGAGTAGTCGAACCACGGGAACTTCGCGGGCTTGAGGACGGTGACGCTCATACGTTCTGGT
The DNA here is from genome assembly GCA_040507895.1 of Binatia bacterium. Classification (GTDB taxonomy): domain Bacteria; phylum Desulfobacterota; class Binatia; order JACPRU01; family JACPRU01; genus JBEVNX01. Next base: position 11,985 of record JBEVNX010000030.1, on the reverse strand, counting down.
TCCCCGGAAGACCGGACAACCATTTGCGTACCACCGATGACGACGAAGTCGTAGTTTGTGAAGCCCGGAAGCGTGCCGCAGCGCGAGCGCGCCGCGATTCTACCGTCACGAAGTGCCGCGTGATCCTCGTCAATACGTGCGGGGAAGGCCGAGCCGTTCGCCGACGAAGTTGCGCACCATCTCGTTCGAGATCGGGCTGAAGAGGCCAAGGCGGGCATCGCGGAAAAGGCGCTCCATAGCGCTGACTTCCACCAGGCCGTAGCCGCCCAGCACCCGCATGCAGCGGTCGGTGGCGCGGATCGCGGCCTCGGAAGCGGCGAGCTTGGCCATCGCGGCCTCCGTCGCACACTCGCGGCCGTTGCTCTGCAGCCAGGCGGCCTTGGCGGTGATCAGGCGGATCTGCTCGAGCTCGGTAGCAGTCTCTGCGAGCGGATGCTGCACCGCTTGGAAGGCACCGATCGGCCGGCCGAAGGCGTTGCGGTCGCGCGCGTATTGCAGCGCTTGATCGAGCACGGCACTGACAATGCCGACATACATCGCCGCGCAAAGGATGCGCTCCTCGTCCAGTGAGGCAAGCAGCGTGCGCCAGCCGTCGCCCCGGCTCCCGACCAGCGCGTCCGCCGGCGCCCTCGCGTCATCGAGAAACACCTCGCACGTGCACGCCGCGCGCATGCCCATCAGCTCGAGGCGGCGCACCTGCACTGCGGGCTGGTGGCGCGGCGTGAGCACGAGCGAGAGGCCGCGTGCGCGCTTCGTGCCCTCCGCAGGGTCGGTGCGGCACAGCACCAGTATGGCGTCGGCGTCGTCGGCGAACGAGGTGTAGAGCTTCTGGCCCCGCACCACCCACTCGTCGCCCTGCAGCGTGGCGCGCGTCTCGAGGGCGAGCACGTCGGTACCGCCGCCCGGCTCGCTCATGCCGAAGCTCATCAGGAAGTCGCCCGCGGCGAGCCGCGGCAACAGCTCCTTCTTCTGCGCGGGCGTGCCGAACTCGCGCAGCACCCGTGCGGTCATCGAGACGAGCAGCCAGTCGGTGGCGAGCGAAGGAAAGCGGCGCGCGAGCTCCTCGCAGAAGACGGCCGCTGTGGAAACGTCCGCGCCGCCGCCACCGTAGTCGGTCGGCACCGAGATTCCCTGCCAGCCCATCCGCGCGAAGCGCCTCCAGATATCACGCGGGATACGGCGCGAGCGGTCCATCTCGCGGATGCGCTCCTCGGGCAGCTCGCGATCGAAGAACTCGCGTACGCTGTCGCGCAGCATCTGGTGCTCGGACACGAGCTCGAAGTTCATGTTCCGGACCCCGGCTTCCCTTCTTCAGTTCGACTCCTGACCCGCGGGCCGCTTGGTGCGAAAATACACGGCAGAGAGCCACGGGCGAGCGCTGACATGCGGCCTTTTCCTGTATAACCCTGGGGTGTGAAATCAGTGCACCCTGTCGGCGTTCCGATTTGGCCCGTGCGCGATCCGATTCTAAAACTACGACACGCCGTGCTTCGACCTAGCTCGTCGGCAGCGCCACCTCGTTTTGCGCGAAGGAGAAGCCCATGTCCACGAAACTCGTGAAGAAGGGACGGCCAGGCCCAGCTTCCGTGATCGGCGCAATCGACGCCGATGGCCACGTGCTCGAGCCGCCCGACACATGGCAAAGATACATCGATCCGAAGCATCGTGATCGCGCGATCGGCCTCGCCAAGAACTCCGACGGCCTGGAGGTCTTTCTCATCGACGGCAAGCCTTCGCGTCTGCTGCCGCCGGGATTCGCCGGAGTCCTCGGCGGGATGGGTGAAAAGGAAATCGTGCCCGGTCCGGATCGTACCTACGTGAAGTGCGCTCCCTTCGGAGCCATGGATGCGAAGGAGCGGGTCGAGCGAATCCAGAACGAGCACATGCGCGCGGCGATTCTCTATCCGACGATCGGCATCCTGTGGGAGTCGGAGGTGAGAGATCCGGAACTCGCCGGCGCGTACTGCCGCGCCTACAACCGCTGGATCGTCGATTTCTGCTCCGACTCGATGGGGCGCTTGGTGCCGATCGCCCACGTGAGCCTCGGCGACGTCGCGGAAGCGGCGCGCGAGCTGGAGCGTGCGGTGCGCGCGGGCGCCAAGGGCGCCTTCATCCACCCGTTCAACTGGCAGCGAAAGTCGCCCGGGCATCCGGACTTCGATCTCTTTTGGGCGAAGGCTCAGGATCTCGACGTGCCCATTTCGCTTCATCCGACCGCGGACCCGCCCGAGCTGTCGGTCCACAACCGCTTCGACGAGCTCATGCAGCGCGAGCCGTTCGACTTCACCTGGTTCTACGACGTGACCGTCGCGCAAGGGATGCAGCAGGCGTTCGCGTCGGTCTTCCACCACGGGCTGTTCGACCGCTTCCCGAAGCTGAAGTTCGTGGTGCTCGAGTCTCAGGCCGGCTGGATCGGCTATCTACTCGACCGCATGGACGAGGTTTTCCACGGACCGCTCGGGCGCACGACGAAGATGAAGGAGCCGCCGAGCCACTACTTCAAGCGTCAGTGCTGGATTTCGGCCGATCCCGACGAGAAGGCCGTTTCGCGCATCATCGATTTCGTCGGCGCCGATCGCTTCTTCTGGGCGTCCGATTTCCCGCACCCAGACCACGACGACGACTATCTCGACGAGCTCGCCGAGCTGCTCGAGCCGCTCACCGAGGACGCACGACAAGCGATCCTCTGGAAGAACGTCTCGAAATGCTACGGGCTAGGGGGCTGAGCGCGGAGGCGTGAACGAAGAAATGCCGGCGCCTGCCTATCGACGATTCGCTGACCGGGTCGCGGGGAAGCCAGTAGCACGGGGCGAAGCGCGGCGCTTTACACATCTCGGCGCGCTAGCCGGTGCGCTGCTCGTTGGGACCGGTGCAGTGGCTGTCGGCGACGGCTTCACCCCGTCGACTGCTTCCGCGGCAGAGGCGAAAAGGCCCGCCGCGGGTGAAGCGGCAGCATCCACCAGGCGACCGCTCCCCCAATTCGCACCGAGGAGCGCCGACGCAGCGATCAAGGACGTGAGCCTCTGCTCCAGCGAAACGAGCCAGTTCGATCCGAGAAAGGTTGGCAACACCTTTCGTCAAGGGGTGAAGAACGTTGTCGTCTGGTATCGCTGGGACGGATCGCCGATGGGGCGGCGGATGGACGTACGCTGGTCCCGGGAAGGCAAGGTGGTCCTCACGCAGGGCGAGAACGTCGATGAGGCTTCCGGGGAATCCGCTTGGACGCTGGCGATGAGTGGCGGCGGCCCCCTGCCGGCGGGCGGCTACCGGGTGGAGCTCATCGAGGACGGCAAGACCGTCACGGCGATCCCGTTCCAAATCAAGTAGGCGCGCTCGAGCTCAGGGGGGTCGATCCGCTGCGCGATCGTCGGCTCGTCCCGGAGCAAGGCGGCGAGGATTTGGCGCTTCGTCCGCTGCACGCGCCGCACCTTCACCGCGACCCCCGAAGGCGCCTGAGCGGATCGTCGTCCGTCAGGCGTGGATCCGGGGGGCGACGGCCCCGCCACGCGCCGTCGGCCTCGAGCTGCGCCGCCACGCGCAGGAGGAGGTCTTCGCGGCCGAACGCGGCGACGAGCTGCACGCCGATCGGCAGCCCCTCGTCGCTCCAGTGGGGATTGCCTAGTCGCTTCACGTCTCCGCACTCGATTGACGCGAAGCCCCTTCGAGCAGTGGCGTGCCCGACCGCCACGCTACGGCTTCAGCGCGCGGTAGAGGAACGGCAGCGAGATATCCATCCGGTAGTCGATGTCGGAGTGGTTGTCGTCGAACTCCTCGTAGACGTGATCGACGCCGGCCTCGCGCAGCCGTTTGGAAAGGATGCGCGAGCCATAGTGGATGTGAAACTGGTCGCGCGAGCCGCAGTCGATGTAAATGCCGCGCAGCGACCTCAAGTTGCTTCGGTATTTCCCGACGAGGTTCACGGGATCGTGGGCGCGCCAGCGCGCCCAGCGCTCGGCGAGGACCTCGCCGGTCTCGAGGTTCACCGGCAGCCGAAAGCCATTTGGCGCCCGCGGATCGGGGTCGTAAGTGGCGGCCATGCAAAGGTTCATGATGCAGTGCGCTTCCGACGTCGATAGCTTGGGCTTGCTCCACACGGCCCGAAGAAAGCGCTTCACCCGCCCATCATCGCGCCCACGGTCGGCGCCTCGCTCGGCCTTGCTCACGTCGAAGCGGCCCGCGCGCGACCGGCGGCGACGGTACTTGGCGAGCTCGTTCAGCGTGTTCGGCCAGTCGTGCCAGTAGATGAACTCGAAGTAGGCGTCGCCCGAGTGATTGGCGACGGCGCCCCAGGTCGACGCGTAACGCATGCCGTGCAGCATCGCTCCGTAGCCGCCCGACGACTTACCGAAGCAGCCGCGGTGATCGCGCGAGGCGAGCGTGCGGAGCTCGCGGTCGACGAACGGCACGATCTCACGGGTGAGGTAGTCGGCGTAGTCGCCGATCGCCGACGAGTTCACGTACTGGTTCCCGCCGAGCGCGGTGAAGCAGTCGGGGAAGGCGAGGATCGCCGGACCCATCTTTCGCTCGTGCACGAGCCGCGCGGCGCGCTCGGGCACGTTCTCGCTGAAGTTCTTCCACGCGACGTGGGCGAGCCCCGAGCCGGTGAATCCGACGAGATCGTAGAGCACCGGAAAGCGCCGTCCGCGCTGGTGCGTCGCGCCCTCGTCGTACTCGGCAGGCAGCCAGACCGCGAGCTGACGAACGTGCGGGTCGCCGAGCGGATTGCCGCGCAGGATCTTCGAGTCGTGCTCCAGCAGCAGAACTCGTCCGGGCTTCCAGCGAGGACGTTTCAGGGCCATCGGGTCGGATTTTAGGCGGCGGGAGGGGCGATCTCCACCTCGAGACACCGTGGGAGAAGGCTCCGTCGTGCGATAGCCCCCATCTCCAAAGGGATGGATCTTTGTCCCTTCGGGTCTAGCTTTGGGCTAGCGAGCTACTCACGGCTGTAGTCCCCGGCGTGGCTGGGTTCGTGGGCGTTCAACGTTGCGCGGGGTCTCGTTCCATGGTTCTTAGCACGCGTGGCTCCGCTCTGTCGGCTCGTCAGGTCCGGGGCTCAGTCATCGGAGAAGAGCCCTTGCTCTCGCCGGGGCACTCCGATCGCGGTCGTCGGTGTCAGAGCGTGAAGTTGTGCGCGCGGGGTGCAGCCGTCGTTCATGGCGCTTCGAGACCAGAGCATGCCGGCTCGAGCAAAGCATCCATGACGATCAGGCCGTGGACAAGCATCCGAGTATTTTCCGCCTCCAAGTGCATGCGTCTCCTAGCGCACCACCGGCCTGCCGGAGGAAATGTACCGCGCTAATCGGTTCGGCTCGCCGACGGAGCGCGGAGTCTCGCCGGCGCGGGTTCGAATTCGGGGGTGACGACTTCCACGATCACCACGTCGTCGCTGCACGCCACGTCGACGTAAGGGATCATCGGCGGGTGGTAGACCATCGAGTCTTTCTCCAGTCGAACGGCGCCGATGTCCTCGTACTCGAACTCCGCCCAGCCATTGGCCACGTAGACGAACCGGAAGTCGGGGGTGCCCGCGTGCCACCGCCGGTGTGGACCCTGACCAGGCAGCGCCTTGATCGACTGCGCCACCATGCGTCCACCGGTCAGCGGCGTGAGTCCGAAGTCGCGACACAGGAAGTTGTCCCTGAATCCTGCTTTGTACGGCGCGTCGCGCTCCTGTTGCACGATGATCCGCTGCCGGTCGTCTCCGCTCATCGACTTCCGCGTCACCAGAAGCAGGAGCTCGAATCCGTCGCCGCAGGCAAGCTCGTGGTGTCTGGGTCCGTTGTACGCGGGGATGACGGTGCCCGGACCGAGATGCTGCACCCCGATCTCCTCGAATTCCACGTCAAGCCAGCCTTTGAGCACGTAGGCCAGCGAGAACCCTTCGTCGTGCCGGTGCAGCTCTTCGATGTACGCCCCTTCCGGCTCGATGCGCACCACCTGAGCGGCGAGCTCACCGCGGGTGATGTCGCCGACGCCGAGGTCGCGAACAAAGATCCCTGGCGTAGCGAGTTGGAACTCTCCCTCGTTGGCATGACGTACGTAGGTGTGGAGCATGTTGGTGCGGAAGCGAACCTTACACGACGTTGCGAGCGACCGCCTACGGCGCACTCTTCAGCAAGGGGGACGAAGGAGCCGCCCCCGCCTCGCGTGGGGCGAACCACGACTGGAAGCTGTCGTGCATGGCGACCACGGGACCCAGCGAGGCGTCCAACCCGTTGCCAACCAGGACGCGCAGGGGCGGATCGGGATCGAGCGCGGCGCGCATGATGGCGTCGGCTACGGGCTCGGGGTCTGGGCCCTCCTCGATGTCCTTGATGTGCTGGGGGCACTGGGCGGCGGCATAGGGGCTGTAGTCGTAGGTCTCGCGCGGCAGCAGGCCCTTCTGCGCCATGGCCGTGTGGAACGTGCCCGGTGCGACGGTCGTGATGACGATGCCGAACGGCTTCACCTCGTTGGCCATGGCAGCCGAGAGAGCGTCGAGCGCGTGCTTGCTCGCCGTGTACATCGCCATGTGCGGGACGGCCACGAACGACCCGGCGGAGGTGACGATGACGATGCGGCCGGCGCGGCGCCGCCGCATCTCCGGAAGGACAGCCTGCATGACCCGCAGCGCGCCCAGCACGTTGGTATCCAGAATGGCCTGGCAATCGCGAATCGAGCACAGTTCCGCGGGTGCGATCAGATGCAGTCCTGCATTGTTGATCGCGATGTCGATCTGGCCCATCCGCGCATGCACGTCGGCCACGGCGGCCGCAACCGACTCGTCGCTGCGCACGTCGAGCTTCACCAACTCCACGGGCAGCTTCTCGCGGGCCGCGGCATCGACCAGACCCTGGGCGCGGCCGAAGTCGCGAACGCCTGCGGCGACTCGCAGGCCCTTGCGTGCCAGCACCAGGGCAGCTCGCTCGCCGAAGCCCGAGGCGCAGCCGGTGATGAGCGCGGTTGTCATACTGACTCCCCCTGCGGTGATCGCGTCGGTCGCGCTGTCGACGTCCAGCGGCACCTGAGCACAAAGCGATCCATCGAACAAGCTCGGTGTCCCGGCATCGGGTCGGGAACATTCAAGGACTCCGATGGACGTATCCACGTCCGACCAGGCGCCCGATCCTGCCCGTGTGACGGCCGCCACCGTTACATTCGAGCCGTGCGCTCGTACCGCGTGGCATAATCCCCTCGGTCAACATCTCATAGTGACAGCGGGCTTCGGTTGGGCTCAGCGATGGGGAGGGCCGATCGAAGAACTCCAGCCGGGAGATGTCGTCTGGTGTCCGCCCGCTAGCCCCGGCCGACCGGGGCGTCGGCGAGGTGCTCTTGCTTCGCGTGCTCTCTACGGCTTCAGACCGCGAGCCTTCGGCGGATGAAGCCCTGAGGCGACGCCGCGGGCTCAGTGACTTCCGTTGCCGCGATGGCGCTACAACAACGTCCCGCCCCACCGTTCGACTTCGACTCTGCAGTCGTAGAAGGTGCCACCACCGCCGAGGTCGGTGAGCTTGGCCGACGTGACGTTGTTCACGGTCCCTTTGCTGCCGGAAAGCTTGTCCCACCAGCCCCAGAAGGTGGCAACCGTGCCGGGCGAAACGTTGTGCGAGATCTTGAGCGGGAGAATGAAGGCGCCGCGGGCGTTGAACACCCTGACCTCCGTACCGTCGTCAAGTCCTCGCGCCGCGGCATCACGAGGATGGATCTCCAGTGTGCGCGCCGCCTGCTCTTGCCGACGCATTACCGGCAAATGTCCGTAGGACGAGTTGAGCGAATCCTTGTGCTTGCGCGGTAGGAAGTTCAGCGGGTAGGGACCGGCGCCTAGCGTTTCGTGCGGCGGCACGAAGGCCGGCAGTGGGTCGAGTCCGTCGTTTGCCATCTTCTCACAATGAAACTCGAACTTGCGCGACGGTGTATGGAACCGGCCGTTCGCATGGGGCAGGAGGTCGGGTGCGGCACGGGTCTTCAGATATGGGTGCTTGGTGAATTGGTCTGCGGGCAGCCCCTTCCTCAGTGCCTCCGTCATCAATTCGGCCGCGGAAACGTAGAGCGCCGGCTCCGTCAGTCCGAGCGTCCGGCCGAGCAACTGGAAAACTTCGGCGTTTGACTTCGCTTCGCCGAGCGGGGCGATCGCCCTAGGGCTGAAGCCCCCAAAATCGCCGCCGTAAGCCAGAACCGCGTCTTCGTGCTCTAGCGGCGATGTGGCGGGAAGCACGATGTCCGCATAGTCAGCGGTATCGGTGAGGAACGTGTCGTGGACGGCCATGAAAAGGTCGGGTCGTTGCAAGGCGGCGCGTAGGGCGGGTTGATCCGGCAGCGAGGCCGCCGGATTGCAGTTGTAGTTGTAGATCACCTTGATCGGCGGGTCGAAGGTGGGGTCGAGCAGGTGCTCGGCGAGGCGCACCATGTTGATCTCGCGCGTGCCCGCGGGCGAGAGGTCGAAGCGCATCGCCCTTCCCATGTCCTGGGCGCCAAACATGGCGCCGCCGAACGTGCAGAGCCCACCGCCGATCTCCCGCCATGCCCCGGTCTGGGCTGGGAGGCTGGCCACCGCCCGTACAGCGGCCGCGCCGCCGCCACAGCGCTGAATGCCGATGCCCGTGCGAATCGCCGCGGGCTTGGTGCAGGCATAGATTTGGGCAAGGTATCGAATCTTGCTCTCCGACACGTCGCAGGCTCGCGAAAGATCTGCCAGAGACAGGGAGCGCAGGCGCTCGGCGAACAAGTCGTAACCGACGGTGTGTTGCTGCACGTATTCTGCGTCGACGAGCCCTTCTTCTTCGATCACTTTCATCAAGCCCAGAGCCAGGGCTGCGTCGGTCCCCGGTCGCAGGAAAACATGCTCGTCACACGCGCGCGCGGTGCGCGAGCGGTAAGGATCGATGGCGATGAGTCTCGCGCCCCGCCGCCTGGCTTCCTGCACGAGCGGCCAGATGTGCAGGCCGGTGTCCAGCGGGTTCGAGGCCCAGAAAATGATCAGCTTGCTTTCGACCAGGCCGTCGGGCGCAAAGCCGAAGAAAACGTCTCCGTACGCGAGAGCTCCGTACAAACCTCCCGCGCAGATGGTGCGTGCCAGGGTCGAGGCCCCGAGGGTGTGAAAGAAACGGCGGTCAATGGCATTGCTCTGGTAGACGCCGTTGTTGCCGCGGTACGAGTAGGGGAGGATCGATTGTGGCCCATGTGCCGTGATTGCGTCTTTCATCTGCGTCGCAATCGTAGCGATCGCCTCGTCCCAGGAGATGCGCTCGAACTGCGCCCCTGGTCCCTTCGGTCCGACCCGCCTGACCGGGTACAGGAGGCGGTCGGGCGCGTACACCCGGTCGAGGAGCTTGTTGACCTTGGCGCAGAGCGCGCCGCGCGTGAAAGGGTGCTCTTTGCTGGCGCTGACTTTTATCGCCCTTCCCTCATCGACGGTGATGTCCATGAGGCACGAGTCCGGACAGTCGTGTGGGCACGTGACCTGAGCGACGTGGGCCATGCGCGTTCCTCCCAGCTTGCCTCTACCATAGAAACAGGGGATCGCGGCACAGTCTCTGTATTCGAGGCTCTCAGGGGAGGATGTCTGATGTGGCAGGTGCTCGACGGTTATAAGGTGCTCGATTTCACCCAGGTGCTCGCCGGCGCGACGTGTACCCGGCTCCTGGCGGAGATGGGCGCCAAGGTGATCAAAATCGAGTTGCCTCCGAAGGGCGATTCACGCGTGGCTTCGGTGCCTTTCGCGACGGTCGCGCGTACTACATCCAGCAGAATCCCGGAGATTTGGCTGTGGGCCCGGGACGGGATCACCCTCCCGAGCCGTAAGGCCTCGTGATGATCTCGAGGAGGTGGCCGCTCGGATCCTTGAAATAGACTCCGCGGCCGCCGTCGTTGCGGTTGATCGCTCCGGGCTTCTGCTGAAACGGATCGGCCCAATGCGGTAGGTTGCGCTTCTTGATGCGGCCGAAAATCTCGTCGAACTGGGATTCGCTGACGAGAAAGGCGTAGTGCCCGGGGACGACGTCCTCCACCTCGTCGAAATCCAACGTGACGTCGTCGACCTGCGCCGCGAGGAACGGGCCGAACGGCACCGCTGGAGGCAGTCCGAAGATCTCGGTCAGAAATCCGGCCGATTCCTTCTTGTCTCGTGCGAACACGATCATGTGGTTGAGTTTGATGCTCATAGGCATCTCCGGGGTTCAGAATCTCGCCTGACACCTCCCGTGATGCACTTCAAGGGGCGATCGTTCAAACTGCCTCACGGACCGTAACGCCGAGCCAGTCCGGCCAGCCGGCACGGCGATTCGCTTCTCGCGCGAGCTCCCGCTCGGCCGGCGTCGCGAATCGCGTACCCCACATGCGTAGACGCGGTTGCAGGGCGAAGCGGTTCCAGATCGGCGGCACGGGGCCCTTCCGCCGAGGAGCCCTCGAAGTATCGTGAGGCAATCGTCCATTCGTCTTCCGCGCGTGCGCGAGTCGATGCCGCAGAGCTCGATCTCACGCCGATCATCGCCGCCGACGCCGACCACGAACACCAGGCGGCTGCCGGCGTATTCCCAGAGCGTCGACAGCTGGCGCGCGACGGTAGTCGGATGACGAAGGGGTAGGAGGTAGAGGCCGAGATGAACGCGGAGCGTGTCGTCTCTTGTCACGCCCGTCGCCGCCGGTTAGCAGCTGTGGCATCGGCACAGGAGGCGCCATGAAAACCGTCGTCACGGAGCAACTGGGCATCGACTTCCCGATTCTCGCCTTCAGCCATTGCCGCGACGTGGTCGCGGAGGTCAGCAAGGCGGGCGGCTTCGGCGTTCTCGGTGCGATCACATTCACGCCGGAGGAGCTCGAAGTCGAGCTTCAGTGGATCGAGAAGCAGATCGGCGACAAGCCGTATGGCGTCGACGTCTTGCTTCCCTCCAAAGAGGGCGAGATCGCAAGCGGGGCCAAGAGCGTCGCGGACCTCCTGCCGGAGGCTCAAGTCGATTTCGTGCTGCATCTTCTCGCCGACCACGGCATCGAGGCGACGCGCGAAGAGCTTTGGGGCAGCATCCGTCTAGCCCGCGAAGGAAGCGTTCTCTGGTCGAAGCGCTCGGCCTCGCTCCTCGACGTGGCGCTTCGCCATCCTATCAGGCTGATCGCCAGCGCTCTCGGATCACCGACGGAAGAGATGATCCGTCGAGCGAAGGAGAAGGGCGTCAAGACCGCGGCGCTCGCGGGCCGCGTGGACCATGCAATCCGTTCGGTCGCTCGTGGCGTCGATTTCATCGTCGCCCAGGGGACCGAGGCCGGAGGCCACACCGGTGAGATCGCCACGATGGTCCTGGTTCCCGAGATCGTCGACGCCGTTGCGCCGGTCCCTGTCATCGCTGCGGGGGGCATCGGCCGCGGTCGCCAAGTAGCGGCGGCCCTGGCGCTCGGAGCCGAAGGAGTCTGGTGCGGGTCGGTGTGGCTGACGACGGAAGAAGCGGAGACCAATCCCGCGGTCAAGGAGAAGTTCCTCGCCGCGACTTCGTCCGACACGGTGCGGGCGCGTTCCCGCACCGGCAAGCCCGCACGCCAACTCCGCAGCGCTTGGACCGATGCCTGGGAAGCCGCGGGCGCGCCCGCTCCGTTACCGGCGCCACTCCAGGGTCTCTTGGCGGAGCCGCCTCTTGCGAAAGCTGCGAAGCTTGCCGGACAGCGGCATCAGGCTCGGTCGCTCGCCACTTACTTCGTCGGACAGATCGTCGGCTCGATGAACCAGGTGACGAAGACGCGGCAGATCGTCTACGAGATGATGAGCGAGTACGCCGACGTGATCGAGCGCATCGATCGTATGAGCGGCGGATAGGTGCGAATCGCGATGTGAACTCGCTCGTGGATTGAACGGCGGCCGGTGAGCCATGGTCGCGTCGTGCAAACCATCGCGCTCAGTCGATGCTCCGTCCATCTGGCCTAGCAGTATGGCGCCGTGTATGGGCTCGCCCCAACCAAGAACCCAGACGTGTCGCACGTCGCCTGACCGTGCGCCGATAGGCGTTCCTGAACAAGCCAGGC
>JBEVNX010000020.1:0-21354 GCA_040507895.1 Binatia bacterium | reverse complement strand
CGCCGTGTTATTCCGCTCGAGCTTCCACTCCTTCGACCTCGAGCTCGAGCTTGCTCGGGCGGACTTGCCGTTCGTCAAGCGCGGCGGATTCAAGTTCGTCGAAACGGCGCACGTCAAGGACGTGATCGCGCATTTGCGCGTCGCGGCCAATCCGCTCGACACGGTCTCTTGGCTCCGCGTCCTGCTACTTCTCGAAGGCATCGGCCCGAAGAGCGCCGGCCAGATGGTCGACGCGGTCGGCGCCGCCGGCGGCGATCTCGCGGCGCTGCGCGTCCCGGCTCGGCGGGAGGCGAGCTCGAAGGAGCTCGAGCGATTGACGGCGCTCATCGCCGCTCTCGGCGCAAGTCCGGTCCGCCCCGCCACGGCGCTCGAGCGCGTGATCGCGCACTATCAGCCGATCCTCGAGCGAGCGCATCCCGACGATCATCCGCGACGGCTGAAAGACCTCGAGCACTTGGTGACGATCGCGGCGCGCTATCCGACGCTGGAGTCGATGCTCAGCGACTTCGCTCTCGAGCCGCCTTCGGACGCGGTCGGGGGCACGCTCGCCGAGCCCGAAGACGAGAGCCGGCTGACGCTCTCGACGATTCACAGCGCCAAAGGCCTCGAGTGGCACACGGTGTTTTTGATTTGGGCGGCGGACGGAAAATTCCCCGCGCAACAATCGATGATCGATGACGCGGAGCTCGAGGAAGAGCGGAGGCTTTGCTACGTGGCGATCACACGAGCGAAGCGGCTCCTCTACCTTTGCTATCCGATCCAGTACTTCGAGCGCGGCACCGGTCCGGCGTTCGGCCGACCCTCCCGTCTCGTGGCCGACGTTCCCGACGCGCTTCTCAGGCCGATGGCGCTCGTGGAAGAGGTGCTCTGAGGAATGAGGCCTGTGGATCCGCGCGGGCCGTTGCGCATCGGGCCCATCGAGGTGTCGCCCAGGCTTCTGCTCGCGCCGATGTCAGGGGTCACCGATTCTGCCTTCCGGCGCATCGTGCGGCGCGCGAGCGGCCGCGCGGTCGGGCTCATGCTCACCGAGTTCATCAGCGTCGAGGCGCTGACGCGGGACAACGCGAAGAGCTTCGGCATGATGCGCTTCCGCGCCGAGGAGAAGCCGATCGCGGTCCAGATCTTCGGCGCCGACGTCGATCGCATGGCGCGAGCGGCTCGCCTCGTGGAGCAGAGCGGCGCCGACATGTTGGACATCAACTGCGGCTGCCCCGTCCCGAAGGTCGTCAAGCGGGGAGGCGGCTGCGAGCTGATGCGGCAGCCGGAGCGCCTGAAAGCAATCCTCCGCGCGGTCGTTTCCGAAGTGTCGATCCCGGTCACGCTCAAGATGCGCTCCGGCTGGGACGAAGGCAGCTTGAACGCAGCCGAGATCGCGGCGATCGCCGAAGCGAGTGGCGTGTCGATGCTCACGGTGCACGGGCGGACTCGCGTCCAGCTCTATCACGGCGAGGCGGACTGGAGCGTGATCCCGGCGATCCGCGCGCGCGTGACGATCCCGGTCGCCGGGAGCGGTGACGTCACGACGCCGTGGGATGCGCTACGCCGCGAACGCATGTACCATCCGGATGCCGTGATGATCGGCCGCGGCGCGCTCGCCAACCCATGGATCTTCCGCCAGGTGGAAGAGCTTCGGCGCGGGGTGGAGCCTCACCGACCGTCCCTCGAAGAGCGCCTTGAGACCCTGCGCACTTACGCCGCCTACCTCGAGGAAGACTACACTCCCGTGGTCGTGGCCGCGCGCCTGCGGCAATTCGCCGGACGCGTGACCAAGGGCCTGCGCAGCGGCGCGGCTGTCCGCGCCGCGATCAACGAGGCGCGCAGCAAGGACGCGATCCTCGGTGTGCTCTGCCGCTTTGCGGAGGTCGCGGCGGCCGAGCCCGCCGAGCCTTCGCCGACCTCACTCGGCGAGGCTGCTGGAGGTGTGGCGTAGTGGAGCACACCTACCAGGTCCACGTCTTCAAGGACTACCTCAAGTTCTCGGCGGCGCACTTCATCGCCTACCGGGGGTTTCGCGAGCCGCTGCACGGACACAACTACCAAGTATCCGTGCGAGTCGAAGGGAGTCTCGGGAGCGACGGCTACGTGCTCGACTTCGGTCTCGTCAAACAGACGACCAAGCGAGTCTGCGAGCGGCTCGACGAGCGAGTGCTGCTTCCCTTCGAGAGCGATTGTCTGAGTGTGGAGCGTGTGGACGGGCAGGTCATGGTCAAGTATGAGGACGGCGCGCGATTTTCGTTCCCGGAGTCTGATGTGGTGCTGCTGCCGATCGTGCACACTTCGGCGGAGGAGCTCGCACGCTACGTGCTCGCGAGAATTCAGGCCGAGCTGCCGGATCTCCAGCGCCGTGGGGTGCGATTGATCGAAGTGGGCGTGGCTGAGGCCCCGGGCCAGATCGCCTACTGTCGCGAGAATCTCTGAGGCGCCGCGGCCTACTTGTGGAGCATCCCGAGGTTTCGCAAGTGGACGTAGAGCGTGGAGCGATCGAGCCCCGAGTCGCGCGCCAACTTGGACTTGTTGCCGCCGGCGACCCGTAGCGCATGCTCGAAGTAAGCCTTCCGCGCGAGCTTGGTGAACTCGTGATAGGGAAGGCTCCAGTCGAGCTCGGCCGCCGCGCCGACCGCGGCGCCGCGCTCGCCCAGTTCCGTGCGCAGCCGTTCGATCTCGAGGGCTTGGCATCGGATCTTCGCGAACGCGCGCAATACGGTGCGCAGCTCGTCCACGGAGAAGGGCTTCGGTATGAACGCGTCGGCGCCGGCAGCGGCGCTCTGCCGGGCGAGCTCACCGGGCTCGAGAGCCTCGCTCATCAGGATGACGGGCGTCGAGCGCCGCATCGACTTCAGTTGGCGGCAAACGTCCGAGCCTGCTACGCCCGGGAGAGAAACGTCGAGCAGTGCCACGTCGGGGGGGTGTTGCCCGACGATCTCCATCGCCTTGCGGCCGGTTTCTGCGAAGACCAAGTCGTACCCCTCGCCCTCCAGGGCGCGGGAAATGAACTCCCGGGCGTTTTGGTGATCCTCCGCGACGAGCAGCGTCTCTTTCATGGCGGATTTTACCAGCAAGTCCCGTGCCGAACTCTGCGGCGCGAGATTCTGCGGGAAATCGGGGAGAAACCTGTGCGCCAACCCCGGGCATGGGCAAGATTTGTCAGCCCGAGAGTTACGCAATCAGCGGTAGTGGTGCCAGCTCTCCCCCGGTTGCAGGATCACCACCGCGCCCTTCGCCGGCTTCTCCGACTTGCCGGCCACGGCGCTTGCGAAGCTCTTGGCTGGCCGCGACGCGGCCGTCAAGAAGGGGAAGGGCCCGGTGAGGCCGTAGTGATACGGGATCGCATGCGCCGGCCGCAGTATGGAGAACGCCTCGGCGGCCTCGTCCGGGTCCATGTCGAGCCTCCTGCCAAAGAGACGGATACCGCCCACGGGAAGGAGAGCCGCATCGATGGTCGGGAACCGCAACGCGATATCCTGAAACAGCCTGGCGTCGAACTCGGTGTCGCCGGCGACGTACAGCGTGAGGCCGTTTCCTTGCAGGACGTAGCCATCCTCAGGGGCGTTGTGGCGGGCCGGAACCGCGGTGACGATCGCGCTTCCGATCTGCGAACGATCCCATTCGTCGAGCTCCACGACGTCCTCGTATCCCATCGCCCGGATTGACGAGCCGAGACCGCGCGGGACCACGACACGCAGCGCCTTGTTCGGATAGTCACGCAGTGTTTCGGCATCGAAGTGATCGTCGTGCTTGTGCGTGATCAGGATGCCGCGCATGGCCGGTAGGTTGTCGAGGCTGATACCCACGTCTTCGGCCGGGCCGAAGGGCGGGGTTGGCGAGTACCACGGGTCGAGCAAGATACGCGTCTCGCGAAAATCGATCACGGCGGACCCGTGCACGATGCGGGTGATGCTAAGATCGGCGTCCGACGGGTGGTACGTGCGCGTGCGCGCGACGGTCGGTGTGTAACACGCCGCGATGAGCGAGCCGAGGAGCAGCGTCGCGACGAATCCCGACGGGCAACGTTTGGGCCGGTCGACTCGATGGGTGCCGACTTTCGGCAAACGCCGGGATCGTCTCATGGCGGGGGGTTTGTATGCTGAATCGCCGATGAAGGAAAAGGCCGGGTCCGGCGTCGCGTGTCAGGTCCGGCCGAGCTGCCGCAGCGCCTCGTACGCGACGATGGCAGCCGCGTTGGCGAGGTTGAGGCTCCGCACCGCCGCGCCCTGCATCGGAATCGTCAGCGCGCGCTCGCGGTGCAGTGCAAGAAGAGCCTCTGGAAGCCCGCGTGTCTCTCCGCCGAACACCAGGAAATCGCCCGGCCGGTAACGCGCGTCGGTATACGAGCGAGAGGCCCGCGCCGAGAACAGCCAGAGTGGCGCCGCACGATGTCCGGCACGGAAGGTCTCCCAGTCGGCGTGCAGCTCGAGGTCGACGTTGGGCCAGTAGTCCAGCCCGGCGCGGCGGAGGTAGCGGTCCTCGAGCGAGAAGCCGAGCGGGCCGACCAGATGGAGGCGCGCGGCGGTCGCGGCGCAGAGCCGAGCCGTCGTTCCTGCGTTCTGAGGGATCTCGGGCGCGACGAGGACGACGTGGAGGATCGGCTCAGCGGACATCGATCGGATGGGCGCGCCCGCCGACGTGCAGCCGGAACCGTCCGTCGGAGTCGAGCTCGATGAAGCGGGCGAGCGCGTAGTGCGCCGGTCGTAGCAGCCGAGCCTCGAATTGTCCCTGCTTCACGCGACAATAGAGCGCATGGTCCCCTCCCGCGCGGAGCGTCTTCGGGTCGAGGAGCTCGCTGGAGCCGTCGTTCAAGGTGACACGGAGCTCGCGCTCGGAATCCCCTTCGATCTGGCGGACGACGTACGGTGTGTCTTCGACTTCGAGCGGCGCCCGCTCATCTCCCATCTGCAGCCAATAGCCGCCATCGGGCCCGCGCCGTACGCAGCGGCTGAAGAGATCCGCGATGCGCCGATTGGTGATGCGCTCGCCGTCGCTGTACCACTCGCCATCGCGACCGAAGCGGATTGCGTGGCTCTCGATCGCGTAGAAGCCGGCCGCGGGCATCGAGCAATTCGTACACCGGGCGGGTCGCAGGTCAACAGGGGCCCCGTAGCCGGTCCAATGCCGTTCGTCTATGTTTCCGCCGCATGATCCCCGTTCTGATCGATCTCGGCCCGCTCACCATCTACAGCTTCGGTGCGATGATGGCGCTCGGCTTCTTGGTTTCCGGCTACGTGGTTTCGCTAGGGATGGCGGACAAGGGGCTGGATCCGGAAGACGCGTGGTCGCTGGTCCTGTGGGCCGCCATCGGCGGCATCGTCGGCGCTCGAGTGCTGGCGATTCTCGCCGACTGGCAGACTTTCCTCGTTCATCCGTGGTCCTCGCTGCTCTCCGGCTCCGGTTTCGTTTGGTACGGTGGCCTCATCGGCGGGTTCCTGTCGGTGACGATCTTCATCTTGCGTCGCTCGCTGCGCTGGCTGGTGCTCGTCGATTGCATCGCCCCCGCCCTGGCCATTGGGCAGGCGATCGGCCGTATCGGCTGTCAGGTAGCGGGCGACGGTGATTGGGGCCGGCCGACGACGCTGCCTTGGGGCGTCCAATACCCCCGCGCCATCATCGGCTGGAACGCGTGGCTGCGCGAGAACGCTCTGCCGCCCGATACGTACGTACATCCCGCGCCCGTCTACGAGACGTTGGCGTATTCGGCGGTCTTCTGTCTGCTGTGGGCGCTGCGCAAGCGCGGCTTGCCGCCGGGGTCGCTCTTCTGGCTCTACCTCGTGACGTCGAGCATCGGGCGTTTCTTAATCGAGAGCGTGCGCGTCGAGCCAGTTCTCGCCGCCGGATTAACCCAGGCGCAATGGATCGCCGTTGCCCTCTTCGCCGCCGGGTTCGTCGCTCTGCTCTGGCAACCGGGGAAGGAGGCGCCGGCGTGAAGCAGGGGGTCGTCGGCAGCGTCGCCCTGGTCGTCGGGCTCTCCGTCGTCGGCCTGTGGGCGGCGCTGCGTGCTCCAGCGAGACCGCACGAAGCACCGAGCTTCGTCCTCCCCGATCTGGCGGGAAAGGTGACGCGCATGGAGGACTTTCGGGGCAAGGTCGTGCTGCTTAACCTGTGGGCGACGTGGTGTCCACCCTGCGTCGAGGAGATGCCGACGCTCGAAGCATTGTCGAAGAAGATGGCGGGGCGCGACTTCGTCCTGCTCGCCGTCAGCCAGGACGAGACGCCGAGCAACGTGAAGCCCTGGATCCAAAATCACGGCTTCACGTTCCCGGTCTTGCTCGATGTGCGGGGGCAGGTCGGCGCCGATCTAGGCATCACCGGCTATCCCGAGACCTTCATCGTCGACCGTAACGGGCGGATCGTCCACCATCACATCGGCTACCGAAACTGGATGGAGCCGAGCATCGTCGCCGCGCTCGAACGACTGATGGACACCGGTGAGTGGCGCCTCGCTTCATGAGGCCTACTTCTCGATGACGATGGACCAAACCCCGGGCTCGACGTCCTCTACGGCGAGAACCGCGTAAGCTTCGGCTTCCGCGGCACGCGGCAGATCGCGCACGGAACGCGGATCGTCCACGAGAAAGGCGAGCCGTTCACCCCGGGCCGCCGCTTCGAGCCGCACCTTGGCGCGTGCCCAGTTGACCGGGCATGGCACGCCGCGCAGATCGATCGCGGGGCCCAGGCCCGGGATGGTCATCGGGTGAGAACCTTCTTCGCGCGTGCCACGTCCGAGACGCGCAGATACAGACAGGCACGCGTGCTGATGCCGACGCTGCCGTAGAGGTACTGAATGTTGATCCTGGCGCGAGCGAGCCGCGCGCAGACCTCGCCGAGTGCCCCGGGGCGGTTGGAGGCTTCGATGCGCAGCAGCGTCGCCTCGATGACCAGCAGGCCGCCGCGCTCGAGCAGGTCGAGGGCGCGCCGGGTGTCGCCGACGATCATGCGGACGAGCGCGTGGTCGGTATGGTCGACGACGGTGATCGCTTCGAGGTTCACGTGGTGCTTCTTGAAGTCGGCGAGGATCGCCGCCAATGCACCCGGCTTGTTCTCGAGGAAGAGAGAGAGCTCCGTCGCAGTCTTCATCGTTCGTCCCCACGCCGAAGTCGAGCGTCGCAAAACGCAAGAGCATAGCAACGGCCCGCTTCGAAGGCGAGGGTACCAAGCGGCTGGACATCTCAACGATCGAGGTGGTCGCCGCGAACGTGCGCTTCGACGTGCACGATCGGGCGATCGAGGCGTGCGGTCGAGATGCTTGTAGGGCGACGTGTCGCTCGCGCCGATGTGGCGCGAAGGCCGGATGCTGCGGCTCGTCGACGGTCCCGAAGAAGTAGACAAGCCCGGCGCGAGCTCAAGCGCTGGAGCCAACGAGACAAAAAGCGGCGACACGATCGGCGACGCGCAAGCCGTCGAGCGCGGCGCTGACGATGCCTCCGGCGTAGCCCGCGCCTTCACCGGCGGGAAAGAGTCCCGCGATGGCGGAGCATTGCAAGGTCTCGGCGTCGCGAAGCACCCGCAGGGGACTTGACGAGCGTGATTCGACGCTCACCGCCACGGCCTCACGGGTATCGTAGCCGCGCATCACGCGAGCGAAGCGGTTGAGCGCGCCCCGCAAGCGCTCGGCGACGAAGATCGGGAGCTCGGCATGAAGCGGAGCCGCGCGAATCCCCGGGCGGTAGCTCGTTCGGGGCAGCGACGTCGATTCGCGTGCGGCGCAAAAGTCCGCCAACCGCTGCGCGGGAGCCACCTGGCGTCCGCCGCCGAGTTCGGCGGCGCGCCGCTCGAGCGCGGCTTGAAATTCGACGCCGCAGAACGCGCCGCCGTAGCCGAGCTCCGCCAGGTCTTCGGGCTCGACGGCGACTACGATCCCGCTGTTGGCGAATGGTGAGTCGCGCCGAGAGAGAGACATCCCGTTGATCACCACGGAGTCGCCCGCGGTCGACGCGGGAACGATCCAGCCGCCCGGACACATGCAGAACGAGTACACGCCGCGGCCGCGTACCGTGGCTGCCAGGCGGTAGGAGGCCGCCGGCAGCAGCGGGTGGCCGGCGTCTCGCCCATACTGGATGGCGTCGATCAGCGCTTGCGGATGCTCGACGCGCACTCCGACGGCGAAGGGCTTCGGTTCGAGGGTCGCGCCGGCCGCAGCCAGCATGTGGAACACATCGCGTGCACTGTGGCCGCTGGCGACGATGACGGCGGCCGCCTCCAGCTCCTCACCCCCGGCGAGGCGCACGCCGCGCACGCGCCGCCGGTCGCAGAAGAGACTCACCACCCGCGAGCCGAACCGCACGGTGCTGCCCGCCGCCTCGATCGTCTGGCGCAGACGTACAACCACCTTCGGCAGCCGATTCGATCCGATGTGCGGGCGCGCGTCGACCAGGATGTCGTCGGGAGCGCCATGAAGGACCAGCGCGCGCAAGACGTCGAGGACCGGTCCGCGCTTGTCGGCCCGAGTGTAGAGCTTGCCGTCACTGTACGTTCCGGCTCCGCCCTCGCCGAAGCAGTAGTTCGATTCGGGATCGACGGTTCCCTGCTTGTTGAGGAGCGCGATATCGCGGCGGCGTGTCTGCACCGGCTTACCGCGTTCGAGCAGCACCGTGCGGATGCCACGTTCGGCCAGGCGCAATGAGGCGAACAGACCGGCCGGCCCGGCTCCGACCACGATCACGGGCGCTCCTTGGCTCGAGACGGGAGCCAAACGGGGTAGGGGCGGGCTCGTCAAGTCGTCTGGCGGTTCTCCGGTCGCGAAGACGCGCAGGCGTAGGCGAAACCGTGCGCCGGACCCGCGCGCATCGATGGTGCGGCGAGTGATCTGCGCCTCGTCGATCGATTGGGGATCGATGCCCAGTCGGCGAGCGATCGCAGCATGCAGCCGCTCGCGGCTGGCGGCATCAGCGAGGGAGACGGTGAGCTCGAGGTCTCGGGGCATTGCCGGGCTTGGTGGTAGCGCTTGGTGGTAGCGAAGGAGGAGGGGATGTCAAAGACCCTGAAATTCGGTGGCAGCGGAACGCGTACCCAAGGCCCCGGGTAGATCCGCGTGTCGTGCGACGAGAATCCGACGCTGTCGGTGACGGATTGCGACACGGGACCGACAGCTCGGTACTGAGCTTCCGCGATGTTGCAGAGCAGCGCGGACACATGGTCGAGGTACCAAACTTGCTGTGCTCCGCCTCATGAGAGTCCCGCGAGGCCTGGTGGGGGCGGCAATCGCGTCGGGAATACTGCTACTTTTCGCGCGTGGTCTAGCGGAGGCCCTGTTGTCGCAAAGCACGCAACCGACTGCGACGCGCCGGCCGACCCGGACCCCCACACCGACTCCGACACGCAGGCCGACGCGCACACCGAAGCCGACGCCCACGCCAACGCGCACATCGGAGCCGACGCCGACTCCGTCAGCCGTAGCGCCAACCCCAACCGGTGCCGTGCCAACGCCGACGCCCACCCCACGTCCGGCGCCCACGGCATCGCCACGTCCGACCGCTACGCCTACCGCAGCATCGACGAGCTGCACGATCTTCCCGCCCGACAACGCCTGGAACACCGACGTCTCGGGCTACCCGGTCCATCCCAATTCGACGGCGTACATCAACTTCATAGGCGCGACCAAGCTCCTGCATCCCGACTTTGGGACCTTCTGGAACGGTGCGCCGATCGGCATCCCGTACGTCGTCGTTCCCGGCGACCAGCCGCTCGTTCCCGTCTCGTTCCTCTACGTCGACGAGAGCGATGCTGGTCCCTATCCCATCCCTCCCAATCCGCCCATCGAGGGTGGTTCCGATAGCACGGGGGATCGCCACATCCTCATGCTCGGGCTCGAGCGCTGCCAGTTGCACGAGCTGTACTACGCCTGGCCGCCGGGCTCGAGCGGCGATCCCTACACGGACCGTTGGTACGCGGGATCGGGGGCGATCTTCGATCTGCGCAGCAATGCGCTGCGTCCAGACGACTGGACGTCCGCGGACGCCGCGGGGTTGCCGATCCTTCCGGGCTTGGTTCGCTACGACGAAGTCGTCGAGCAGGGCGTGATCCGTCACGCGCTGGCGGTTCACGGTGCGCGCGACACAGCAGGGATACATTCATCCGGCGACGCACTACGCGTCGTCGAGCGCGGATCCGGTGCGGCCGCCGATGGGGCTGCGCTTGCGCATGAAGGCGTCGTACAGCTGCTCGGCATACAGCCCCGAGGTGCAGGTCATCTGTACCGCGCTCAAGAAGTACGGGATGTTCGTCGCCGACAATGGCTCGGACTGGTACGTAAGCGGCGCGCACGACCCACGCTGGGACGACGATCGCCTCGGCGATCTCAAGAAGATCCCGGGGAGCGCTTTCGAAGCGGTCTACACCGGCGAGATCCTTCGCTAGAGAATCCGAGCTCCATCGCGTCGACTCCCCTTCCGTCCTTGACCATCGACGGGTCGGTGGTTCTGTGGAGGATCCCTTTGGCGTCGCGCGTCGAGCTAGACGGGAGTCGGCACAGGTCGCTATCGTGCGGGGATGAACAGAAGAAGCGCTCAGGATGCCGGCCGCAGCGCTCGACCCGTCAGTCGGGTGCCTCGCGCGGTTGCTTTCGAGCCGGCGCAGGCCGGATGGGGCCGGGGGGCCGATCGGTGACCGCGCCGGCTGGCACGCACGCACGCGAGGTCGCACGCGGCGAGCGCTTCGAGTTCGGCGAGAACTGGGCCGAGTTCCTCCGTCTACTCGACGAACGGCGCATATCCAGCGCGATCCAGGCGCTCGAGGCGATGCTCGGGCGAGCCCAGCTCGCGGGAAAGCGCTTTCTCGACATCGGCTCCGGGAGCGGATTGTCGAGCCTAGCCGCGTGGCGCCTCGGAGCCGAGGTCACGTCGTTCGACTACGACCCCGCTTCGGTGGCTTGCACGCTCGAGTTGCGGCGGCGCTTTGCGGCCGGCGCCGAGTCGCGCTGGCGCGTGATGGAAGGGTCCGCGCTCGACCCGCAATTCCTATCGAGCCTCGGAACGTTCGACGTCGTCTATTCGTGGGGCGTGCTGCACCATACGGGCGAGATGTGGAGGGCGCTCGAGCTCGCGAGCCAGCGAGTCATACCCGGCGGCCGGCTGTTCATCGCCATCTACAACGACCAAGGAGCGTGGTCGCCGCGGTGGCGGAAGATCAAGCGGTTCTACTGTACGGGGATCGTCGGTCGCTGGCTGGTCTCGGTCGTTTTCATCTCAAGGTGGATCGTGCGCGACTTGCTCGCGGACCTCGTGTGGCGCCGCAATCCGCTGGCTCGCTATCGAGGCTACGGGGAGCAGCGCGGCATGTCCGTGTGGCACGATTGGCGCGATTGGCTCGGGGGTTACCCGTTCGAGTTCGCCAAGCCTGAAGCGATCTTCGACTTCTATCGGGCGCGCGGATTCGAGCTACGGCGGCTCACGACCAACGGTGGAACCGTCGGGTGCAACGAGTACGTGTTCGAGAGGGAGACCTGAGGAACGTCCGCCCCTGCGCGTGAGGCGATGTTCCGATCGCCCGTTCGCGGCCCGCCGAACCAGTCGACTTGCGCGCGGGCGGTGCGTCGACAGACCTTCCCGTTGACGGCACCGTTGATGTGGCCGTAAAGCGGGGGACCACGCGAGGCCGCTCGGGGCCTCCGCGATAGACGACAACCCGAAGAGGAGAGCCATCACATGGGCAAGATCGCGTCCTTCGTGACGGGGCTAGTGCTAGCCGGAGCCTCGATCCCGCCGCAGGTCCCAGCCGTCGACGGTGCTTCGAGCCCGGTGAACGTCAAGGTGCCGGCGGCACTGATCGCCAAAGCGAACGACCCTAAGCCGCCCGCCAACGCCACCCAGAAGACGAGCATCGGCAAGGGCAAGACGGCGGCCAACACGTCCAACGGCGCGGGCGACAACGACTCCTTCTGGGTCGAGCAGATCGACGTCGATGGTGACGGTAACGTCGAAGCGGCAGCACTGCTATGGGATGACGAGGACAAAGTTCTCCTCATTTACGCCGAGAACGACAGCCTCGTGTGCGCGGACGGGGCTCCGGCAACCGCCGACCTGCTGATCGCGATCAACGGAGAGGGGAACGCCCGCAACCGGCCCGCGGGGTCGGGCTTCTACGTCGTGTCTCTCGATGCCACCGAGTGCAAAGTCGGGGTCGCCGAGGCCTACGGCTGCAGATTCGGCGCGATGGGCAACCCGATAGCCTGCGGCGTCGTCGAGGTCGACGACAAAAACGACGACATCATCATCGCCACCGCGTCGAAGTGACGCCCCAGGCGAGGGGACGAATGTCGGTCGGCCGTTTCTTGGGAGCACGACGAACTGGGGCAATGCTCCGGCTCATCGGCGGGAGCCCGAGCGCAGTTGACGGTCGCGACGTTCTCGGTTGCGCCGCCGGAATCGGCTGGTGAGCAGTTTGCGCAGGCGGCGAATCTGTTAGAAGGGCGGCCATGAAGCCCGCCATCTCGTTCGCTGCGATCGCCGGCCGTCGTCGCTCCACGCTCGATCTCGCGCAGGAGATCGAAAAGCGCGGCTTCGCCGGCCTCTACTGTCCGAGCTTCGGCGACGGCCTCGGGGTTTGTGAAGCGCTGGCCTTGGTCACGCGCTCGATCCCGTTCGGCACGTCGATCGTCAACCTCTATACCCGCCATCCGCACGACTACGCGAAGACCGCGTGCCTAGTGCACGAGCTCGCCGGCGGCCGCTTTCGCTTCGGCATCGGCGTCAGCCATGCTCCGGTGAACCAACACTACGGCGTCAAGGCCGGCAAGCCGACCGAGGACGTGCGTCGCTTCATCGCCGAGCTCCGCAAGGGAGCGGAGGGCCAAGGGGAGCTGCCACCGATCGTGCTCGCGACGTTGCGCAAGCCGATGGCGAAGCTCGCCGCCGAGATCAGCCAGGGCGCGGTGTGGGCCAACGCATCGCGTTCGCACATGCCCACTTCGCTCGAATGCTTCAGCGCGGAACAGCGACGCTCCGAGAGCTTCTTCATCGGCAACATGATCCCCACGTGCATCTCGGACGACCGCAGCGCCGCGGCGACGGTCATGCGCAAGACGCTGCGCAGTTACGCGTCGCTGCCGAACTACCAGAACTACTGGATCGAGGCCGGCTACGAGGAGGAAATGCGCTCGGTGCAGCGGGCCATCGAGGGCCGCGACCCCGAGGCAGTCACCCGGGCGATGAGCGAGCGCTGGCTCAACGACGTCACGCTCTTCGGCTCGGCCCGCGAGGTTCGCGACGGCTTCGAGGCCTGGCTGGCCGCCGGTGTGAAGACGCCGATTCTGGTGCCGTCGTCGACGTCCGGCGGACAGATCAAGGCGATCGAGGAGCTTCTCGCCAACTTCGCTTGATCTCCCCAAGAGCGACGGTGCCGCTGGTTCGGCGGTTGCCCGAAGCCCGGGGCGATCGCGTTCCCAGTCGGGGCGGAGCCCGCCGCGGCCTGGGCGCCATTAGCTTTCGTTGTTGGATGGCCAGCGGAACGAGCTGGACCGCGTCGAATTCACGGTGCGCCCCGGCCGTTGAGGTGGCTCAACCGATCTGTAGACGGCTCCGCACGGCGCCGAGCTCGCCGACCTCCGCGGCCACGCCGTCGCGGTAGGCGATCACCTGGCCGGAGTACGGCGAAACCCGGGCCCCGGGGAGGACGAGACCGACGAGGTTCAGCGGGTCGGCGGCGGCGACGAGGACGATCTCGCCGCTGGCGTGGCGCCGCCGCGTAGCGCGCAGGGCTTCGACCGCCTCGGGGAGCGCGAACTGCTCGCCGACGAGTCCGTCGACGAACCGTCCGCCGCGAACCTCGCCGCGGGCTTCCATGCGACGGAGCGCCGGTAGCAGCGTCCGCCAAGGGGGGGAGTTGCGCTCCCGCGCGAGGAGCTCGCGGAGCAGGATCCCGTAGCGGCGCAGCAGCATCCGCGCCTTGCGATCGGCGACCTCGGCGGCGTCGAGACCGGACTCGACGCCGTCACGGAGCAGCGCCCAGCGCCCGACGGGCATGAGCCGGGGCGAACGGCGGCGCCCGGGCAGCGCTCGCAAGTGGCGGCGCGGCTGGCGCTTCTCTTCGGGAAGCAGCAGCGTGCGCAGGCCTGCGATGCCGTCGCCGGTCACGAGGCCCGAAGCGACGAGCTCCCACAACGCATCCTCGACCTCGCTCGGCAGCCGACGAATCCCGCGGGCCACGTCGGCGAGAAAGGAAGCGCCGCGCGCGGATAGGAACTCGAACACCTGCGAGGCCTGTGCCGAGAGGTCGGCGGGCGTCTCGACGCCGCGCGCGGGCTCGAGCAGCACGTCGAGGTCCTGGCGCAGCACGAAGGCGAGCGGCGCGGACCGCGTCGGGCCCGCGCGGCGGCGTTCGCGCGCGGGCTGGTCGGGCTCGTCTGCCGCGGACGCTGCGAGGCGCAGCCGCCCCCAGGCGACCTCGCCGGCGAGGCAGAGGTCCTCGAGGTCCGCGGCGTCGTAGTCGGCGATGCGCGCCGGCAACACGTCGCGTTCCCACGCCGGGCCGGGGAGCTCGATACCCTCGAGCTGGCGGATCACCTCGAGCACGCCGTCGCGGCCGTGAAGCTGCGTACCCGGATGCACGTGTTGCCAGTGGAGCAAGAATCGCACGAGCTCCGCGGGCGAAACCGCTTCGATCTCTCTGCGGAGCCGCCCGAGCGTCATGCGGTGGATACGCGCCAAGAGCGCGCGATCGCACCAGTCGCCGCCCGACGAGCCCGGGTTGAACGACCCCTGCATGACCTGCCCGTCTGCCTCGAGCCGGGCGAGTGCTGCGTCGACGCGTGCGACCGCGAGGGCCAGTCGCTCCGCGAGGTCGGCCGCCGTCACCGGGCCGGTCACGCTCATCCAGCCACGCACGATCTCCACGAGAGCCTCTTCGGCATCCGATGGCACCCGCATCGCAGGGAGCGAGGGAATTTCGGGAGAGAACGACGCTGCCGGGAGCGCTGCGCGCACCCACTGCACGCGTTCGGCGGCGACGAAAGCACGGAACGAGCCGACGCTTGCCACGCTCGCACGCCCCGACGCGATCAACGCCTCGAGCAGCACGTGCCAGCCCGCGGCGGCATGCTCCGGTAGCCAGCAGAGCGTCAGCAGCGCGTCGTGCACCTCGTCGGCGTCGCAGGCATCCGGCCATGCCTGACGCCGCACCTCCTCGACCGCCGCAGGATCGAGACTGCCAATACCGCTCGCCAAGTCGGGATCCGTCCGCCGCAGTGATACGGCGCGAGCACGGCGCTCCTCCAGCGGTGCGTCGTCGAGAAAGGCGTAGGGATTGGCGTTGAGGATCTCGTGCGACATCGGCGAGGGCGCCGGGGTCTCGACCGCGAGCGTGCGGACGCGCCCCGACTCGATCGCTTCGAGCACCCTCCGCAAGCCCTCCGCGTCCATCGCTTCGTGAAGGCAGTTGTCGAGCGTTTCGTTCACGAGCGGATGATCAGGAGGCTCGAGGAGCCGAAGGCCGTTGTCGCCGCAAGCGAGCTGGGCCGGGAACACGGCTGCGAGCAGGTCTTCGGCGCGCATCCGCTGCAGCGCGATCGGCACGCGCTTACCGCCCTGCGTGCGCGCCAGTGCGAGAGAGCGCGTGGCGTTCCAGCGCCAGCGATTGGTGAACATCGGCGAAGCGAGCGCGGCCTGCACGAGATCCCCCTCGAAGGTCTGCGGTCGGACCATCCCGAAGACCGCCGGTAATGGAAAGCTGTGTTGTTCCCCGAGCGAGATCACGATCCCGTCGTCCGTCGCGGCGGCTTGCAGCTCGAAGTCGAAGCTCACGCAGAAGCGCTTGCGGAGCGCGAGACCGAGCGCGCGGTTGATGCGACCGCCGAACGGCGCGTGCAGCACGAGCTGTTGGCCGCCGGCCTCGTCGAAGAAGCGCTCGGCGACGATCGTGTCGAGCGTCGGCACGGCTCCGAGGACGGCCGCCGTATCGGCGACGTACCGAACGATCTCGGCCGCGCCTTCTGCGGAGACCGACGCCTCCGCGACGAGCCAGCCGGCCGCCCGAGCCGGATCGTGCAGCCGCTCCGCGACCTCGCGTCGCAGATCGGCGAGAGCCGCGGAGAGCTCCGCGGTTCGAGCCGGCGCTTCGCCCAACCAGAAAGGGATCGTCGGCGGGAGATTTTCCGCGTCGTGGACGCGTACCTTGCCCGCCTCGATGCGTCGGATGCGCCACGAGTGGTTGCCGAGCAGGAAGATGTCTCCTGCCATGCTCTCGATCGCGTAGTCCTCGTTGATCTTGCCGATGAAGTTGCCCGTGGCATCCTCGACCACGTCGTAGTCGGCCGTGTCCGGGATCGCTCCGCCGCCTGTGATCGCGGCCAGGCGCGCGCCGCGGCGACCGCGCAGGCGTCGGTGCACGCGATCGTGGTGGAGATGTGCGGCGCGCCGCCCGCGACGGGTCGAGACTCCCTCGCTGAGCATCTCGAGAACCTGGTCGAAGCGTCGGCGCTCCAGGTTGCGGAACGGGTGGGCGCGCCGCACCAGCTCGAAGAGCTCGTCGACGGCGATCTCCGCGGCCGCGGCGCTGGCGACGATCTGTTGGGCGAGGATGTCGAGAGACCTCTCGGGTATCGACAGCCGGTCGAGCTCTCCCTGGCGTACGGCGCGCACCGCGGCGGCGCATTGCAACAGCTCGTCCCGGGTGAGCGGAAACAGGATCCCCTTGGGGATGGCGCCGAGGAAGTGCCCGGAGCGTCCGACTCGCTGCAGCACCGCGGCGATCGACCGTGGCGCACCGAGATGACACACGAGATCGACGTGCCCGACGTCGATCCCGAGCTCCAGCGACGCGGTGGCCACGACCACCGAGATCACGCCCGACTTGAGCCCCTCCTCGGCCGCGAAGCGGGTCTTGCGCGAGAGGCTGCCGTGATGCGCGGCGACCTTGCCTTCGCCGAGAAGCTGGGTGAGCTCGTGCGCCACGCGTTCGACGAGCCGGCGGGTGTTCACGAAGACGATCGTCGTGCGGTGGCTCGCCACGAGCTCGGCCACGCGCCCGTAGATCGCCGCGCGGAGCTCATGGCTGGCGATCGGTCCGAGCTCGAGGTCGGTGGTCTCGATCGAGAGGTCGAGATCGCGCCGATGGCCGGCGTCGACGATCGCGCAGCGCGGCGTGCCGCTGCGATCGAGCCGGCCCGCCCCGACGAGAAGGCGCGCCACGTCCTCGATGGGCTTCTGGGTGGCGGAAAGACCGATGCGCTGCAGTGGGCGCCGCGCGAGGGCGTCGAAGCGCTCGAGCGAGAGCGCGAGGTGTGCTCCGCGCTTGTCGGCGGCGATCGCGTGGATCTCGTCGACGATCACGGTCTCCGCCTCCGCGATCGCCTGGCGGCTCTTTTCGGCCGTGAGCAGGATGTAGAGCGATTCGGGCGTGGTGATCAGCACATGCGGCGGACGGCGCACCTGCAACTGGCGCTCGTGCGGCGGGGTGTCGCCGGAGCGGACCGCGATGCGGATCTCCGGCAGCTCGATTCCCCGCGCCGCGGCTAGCGCGCGAATCCCCGCCAGTGGCACGGCGAGGTTCTTCTCGACGTCGTTGCCGAGCGCCTTGAGCGGCGAGACGTAGACGACGCGCACTCGCTCGCTCAGCAAGCCGCGCGCGGCGTCTTCGACGAGCCGGTGGATGGCCCAGAGAAACGCGGCGAGGGTCTTTCCCGATCCGGTGGGGGCGGCGATCAGCGTATCGCGGCCGGCCGCGATCTCCCGCCAGCCAGCCTCTTGCGGCGCGGTCGGCGCCGCGAAGGTCTGCGCGAACCACTCGGCGACCAGTGGATGAAACGGCACGGCGTCCACGCCCCGCTTGTAGCCGATCCGCGCGCCATGTTGTAGGCAAGCCTCGTTCGGTGATGCGACGCCTCTACGTCCTCGAGAGCTCTGCGGCGTGCCGCGTGGCGCGCTGGGTGCTTGCTCGCAAGCGGCTCGACCACGAGGTGGTCGACGTCGACGACGCGCTCGGTGCCGAGCTGCTGAGCCGGACCGGTACCGACGAGCTGCCGGTGCTCGAGGAGGAAGGTGCCGTCGTCATCGGCGCGCCGGCGATCGTCTCCTACCTCGAGCGTACCGCAGATGCACCGTCCGTCTTCCCGGAAGACGCGCAGAAGCGAAACCAGGCGGTGACGCTCGCGGAGTTCGCCGAACGGGTCATCGGTCCGCTGGCCGCGGCGGCATTGCGCGATGCGCAAGCACTCGCAGAGCTGCGCGCCGAGCTCGGTCACGTTCGCGAAGCGATCGGCCGCCGCGCCCTCGACTCGGGAATGTGTCACTTCGGCGACATCGCCGTCGCAGCTCATCTCGTTTCGTGCCAGGGCGCGCCTGGCCTCGAGTTCGGCCGGGACTACGCGGATCTGGCCGCCTTCGTCGGGCGCGTGCGCAGGGCCTGCGGCCAGCACTGACCGAGACGCGCGGCCCGGCATCCGGACGGTACCCGTGAATTCTGCTGAAAATCCGCCCTCTGGCAGTTGGCGTGCATCTTGCGGCTCGACCGAGAGGAGCGAAACCAAGTCGACTCGGCTATCGATCGTCCGCCACCGAATCCAATATCGAACCGATGCGCTGCTTGATCCGCCTGGCTGGCTCGCAGCTACGCGATCTGGGCAGTACTGCCAGCCAGGTCGTGCAATGGTGCATCAAGGCGGCCCGTGGCTTCCGGCCACTCGCCACGAGAAGGACCTGCAAACGCAGATCGAAGCGGCGCGTAAAGACCTGGAGAGCAAGATCCAGCCGCCGCGCGCCGAGGCGTCAGATCCGGTGTGCGTCGTGCATCAAGACGCAGTCTCGGGTCGCGACCTCGTGCACTACACAGTGAGAGTTTCCAAGCTCGGGCTGCCGACCGAGACCGTGACGATCGCGCGCAACCTTCCCATCAAGTACGCAGGAACTTGAAGAACGGCGTGACCGATCGCGGATCTCGTCAGCCCTTCGGCTCCTCGTCCATCGCACGGTCCATCTGCCGGGCGAGAGCGCGCATCTCGAGCTGCCCGCGGACGCGCGCGAACAGCTCGGTCTTGTTGACCGGCTTGGCGAGGAACTCGCTCACTCCGAGCTTCATGCCGGCGACCCTCGTCTCGTAGTCATCACGCGCGGTCACGAGGATGATGGGAATGGAACGCGTGCGCTCGTCGCGCGCAAGCTCGGCACACACCGTGAGGCCGTCCATTCCGGGCATGTTGACATCGAGGAGGATGACGTCGATCGGCTGGCTGCGCACGATCTCCAGACATTGCAGACCGCTGCGGGCCGGGACCGTCGAGAACTTCTGCATGCCGAGGAGTCGCGTCAGGATTTCGACGGCGTCCGGATCGTCGTCGACGACGAGTACCGCGCCGAAGTCGACGGCAGGGCGCAGCGTGCGGCCCGGCTTGCCGGGCTTCTCGAGGCCCTGTTCGTCGCCAGGGCGCTGGGGATCGTCTTTGGATGGCTCGGTCATGAGGCCATGTCTTCCACGGTCGCCGTCGGCCGCCGCCGTCGTAGCTTGGCCACCAGAGTCGTTCGCTTGAGCCCGAGCATCCGCGCCGCAGCTTGTTTGTTGCCTACCGATTTCTTCAGCGCCTCGTGAATCAGTTGATTATCGAACGCCTCCACGGCGCGGTTGAAATCGAACGCCTCGTCCGTGAGCATAGGCGTCGGGTTGCGCTTGCCCGAGACGAAGCGCCGGACGCTCGACGGCAGGTCCTCGATGCCGATCAGTTCGTCGTCCGCGAGAACGACGAGCTGCTCGATCACGTTCTCGAGCTCGCGGATGTTGCCCGGCCAGTCGTACTCCC
Organism: Binatia bacterium; assembly: GCA_040507895.1. Lineage (GTDB taxonomy): Bacteria > Desulfobacterota > Binatia > JACPRU01 > JACPRU01 > JBEVNX01. The sequence continues at coordinate 1,643 of JBEVNX010000020.1, read as the reverse complement.
AGAGTTGTACCTGCGCGGCGTCGCTGATTCTCACCGGGCCTTGCGGCCACCGCTGGTTCATCTTGTCGAGGAAGTGCTCGATGAGAAGCGGGATGTCGGAGCGGCGATCGCGCAGAGGTGGGATACGGATCGGGATCACTTGCAGGCGGTAGAAGAGATCTTCTCGGAAGCGGCCCTTGCCGACTTCGTCGAACAGCTCCTGGTTGGAGGCGGCGATCACGCGACAGTTGGTCTTGAACGTCTTGTCCGAGCCGACCGGGCGAAACTCCCGCTCCTGCAGCACGCGCAACAGCTTGACCTGCAGCGGCAAAGCCATCTCGGCGACCTCGTCGAGGAAGATCGTGCCGCCTTGCGCGACTTGGAACATTCCATGGCGAGCGCCGACGGCCCCGGTGAACGCCCCGCGCTCGTGGCCGAAAAGCTCGGACTCGAGAAGCTCGACCGGGATGGCACCGCAGTTGAGAGCGATGAAGGGACCGTCCGCGCGGCTGCTCAGCGTGTGGATCTGCCGGGCAGCCAATTCCTTGCCAGTGCCGCTCTCGCCGCTGATCAGGACCGTCGCGTCCGTGACGGCGACCTTACGAATGAGGGCCTGAATGCGCTGGATCAGCGGGTGTTGCCCGATCAGCGCTCTGTGGCTAAGTCCGTTGTCCAAGTGTCAAAAAAATAGCAGAGCGATCTCTCCCGGAACAAGCGCGGCAGGCAACTACAGGCAATTAGAGGGACTTTGACGGGTAGGGGCGAGTCATGAAGACACGAACGAGGGGGGACGGGCGTCGACCGTACGAGTTGCGGAAGGTCAAAATCCTCCCTGATTTCCTGAAGCACGCCGAAGGCTCGGTGCTGATCGAGATGGGCGCGACGCGGGTGGTGTGCAGCGCCTCGGTGGAGGCCCGTGTTCCGGCCTTTCTGAAGGACACGTGGCGGGGTTGGGTAACGGCCGAGTACGGCATGCTGCCGCGCTCCACGCACACGCGCATGGAGCGGGAGGCCGCGCGCGGCCGAGTCGGCGGCCGCACCCACGAGATTCAACGCCTGATCGGGCGGAGCCTGCGCGCGGTCACCGACCTGGAAGCACTCGGCGAGCGCAGCGTGTGGATCGATTGCGACGTGCTGCAGGCCGACGGCGGTACGCGCACGGCCTCGATCACCGGGGCCTGGGTCGCACTCGCGCTGGCACTCCGCACCCTACGGAAGCAGGAGGCGCTGACGCGCGATCCGCTGCGCGGCGCCGTGGCCGCGGTGAGCGCCGGTGTGGTCCGCGGGGTCGAATGCCTCGACCTCTGCTACGAGGAAGACAGCCAGGCGGAAGTCGACATGAACTTCGTGATGACCGATGCCGGCCGATTCGTCGAGATCCAGGGCACTGCCGAGGCGGCGCCGTTCACCAAGTCGCAGTCTGACCGCATGGCGGCGCTCGCCTGGTCGGGCATCCGCCAACTGTTCAAGGCGCAGAAGAGGGCGCTGCGCGGCGCGTGATCGTCACCGCCGCTACGACGAACCGGGGAAAGGTCGCGGAGCTCGCGGCGCTGCTCCGCCCTGCGCTCGAGGTCGTTCCCGCTTCCGCGGACTACCAAGCGCCCGAAGAGGTCGGGGACAGCTATCTCGAGAACGCCCGGGTCAAAGCCCGCGCGCTCTTCGAG
>JBEVNX010000208.1:0-7815 GCA_040507895.1 Binatia bacterium | reverse complement strand
TAGAGTCGAAACACCTTCGATTCGCTGCCGACGGCGGTTGCGAAGCGCTCGGCGACCGCCGCGTCCACCAGCCGGTCGTCACCGGCCTGCAGCACGAGGATGGGCACGCGGATCTCGCCGGCACGCTCGAGGGCGTCACGCATCGCGCTCTTGAGCTCGGTGAAGAGGCGCGCGGTGACGCGTCGGTGAACGAGAGGGTCGCCGGCATAAGCGAGGCCGACCGACGGATCCCGGCTCAAGACCATCGGGTCCACGTCGCTCTGGAACGAGGTCCGCGGGGCGATCCAGGAGAGCACCCGGCCGAGCCACCGCAAGAGTCGCGGCGGCTCCTTCGCCAGGCCGAGCGCGGGCGAAGAAAGAACAGCGCCCGCGAGACCCGACGCATGGGCCAACAGATAGTGCGCCGCGATCAAGCCCCCCATGCTGTGCCCGAGCAGGAGCAGCGGCTTCCCCCGGTGCTCTTCCTCCACCCGCACGCGCAGCGCGTGCAGATCCGCCACGTACTCCGCGAATCGATCCACGTGCCCCCGCGGGCCTTCCGAGCGACCGTGTCCGCGGTGATCGAGCGCGTAGACGGCGAAGCCGAGCGGTACGATACGCTCCACCAGGTGGCCGTAGCGGCCGCCGTGCTCTCCGTAGCCGTGGGCGACAATCACGCCGGCTCGCGCGTCGCCGTCCGGGAGCCACCCTTGCCAGTACAGGCGGAGCGCGCCCTGGCCGGCGAACTGCCCTTCGCGCTGAATCACTGCGTGCGCACCATTGCGACGGCGCGCTTCCAGCCCGCGTAGCGCTGTTCGCGCTCCTCGCGCTTGCCGCGGGGTCGAAAGATGCGGTCCACCTTGCGCACGCGCTCGAGCTCCGCCGAGGAGCGCCAGAAACCGACGCCGAGCCCGGCGAGAAACGCGGCGCCGGTGGACGTCGCCTCGAAGATCTTCGGCCGATCGACGGCGGCGTCGAGCAAGTCGGCCTGGAACTGCATGAGAAAATCGTTCTGACTGGCGCCGCCGTCGGCGCGCAGCGTCTTCAGCGGCTGGTCGGACTCCGCCACCATGGTGTCGACGACGTCGCGCGTTTGGAAAGCGAGCGACTCGAGCGTGGCCCGAATGATGTGCTCGCGCCTCACCCCTCGGGTGAGGCCGACGATCGCACCTCGCGCGTCGGGGTCCCAGTAGGGCGCCCCGAGACCGACGAATGCGGGAACGACGTATACGCCGAGGCTGTCCGGCGTCTTGCGGGCCACCTGTTCGGTCTCGGCCGCCGTCTGGATCCAGCGCAGCCCGTCGCGCAACCATTGGACCGCCGCTCCGGCGATGAAGACCGAGCCCTCGAGCGCGTAGACCGTCTGCCCTTCGGAGCCGCAGGCCAGCGTGGTGAGCAGGCCGCGCGTCGAGGAGATGGCCTGATTTCCCGTCGGCATCAGGAGAAAGCAGCCGGTGCCGTACGTGTTCTTCACCATTCCGGCGTGGAAGCAGCCCTGCCCGAACAGCGCCGCCTGCTGGTCCCCCGCTACCCCCGCGATCGGCACCGCGTGTCCGCCGAAAAGCTTGGGGTCCGCCTCGCCGAGCACCCCTGAGGAATGGACGACCCGGGGCAGCATCGCTTGCGGCACCCGGAAGATGCCGAGCAGCTCGTCGTCCCAGCGCTTGTCATGAATGTTGAAGAGCAGCGTTCGCGAGGCGTTGCTGTAGTCGGTGGCATGAACCCGGCCGCCCGTGAGCTTCCAGATGAGCCAACTGTCGATGGTTCCGAAGCAGAGCTCGCCTTCCTCAGCCCGCGTCTGCGCGCCCTTCACGTTGTCGAGCAGCCAGCGAACTTTGGTGGCCGAGAAGTACGGGTCGATCACCAACCCGGTCTTGTGCCGGAAGGTCTCGATGAGTCCCCGGGTCTTGAGGTCGGCGCACATCGGCGCGGTCCGGCGATCTTGCCAGACGATGGCTCGGGCGATCGCCCTTCCCGTGCGGCGGCTCCAGACGACGACGGTCTCCCGCTGATTGGTGATGCCGATCGCGGCGAGCTTCCGAGGAGAGATGCGCCGCGCGCTCAGCGCGTTGCGGACCACGCCGAGCGTCACGCGCCAGATCTCTTCCGGATCGTGCTCCACCCATCCGGGTTTCGGATAGTACTGGCGAAATTCGGACTGCGACCGCGCGACGACGCGACCGGCGTGATCATATATGAGGACCGTAGTGCCGGTCGTCCCCTGGTCGATGGCAAGCACGAAGCTCGGCTTCACGGCGACTCCGAAAACGCTCCGTATGCAGAATGCAGGCGGGGGCTTATACGAGGGGCGCCGAGACTTCTGCAAGCCCGCCCCCCGTGTGACGAAGCCGCAGCCGCCCAGCGCTGAGCCGGCGTTTGTAACTCCGGAGCCAACCGTGTATTGCAAGTCCGCGAAACCCATACAGTTTTGGGATCGTCGTCTTGAAAATCGAGAAAGCCCAGCGAATTCAGGAGCTTCCACCGTATCTCTTCGCCGAGATCGACAAGAAGAAAAATGCCCTGAAGGCCCGCGGCATGGACATCATCAGCCTCGGCATCGGAGATCCCGACTTGCCGACGCCCGCCCACATCGTGGCGAAGCTCCGCGAGGCGGCAGCGAATCCCGCGAACCACCGCTATCCCGACTACGAGGGCCTGCCGTCGTTCCGACAGGCGGCGGCGAACTGGTATCGATCGCGGTTCGGTGTGTCGCTCGATCCCGAGCGCGAGGTCGTGTCGCTGATCGGCTCCAAGGAGGGCATCGCGCATATGCCGATCGCCTGGGTGGATCCGGGGGATGTCGTTCTCTGTCCGGATCCCGGCTACCCGGTCTACGCGGTCGGCACCGGCTTTTGCGGCGGCGTCGTGCATCGCATGCCGCTCCTCAAGCAGAACGGATTTTTTCCAGACCTCGAGGCGATTCCTGCCGGCGTCACTCGTGGCGCGAAGATGATGTGGCTCTGCTATCCGAACAATCCGACCTCCGCCACGGCGACGCGTGCCTTCTTTCGCCAGGCGATCGATTTCGCGCGCACCCACGAGATCATCGTCTGCCACGACGCGGCGTATTCCGAGATCTACTTCGACGGCGAAAAACCCATTTCCTTTCTGGAGATCGACGGTGCACGAGAGGTCGGCATCGAATTCCACTCGCTATCGAAGACGTACAACATGACCGGTTGGCGGGTTGGGTTCGCCGTGGGCAACGCCGAGCTCGTCGCCGGCCTCGGCGCGGTCAAGACGAACGTCGACTCGGGCGTATTCCAAGCCGTCCAGGAAGCGGCGATCGCCGCGCTCGAGGGTGACCAGGGCTGCGTCGAGGAGGCTCGCAACGTCTACCAATCGCGACGCGACCTGCTGCTCCGAGCCCTCGACCGAGCCGGTCTGACGGCGACCGTGCCGCGGGCCACGTTCTACGTCTGGGTCGAAACACCCAAGGGCTACACGTCGGCCGAGTTCGCGGCCCGGGTGCTCGAACAGACGGGGGTGGTGATCACGCCGGGAACCGGCTTCGGGCCGACCGGAGAAGGGTTTGTCCGCTTCAGCCTGACGGTGAACGGCGATCGGCTGAGCGAGGCCATCGGCCGAATCGAAAGGATCACCCTCTAGAATCCATGCCGGGCGGCGTCTTCATCGGACTCGGGTCCAACCTCGGAGATCGCCGCGCCAACATCCTTGAAGCGCTCGAGCGCATTCGCAAGCTCCCGGAGAGCCGGATTACCAAGGAATCCTCGCTCTACGAAAGCGAGCCGCATGGCGATGCCAAAACGTGGTTCGTCAACGGTGTGATCGAGATCGAAACCATGCTCTCGCCGGACAATCTGCTGAAGAAGCTGAAGGCGATCGAGTCCGCGATGGGCCGCAAGCGCGTCAAGGGTAAGCGCTGGGGTAGCCGGATCATCGATCTCGACATCCTTTTCTACGGGTCGCTGGTGGTGAAGAAGCGAATGCTCAAGATCCCCCACCCCGAGCTGGCGAACCGCCGTTTCGTGCTGCTCCCGATCTCGGAGCTCGGCCCGCAGGTCATTCACCCCGTGCTGCAGGCCTCGGTGTCGGAGCTCCTGGCCTCGGTGAAGGACGTGAAGAAGGTTTCGCTGATGCCGATCCGTGGTTGAGTTGTTTCCCGTGGTGGTCTAGCCTGACGGTTTGAGCCACGGAGACGGCTCGCTCGTTTTCGAGCGATGGCGACCCTTCCGAAAGTCTATCTCGAGCACCTCGCGGAGGTCTCCCCGGACATCATCGTAGCCGTCGATCGCAGCGGATCGATCATCTTCTACAACGACGGCGCGCGGCGGACGCTCGGCTACTCGCTCGAGGAGGTGCTCGGCCGGCACGTCACGCTGCTCTACGGCGATCTCGCCGAGGCCCAGCGGTTGATGAAGCAGATGCGCTCGGCGGACCGCGATACGGCCGGGCGAACCCACAACTTCGAGACCGTGCTCATCGACAAGACCGGCAACCGCATCCCGGCTGCCATCTCCGGCGCGATCATCAAGGACGAGGCGGGGAAAGAGGTCGGTTCGATCGGCTTCGCCAAAGACCTCCGCGAGATCCGAAACCGCCAGCGGCTGGCCACACTCGGCGAGATCGCGGTCTCGATCGCCCACGAGGTGAACAACCCCCTCGAAGCGATCACCAACCAGGTGGAGCTGGTCGGCAAGTACCTCGCGAAGCATTGTCCCGACGAGGAGTTCGTCGTCGAAGGCGAGCGGCTCGAGGCGATCCAGCGCGAGCTCGACAAGATCCGCGACACGGTCGGACGCATCCAGAGGGCCGCGGGCGACACGGACTACGACACGCGGGAATACCTGCCCGGCCGGCTGATGACGGACCTGGCGCAGCGCCAGAAAGGCGACGAATCGAACCAGTTGAAAGACGTCCGCGTGCTCGTCGTCGACGACGACGCGGGGGTATGCAACTCGCTTCGCGACGTTCTACGCGGCGAGCACTGCAAAGTATTCACCGCTAACGGCGGGCTCGAGGCGCTGAAGGTCTTCGCCAGCGAACCCGTCGACGTCGTACTCTCCGACGTGGTCATGCCGGACATGGACGGCTACGACCTCTACATGGAGCTCAAGGAGAGAGCACCACAGACGCCCGTGGTGCTGATGACCGCGTACTACTACGACAAGGACCACGTCATCAAACGCTCCCGGCTCGAAGGTTTGAACGAGGTGATCTTCAAGAAGCCGATCGACCCGAAGCGGCTGAAGGCGATTCTCGAGCAGGTGTCCAAGCGCCCGGAACCGAGGGCATGATCCCGCAGGTCACGCCCGAGCGGGCGGCCGAGATCCTGCGCCAGCGGCCGGACGCGGTCTACCTCGATGTGCGCAGCGAAGCGGAGTTCCGCGCCGGACATCCCCGCGGCGCGTACAACCTGCCGGTCTTGTTCTTCGACGGGGCTCAACGTCCCCAACGCAATCCGGACTTCGAGCGCATCGTGCAGGGGGCCTTTCCGCCGCAGACCGTTCTGCTCGTAGGCTGTCAGTCCGGCGTCCGTTCGCAGCACGCCGCGGAGATCCTCCACGCCCTCGGCTACCGCGACGTCTCGAACGTCGCGGGCGGATTCGGCGGCTCCCCGGCGGCACGTGGCTGGCGTGATTCCGGTCTGCCGGTGGAGAGCGGCGATCCGGTCGGACACGGCTACGAGGAGCTCAAGCAGCGGTCGGCCTGATGGCGATACGCATTACCAGGGTCTACACGCGTACCGGAGATCGCGGGGAGACCGCCCTCGTCGGCGGCCGCCGCGTGCCGAAGGACTCCCCGCGCATCGTCGCCTACGGAGTGATCGACGAACTCAACTCGATTCTCGGCATCGTGCGCACGCTCGCGGCGAAGGAATCGAGCCCGGCCGCGGCGCGGCTGATCGAGCTTCTCAAGCGCCTTCAGAACGAGCTCTTCGATCTCGGCTCCGAGCTCGCTACGCCACCCGACGCGGAATACGAGGGGATGTGGCACGCTTCGGAAGCGGAGGTGCGGGCGCTCGAGCGCACGATGGACGAGTGCCAGAAGAGCCTCGAGACGCTCAAATCGTTCGTGTTGCCCGGCGGAGGCGTGCTCGGCGCGTTTCTCCACCAGGCACGCACCGTCTGCCGGCGAGCCGAGATCGAGATCCTAGAGCTCTCGCACGCCGAGGCCCTGAACCCGTTCGTGCTCCGCTACGTCAATCGCCTTTCGGACCTCTTGTTCGTGCTCGCGCGCTGGATCGCCCGAGAGACCGGGGAAGCGGAATTCCTCTGGGAGCGCGGCTTGCGTTTGCCGACCAAGCGGGCCAACAGGACGTAAGAGGCTGGCTCCGTGTCCAAGGTCTTCTTCAAGCAACTCGAGCTCGGTCCGATGCAGAACTTCGTTTACTTCGTCGGCGATCCCGCCACGCGGTCCCTGGCGGTGGTGGACCCCGCGTGGGAAGTCGATGCGATCCTCGACGAAGCGCGCCGCCACGACATGGAGATCACCCATCTCCTCGTGACTCACTTCCATCCCGATCACCTCGGCGGGCGGATGATGGGGATGAGCGTGCAAGGCGCGGCGGAGCTGCTCGCCAAGGGCGTCAAGGCCAAGGTCTACATCCACAAGGAGGAGGCGCCCTACGTTCATCGCGTCACGGATCTCTCGGACTCCGATCTGCACAAGGTCGAAGGCGGCGACGTCGTCGACGTCGGGCAGGTGCCGGTGAAATTCATCCATACGCCGGGGCATACGCCCGGCTCCCAATGCTTCCTCGTCGGCGACGCGCTGGTCTCCGGGGACACGCTCTTCATCGGTGCATGCGGCCGCGTCGATCTTCCCGGCAGCGATCCCAAAAAGCTCTACGAAAGCCTCGGCACGCTCGCCAACCTTCCCGAATCGACTCGTCTCTATCCCGGGCACAACTACGCGAGCGCGAAATCCTCGACGATCGGCGAGCAGAAGCGGCGCAATCCGTTCATGCGTTTCGAAAGCATCGAGGAGTTTCTGGCTATGATGGGTTACGGCTGAGTCCCTCTTCCGACAGGCGCGCGGCGATCATGACCTGGGTGAACGACTCGAACACCGCGCTGCTGACGGACCTCTACCAGCTCAGGATGGCCCAGGCCTACTTCAAAGAAGGCCTGGATGGCAGCGCCGCCTTCGATCTGTTCGTGCGGCGGCTGCCGCCGACGAGAAGCTTCCTCGTGGCCTGCGGCCTCGACGATGCGCTCGGGTTTCTCGAGCGGCTGAGCTTCGACCGCGGGGTGCTCGATCACCTCGCCGAGCTCGGCCAGTTCTCATCCGATTTCCTCGAATGGCTCGCCGGCGCGCGCTTCACCGGCGACGTCTACGCGGTTCCCGAGGGCACGCCGGTGTTCGCCGGCGAGCCCATCCTCGAGGTCGTCGCTCCGCTCCCCGAAGCGCAGCTCGTCGAGACCTTCGTGACGAACCAGATCCATCTGCAGACCGTGCTCGCTTCCAAGGCGGCGCGCATCGTCGAAGCGGCGGCCGGCCGCCCCGTCGTCGACTTTTCCTTGCGCCGCAGCCACGGCGTCGATGCCGGGCTGAAGGCCGCGCGCGCGTTCTACGTCGCGGGCGTCGCGGCGACTTCCAACGTGATGGCCGGCCGGACTTACGGGATCCCCGTCGCCGGCACCATGGCGCACAGCTACGTGCAAGCCCATGAAGACGAGGGCGCGGCGTTTCGCGCCTTCCTCCAGCTCTACCCAGATGGCGTGGTGCTCGTCGATACCTACGACACGCTGGGCGGGGTGCGGCGGCTCATCGCTCTGGCTCGCGAGCTCGGCGAGCCCGTTCGCGTTTCGGGCATCCGCCTCGACTCCGGCGACCTCAAAGCTCTCTCGCTCGCGGCCCGCCGCGAGCTCG
>JBEVNX010000144.1:0-9452 GCA_040507895.1 Binatia bacterium | reverse complement strand
ACCCGATGTTCCAGGTGATCGTGCTGCACGAGTGGCTCAGCAGCACGATGATCCGAGCCGCCGAGGCAATCACCCCGCGCTCCCAGTAGACCCGTTCTGCTGGACAGAAGCCCGCGTCGCGGACGGCGTCTTGGTGCTTGTATCGGACCGATGGTGCCCCCTTCCGGAACCGAGGAATCATGACCTCGCTGCTCGTCCTGAACGGACCGAACCTGAACCTGCTCGGGACCCGCAAGCCCGAGGTATACGGCAGCACCACGCTGACCGACGTCGAGGAGCTGTGCCGGCAGGAGGCCGGCAAGCTCGGGCTCGAGGTGGTTTTCCGGCAGTCCAACCACGAGGGCCAGTTGATCGACTGGATCCATGAGACCGGCGCCGAGGTGAAGGCGGGCAACTCGATCGGCGCGGTCTTCAACCCCGGCGCGTTCACCCACACCTCGGTGGCGTTGCACGACGCCATCGAGGGGGCGAGCCTGCCGGTGGTCGAGTGCCACATCTCGAACGTCCACAAGCGGGAGGAGTTCCGCCACCACTCGTTTCTCGCCGGAGTCGTGGAGGGGCAGGTCGTCGGCTTCGGCGCGGAGAGCTATCTGCTCGGCCTGCGCGCCGCGGTCTCGATCCTGCGCAGCCGCCGACCGGTGCCGCCGCGCGCCCGGCCCGCGCGCAAGAGATCGACGCGGTGAGCCGCGGGAGTAGGATCGGCGCACGCTGATCGGCGGAGTTGAGGGCTAGGAACGAAGTGGCTAGACTGCCGCGGGTTATGGGGCGGACCGGCAAGCGCGAGGCGCCCGCGCCTTCCTCCGGCGCCACGTCCGACGCGATCCGCGTAAGCGACGTCGCCGCGCTCATTCGTCTGATGGACGAGAACCAGCTCGTCGAGATCGAAGTGGAGAGCGCGGGATCGAAGATCCGCTTGGTGAAGGACAGGGGACGCCCCGGCGCGGATGCCACCGTTGCGTCCGCAGATGCGGCGGGGGCCCCGGTCGCGCACGTGGCGGCTCCCGACCGCGCGCTCGATCACTGCAAGGCGATCATCTCGCCGATGGTCGGCACCTTCTTCCGCGCCCCGAGCCCCGAGGCGCCTCCCTTCGTGGAAGCCGGCACGGTCGTCGAGAAGGGCGACACGCTCTGCATCATCGAGGCGATGAAGATGATGAACGAGATCGAGGCCGAGTTTCGCGGCCGCGTGGCGCGCGTCGTCGCCGAGAACGGGCAGACCGTCGAGTACGGCGAATCACTCTTCCTCATCGAGCCCCTCTAAGCGCGCTCCGACGGGGCGCCTGTTGACAACTGTCCGATAGGTTAGTATCTCCGACCCGGTACTAACCGAGCGGTCTGTAATGGTTTGGGCGGTTGCGAATTCCAATCTTGCGCTCGTGAAGTACTGGGGTAAGGCGGACGAGGGCGCCATGCATCCTGCGGCCCCGAGCCTGTCGGTGACCCTGGACTCACTGAGCACCGCGGCGTCGGTCGAGCTGTTCGAGGATTCGGGCGACGATCACGTCGAGGGGCTCCCTCCGCCCGCCGCTACGAAGGTGCGAGCCTTTCTTGCCGCGTTTCGTGCCCGCTTTGCCGTGCGCGCTCGCGCGCGCGTTCGGCTGGCTTCGAACTTCCCGGTTGCGGCGGGCCTCGCGTCTTCCGCTTCGACCTTCGCGGCGCTCGCCAAAGGCCTGTCCGCAGCGGCCGGCCTGCGGCTCGAAGACGGGGCGCTGGCGGAGCTCGCGCGTACCGGCTCGGGCTCGGCCTGTCGCTCGGTCTACGGCGGCTTCGTCGAGTGGCGCCCGGTGGGCGGAGGCAGCGTCGTCGAGCCCGTCGCCGCGAAGGAGCATTGGCGCTTGCGCATCCTCGTCGCGGTGACCTCGGAACGGCCAAAGGCGATCGGGTCGAGTGCGGGAATGCGCCGCACCGCAGCCACCTCGCCGTACTATCGCTCCTGGATCGAATCGGGGACGGCCGATCTCGCCGAGGTGCGCGCGGGCATCGTCGAGCGCTCTCTTGCGCGCGTCGGCGCCGCAGCCGAGCGCAACTGCATGCGCATGCACGCGGCGGCGATGGCCGCGGTCCCGCCGCTCGTCTACTGGGAGCCGGCGACGCTCGCCGTGATGCGCCGCGTGTGGGAGCTTCGCGAGCGAGGCGTCGAAGCTTATTTTTCCATCGACGCCGGGCCGCAGGTGAAGGTGCTTTGCGAGGACGGCTCGGCTGGCGCGGTCGAGTCGGCGATCGCGGCCGTGCCGGGGGTGTTGCGCGTGCTTGCGGCGGAGCCGGGTGACGGGGCTAGCATCGTGCGAGAGGCTCCGGCCTGGGTGGCCAGATCGAACGCGGCCGAGCGGCTGCCGCAGGCCGTGGCGTCATGAAGGAGATCGAAGTCCATGCGCCGGGGAAGCTCTTCGTGATCGGCGAGTACGCCGTTCTGCACGGCGAGCGCGCCCTGGTCGTGGCGCTCGACGCGGGCATCGTGGCGCGCGTGGAGCCGAGCCGACGCTGGCGTCTGGTGGCGACGGACCTCGGGCTCGAAGCGCCGCTCGAGGACGTGGCTGCGAGCCCGGGCACGGCGCTTCTCGCCGCCGCCGTGGCCGCGGCGCGTGGCGAGCTCCGCATCGCGGAGCCGTTCACGGTCCTCGTCTGCGGGTCGACGGCGGCCGCGCGCTGCAAGCACGGCCTCGGCGGCAGCGCCGCCAGCGTGGTGGCGATCCTCGCGGCATTGGCGGCCGCTTGCGGGGCGGACATCGAAGACGAAGCAACACGCTCGATGCTGTTCTCGCTCGCCCTCTCGGTCCACCGCGCGCATCAGCACGGGCGCGGCAGCGGTGCCGACGTGGCGGCGAGCGTCTACGGCGGCTGGATCGACTACGCGACCGGCGAAGCGAAGCCGCGGCTGTCGCACGCCGAGCTCCCCGACGATGTCCGGCTCGCCGCAGCTTGGAGCGGCGTGGCGAGCGACACGGCGGGCGCCATCGCCGCCTTCGAACCGCGCGCTCATCTGGCCGCGCTTCGCGTCGTTCTCGAGCGGTTCTGGGCAGCGGTCGGCGACGCCGATCGCTAAGCCATCCTTCGCTAGATCTATGCCTACGGACGCGAGCTCGAGCGCTTCGGCGCCGGTGGGGGCGCCGAACGGATCTCGCGGCTCAGCGCGGCTGCGCGCTCTCTCGGCTGGGCTGCCAAGGGCAGCGGCGCGGTCGGAGGAGACTGCGCGATCGCGGTCGGGTTCGGCGATTGCGACGCCGCGACGCTCGAGCGCACCTGGCGCGCCTTAGGCGCGCAGCCGCTCGAGCTGTCCGTCGACGTCCGGGGAGTGCGTCAGGTGGGTGGGGGATTACGGGAGGAGCTTCATGCGTGACGCGACGATCGAGCGCCGCAAGCGCTCGCACCTCGATCTCTGTGCGAACGGGGACGTCGAGCATCTCGACAAGACCACGCTGTTCGAGGACGTCGATTTCGTTCACGACTCGCTGTCGGAGGTCGATCTCGCAGACGTCGACCTGTCGGTCGAATTCGTCGGCCGCAGGCTCGGCGCTCCGTTCCTGATCACCGGCATGACCGGCGGCACCGCGGACGCCGCCATCGTGAACCGTGACCTTGCTCGCTTGGCGGAGCGCTTTCACATCGGGTTCGGCCTCGGCAGTCAGCGCGCCATGCTGCGCCGTCCGGAGCTCGCTGCGACGTACTCCGTTCGGCGCGAGGCGCCTTCGACGCTTCTGCTCGCCAACCTCGGCCTCAACCAGGCGGCGCAGACGTCGACCGGAGAGATCCGCCGCCTCGTCGACGTGGTCGGAGCGGACGGGCTTTGCATCCACCTGAATCCCGCGCAGGAGCTCGTGCAGAAGGAAGGCGATCGCGAGTTTGCCGGTGGCCTCACCGCGCTCGAGCGCATCGTCGCCGAGGTAGGCGTGCCGGTGATCGTCAAGGAGACCGGTTGCGGGATCTCCGCAAAGGTCGGCCGTCAGCTCGAGCGGGCGGGGATTCGCTACGTGGACGTGAGCGGCGCCGGCGGCACCTCGTGGGTGCGTGTCGAGGATCTGCGCGGCGACGCGCGCAGCCACGCCCTCGGACAACTGTTCCGCGATTGGGGCATTCCGACGGCGGCGTCGCTGGTTCAGCTCCGGGGAAGCGCGCTCGTGCGCATCGCCAGCGGAGGCATTCGCAACGCGCTCGATGCCGCCAAGGCGCTGGCGCTCGGCGCCACGATCTGCGGCTTCGCGCTCCCGGTGTTCCGCGCCTACCGCAGCGGCGGCTTGGACGGGGCGGCGGCCTTTCTCGAGCAGGCCATCGAGGGCCTGCGGGTCGCCATGGTGTTGACGGGCTCGCGCACGCTGGACGACCTGAGACGGCAACGGATCGTCATCGGCCCGCGTCTCGAGCGGTGGATCGAGGAGGAAGGTTGACGATGACTTCACGCATTCCCGGCTTTCACCGGCTGTCGCGCGAGGCGCGGCTCGAGCGGTTGGCGGAGACTGTCGGCCTCGACGAGGCGGAGCGCCACCTGCTGCAACGCGCCGAGGCCCTCGACTTGGCCACCGCCGACTGCATGATCGAGAACGCGGTCGGAGTGTTCGGCTTGCCGCTCGGCATCGCGGCGAACTTCCTGATCAACGGCAAGGACGTGCTCGTGCCGATGGTGACCGAGGAGCCGTCCGTGGTGGCCGCGGCGTCGAACGCGGCACGGCTCGTACGCGCCGGAGGCGGGTTCACGGCCGACGCCGATCCGTCGTTGATGATCGGCCAGATCCAGCTGATCGACGTTCCCAATCCGCAAGCGGCCGTCACGCGGTTGCGCGCCGACGCCGCACGGCTCCTCGAAATCGCTCGGCGGTTGCAGCCGCGCATGGTCGAGCGCGGGTGTGGCGCACGCGAGCTCGAAGCGCAGGTCGTCGCGGACGGATCCGTCGCGGTGCACGTGATCGCGGACGTCGGCGACGCCATGGGCGCGAACGCGATCAACACGCTGATGGAAGGGCTCGCCTGCGAGGTCACGGCGCTCACGGGCGGCACCGTCAATCTACGCATTCTCTCGAATCTCTCGGACCGCAGGCTCGCGCGCGCACAGGCGGCGATTCCGTTTGACGTGCTCGCTTCCGAGGGGATGTCGGGCGAGACCGTCTCGCGTCGTATCGAGAGCGCTTCCAACTTCGCCGCGGCGAGCCCGCACCGCGCCACGACGCACAATAAGGGCGTGATGAACGGCATCGACGCCGTGGCGATCGCGACGGGGAACGACTGGCGTGCGATCGAAGCCGGCGCTCATGCCTATGCGGCGCGCGACGGACGCTACGGGCCGCTCGCCGTGTGGAAGGTCCAAGGCGACCGGCTCTGCGGCCGGCTCGAGCTGCCGCTCGCGGTCGGCACGGTCGGCGACCGCATCCGCATCAACCCGCGAGCACGCCTGGCCTTGCACGTCCTCGACGTGCGGGGAGCCCGCGATCTCGCCGCCGTGATGGCCGCCGTCGGCCTCGGCCAGAACTTCGCCGCGCTGCGCGCGCTCGCCACCGAGGGAATCCAGCGCGGTCACATGGAGCTGCACGGCCGAGGTGCGGCCGCCGGGTCTTCGAACGGCGTCCCGGCGTCCGACGAACCGCATCTCAGCGCATGAGCGATTGCGGTCTCGGCACGTCGCCGGGGAAGGTCATTCTTCTCGGCGAGCACAGCGTCGTGTTCGGCGAGCCCGCGATCGCGGCGGCGATCGGTCGGCGGCTCGAGGTACGCATCCGGCGCGGCGAGGCCCGGCAGCCGTCCGGCGATGCCAAGCTCGAAGAAGCGATCGGGGTCGGCGCTCGCGAGCTCGGCCTCGACGCGGCCGGGCTGTCGGTCGAAGTCCGCTCGGACATTCCACCCGCTTGCGGGCTCGGCAGCTCGGCTGCGCTCAGCGTCGCATTGATCCGGGCCCTCGCGGATCTCGCCGGTCTGACACCCGCCGCCGACGACGTGCGGCGGCATGCCAGTCGAGTCGAGGACGTGTTCCATGGAACGGCCTCGGGAGCGGACGTGGCTACGTCATGGGATGGTCACATCGTGTGGTTCGAACGTGGCGATCCGGCGCGGATCGAGCGGCTGCGCGCGGGCAAACCCTTCGATCTCGTGATCGCCCTGAGCGGCGAGGTGCGCAGCACCGCCGGCCCAGTCGGCAGGCTTCGTCAGCGCTACGCCGCGCGCCCCGAACTTTACGGGAAATTCTTTCGGCTCGCCGGCGACCTGGTGCGCGCCGGGCGGGTGGCACTGGAAGGGGGGGATTGGGAGACACTCGGTGCGCTGATGGATGCTGGGCAAGGATTGCTGAACGGCTTCGGCGTTTCGACGCCGATCCTCGAGCGCATGATCGGAACGGCGCGGGGTGCCGGGGCGCTCGGCGCGAAGCTTTCGGGCGCGGGCGGCGGCGGCGCGATCATCGCGCTCGCTCCCGAGCGCTCCTCCGAGGTCGCCGAAGCGCTCCGGACCGCCGGCTTCGAATCGTTTTGCACGCGGATCGGGGCTCCGATCGAGGAGGTCAAGGATGCAGGGTCGAATCGCAGAAGCGCGTGAGCTCGAGGACGAGCGCGGGGGGAGCTCCGACCTCGCGGCCGGCGTCCGGAGCGCGGTCGAGCGCGCGCAGCACCGCTTCCTTTCGCTGCAGAGCGCGCAAGGTTTCTGGCACGCTCCGCTCGAAGCCAACGTGTCGATGGACTCGCAGTACATCTTCTTCAACCGCTTTCTCGAGCGCTCGCGCCCGGACGTGGAGGAGCGGTTGGCCAAACACCTGCGCGAGACCCAGCGCGCGGACGGTAGCTGGGCGCTCTTCGAGAACGGTCCCGCCCACCTGAGCGTCACGGTCGAGGCATACGCGGCGCTGCGGATGCTCGGAGCCGGCGAGGGAGACGCCACGCTCGAGCGCGCGCGTCGCTTCGTGCTCGATCACGGCGGCTTGGAGCGAGCCGGAGTGTTCACCAAGATCTTCCTAGCCTACTTCGGAGAGGTTCCGTGGAGCGCGGTGCCAACGCTGCCGCCGGAGCTGATGCTCGTGCCGCCGCGGAGCGGCTTCAGCATCTACGAGATGTCGAGCTGGGCGCGCGGGACCGTGGTGCCGCTACTCGTGCTGATGAACAAGAAGCCCGCGGCGAAGGCGCCTTCCGGATTCACGGTGCGCGAGCTCTATCGGGATTCGTCTCGCGCCGGCGAGTTCTACGTCAGCGCCGCGCACTCGACGTTCTCGCTCGACAACGCGTTCCTGGTCGCCGACCGGCTGCTCAAGCTCTGGGATCAGATCCCGTTTCATCCGCTGCGCCGGCGAGCGCTGCAGGCGGCGTGTGACTGGACGATCCAGCACCAGGATCGCAACGGCGGCTGGGCAGGCATCCAACCGTCGATGGTCAACGGCCCGATGGCGCTGAAGGTCGCCGGCTATCCCGCCGATCATCCTGGCATTACCAAGGGCATCCAAGCGGTCGACGACTTCCTGATGGAGATCCCGAGCGGGCATTGGATCGCACAGCCCTGCGTCTCTCCGGTGTGGGACACGGCGCTGGCCGCCAAGGCGCTGCTGGATTCCGGAATGGCCGGGGACCACCCGGCGCTCGTCAAAGCCGCGGGCTGGCTCGTCGAGCAGCAGATTTTCGAGCCGGGCGACTGGTCGATCAAGAACCCCAACCTTCAGCCCGGCGGTTGGGCCTTCGAGTTCGCCAACGATTGGTACCCCGACGTCGACGACTCGGCGGTCATCTTGATGGTGTTGCGACGCATCCGCCACCCGGACGTGCGACGCATGGAGGAAGCGATCCAGCGCGGGCTCAACTGGACGATCGGCATGCAGAGCCACGACGGGGGTTGGGCGGCGTTCGACACCGACAACAAGCTCGATCTGCTGAACCGGATTCCCTTCGCGGACATGAAGGCGATGATCGATCCGCCCACGGCGGACGTCACCGGTCGAATGCTCGAGCTCATGGGCTCGTACCACTTCGACGTCAACGATCCTCGAGCCTCGCGTGGGGTCGAGTTCCTGCGCCGGACGCAGGAGCCCTCGGGGGCGTGGTGGGGACGGTGGGGCGTGAACTACATCTACGGCACTTGGTCCGTGCTGGCCGGGCTGCGCGCTCTCGGCGAGGATCTCGGCGGCGAGCCCGTGCGGCGCGCCGTGGCGTGGGTCAAATCCGTGCAGAACGACGACGGTGGATTCGGCGAGGACTGCCGCTCCTACGACGATCCCTCGCTCGCCGGACGGGGAACGAGCACGGCGTCGCAGACCGCTTGGGCGATCCTCGCGCTCCTCGCGGGCGAGACGGAGGTGAGCCCCGAGCTCGTCCGCGCGGTCGAGCACCTGCTTCGCACCCAGCGCCCCGATGGCTTCTGGGCTGAGGACGAGTTCACGGGGACCGGATTTCCGCGTCACTTCTATCTCCGCTACTGGATGTACCGCGCGTATTTCCCGTTGATGGCGCTCGGGCAGGTCGCCGAGCGTCTCGGTGCGGCCGGCGCCGAGCGCCGCGGGTGAGAAGCAGGGCGGCGATGCGACGCGAGGCGGGGATCGAGAGCGTGAGCGTCTTCGTGCCGACGTGCTTTCTCGGGCTCGAGGCGCGCCGCGGCGATACCGGCACCGGGTGAGCGATGGCGGTCTCGATCGATCGCGAGCTCTCCTTCCGCTATTGCTTGCGCCTCGCTCGCAGGCACCCGGAGAACTTCTTCATCGGCTCGCTGTTTCTGCCGCGCGGCCAACGCCGTCACCTGGCCGCGGTCTACGCTTACGCTCGGCTCGCCGACGACATCGCCGACGGGGATCTTCCGACCGCCGAGAAGCTGGCCGCGCTCGATTGTTGGGAAGCGCGGCTCGACGCGTGCCTGCGCGGTGTGGCGACCCATCCGGTGTTCGTCGCGCTCGGTGAGACGATTCGCGAGTGCGAGCTGCCGATCGAGCCGTTGCGGTCGCTCCTGCGCGCGTTCCGCTACGACTCGGCGTTCCGACCGTTCGCCACCTTCGCCGACCTGCTCGGCTATTGCCGCAACTCCGCGGATCCGGTCGGCCGCCTGGTTTTGGCATTGTTCGGGTATCGGGACGAAGCGCTGTGGAGATTGTCCGACTCGATCTGCACGGCGCTCCAACTGACGAACTTCTGGCAAGACCTCGGCATCGATCTGGCGCGCGGCCGATGTTACGTGCCGCTCGAAGACATGGAGCGCTTCGGAGTGAGCCGGCGCGCCCTGGGAGGCGACGAGACGGCGCCGGGCGTGCGCGAGCTGTTGCGATTCGAGGTCGAGCGGACCCGCGAGCTCTTCGCCCGCGGCCTGCCGCTCGCCGACCGCGTCAGCCGGCGGGTGGCTCGCGAGGTGCGGATGTTCGCCAGCGGCGGACTCACGATCCTCGGGCATATCGAGAAAGGGGGCTTCTCGCCTGTCCAGCGGCGCCCTTCGCTCACGACCCGGGACAAGCTCCGCTTGTTGGCGCTCGGGTTGGGCGGCGCCTAGATCGATGCTCTATTCCGATCTGGCGA
>JBEVNX010000119.1:0-15800 GCA_040507895.1 Binatia bacterium | reverse complement strand
CTCGCCGCGGTGTTTGCTATCGTGCGGCTACGCGGTCCGGGCGGTCCGGACGAAGTCATCGAATCTGTGCTCGGTGCAAGTCGTGGAGCACGGGAGGTTGCGATGGCCAGGGGACTAGAGGGCAGCAAGGCGGAGGGGTCTTCGCCCATCGAAGGCGCGCCGGAAGCGATCGATGTCGCCACGATTCTCGACAACGTCGTCCGTCTGGACCAAATGCTCGACGAGAGCTCGCGCCGGCAGCTGGCCGAGCTGCCCTACCTCGAGTTCTCCAAGCACCTGAAGATCAAGAAGCCGAGCTAGGCAGAGCCGCTCAGCACGCGAGCGGCCCGCTCCAGGTCTTCCGGCGTGCCGACGTCGCTCCACAAGCCCTCGAGCGGAAAGGTGTAGAGCGCGAGCCCATCCTGGAGCATCGCGGTGATGGCGTCCGGTAACTCGTATTCGCCGCGCGGCGACCGGTGGATTTTGGCCGCGTAGTCGAACACCACCGGGCGAAAGACGGCGATGCCCGCGTTGTTCCAGTGCGTGGTGGAGGTGCCGGCCGGAGGCTTCTCGACGATCCGCTGGATGCGCTGGGCCCCGTCGGCGTAGACTGCGGCGCCCCTGTAGGGGTCCTCGACCCAGTTCACGCCGATCAATCCGTCCGCGCGGCGGCGGGCGAACGTCTCGAGCAGCGCCGGGTAGTTCGCGGGGTCGGCGAGGATGTCCCCCAACGCGAGCAGGAAGTCGCGTCGCCCGATGGCTTCTCGGGCCAAGAGCAACGCTCGAGCGGTGCCGTCACGAGCGACCTGGCGGCGGTACTCGATCTCGACGCCGAGCGCGGAGCCGTCTCGGAAATGCGCCTCGACTTGCTCGGCCCGGTAGCCGGTGACGATCACGAAGCGAGCGATGCCTGCCTTGCGGAGCGCGAGCAGGACGTGCTCGAGCAACGGCCGCCCGGCGATCGGCAGCATCGGTTTGGGGATCTCCTCGGTCAGGGCCTTCATCCGCGTACCGCGACCGGCGGCTAGGATGACGGCGTCACGGACCGATTCGCGCGCACTCATCGAGCGGGGATCGTGCTTGAGCCCGCTCGGGTGCGCAAGGGAGCGGATCACTCTTGTCATGAAAAACGAGTGGGACTATTCTGAACGCGGTCGCGCATGAACGAGGGCAACACCGGCAAGGTCTACTTCCTCAGTGGGCGAGGACGCCGGTCGATGGTTCGCACCGTACGCAAGCGCAGCGAGCCACCGAGCGGCGCAACGAACGAACGCCGCAAGCCGTCTCCCCAAGAGACCACCTGGCTCGCGCGTGCCCTGTTCATCGAAGGCCTCTACTTCGGTTTACTCTGGCTCGCCGAGGGAACCGACTTGTTCTCCTTCGAACCGGACAGCGGGCTGCGCCAGTGGCTCTACTCGTTCTTTCCCGCGGAGATCTTCGTGGCCGTGCTCGCCTTCGTCGGCGCGTATGAGCTGCAGCGGTACGCCGGCAAGCGCGATGCCTTCTCGCTCGTGGCCTCGGGCGGACTGATCTTCATAGCCCTCGAAAGGCTCACGCTGCTGATCTCCGGCGGTCTGCGCCACAACCTCAGCCCGGGCGAGCGCCTAGAAATCACGGCCATGGGCATCTGCATCGGCGTCGGAGTCTGGACGGTCTCGCACTCCCTTCGCTCGCGAGCGGAACGATGATGCCTCGCCGCCCGGCATGCCCGCCGTCGCTCGCCTGACGAGGTTGTTCGCGAGGCGCGCGGGCGCCGCCGACGAAGACCCATTCGATGCCGGATTGTTCTCGCGGCTCGACCGCATGCGCCTGCGCTTCGACCGCGCGCGCGGGGCACGCACGGGCGAGACACCCGTGCGCGGGCTGACTCAGGAATCGGGCATCGAGCTGGAGAGCTTCAAAAGCTACACCCCCGGCGACGACATTCGCTATGTGGATTGGAACGCCGTCGGGCGCCTGGATCAGCTCCTCACGCGCCGCTTCGTTGCGGAGCGCGAGATCCCCATCCACATCTTCCTCGACGCGAGCGCATCGATGGGCGTCCCCGCGGCCGACCGTAAGTTCGCCTTCGCGATGCGGCTCGCCGCCGCGCTCGCGTATGTTGCGCTCAACAGCAACGACCCGGTACGGATCGCCGCCTTGCGCCTGGGGGCCGGCGGGGCGGAGGTGGTGGAATCGGCGCTGCTGCGCCATCGCGGTCGCTATCTGCGGCTCAAGGAATACTTCGGCGCTTTGAATCCTTCGGGGAGAACGGCTCTTGCCGAAGGCATCCCTCGGTACCTCGAGAGGCACCACGAACGCGGCCTCGCGTTCGTGCTTTCGGACTTCCTCGTGCCGCCAGAGGTCTACGAGGGCGCCTTCGCGAGATTGAGGGCCAGAAAGCTCGAGGTCCACGCCGTCCACGTGGTGGGCAAGGTCGAGCAAGGTCTCGACGGGCTGCAGGGCCGGCTGCGCATTCGCGATGCCGAGACGGGAGCCGTCCGAGAAGTCATGCTCTCCGCCGCCGACCGGCGTCGTTACGCCGCCGCTTTTGCGGAGCGCGTCGAAGCGGTCCGCGCTCTCTGTCACCGCAGCAACGTCGGTCACGCCCTCGTGGGGTCTGACGACGGCATCGGTCATTGCATGACCCGGGTGTTGCCCACGGCTGGGATGATGCGGCTGCGCTGATCGGATCAGGCATGGGCTTTCTCGAGCCATACGGCCTCGCATCGCTCGGTTTCCTCGGGATCCTGGTGCTTCTCCACTTGCGACGGCGCCAACAGCGCGAGCTCGAGGTATCGAGCTTGCTTCTCTGGCAGTCGGTGCGCGATGAGCCCCGACGCGGGCGCTTCCGGCCGAACCTGCTGTTCGCGCTCCAGGTCGCGCTGCTCGGCGCCCTCGGTCTCGCGGTGGCCCGCCCGTACTGGGAAGAGCGCGCCGAGGCCGTGACGAACGCCAGGACCGTCCTCGTGTTCGACGTCTCCGCGAGCATGCAAACCCTCGAAGGCGGCGAACGGCGGTTCGATCAAGCGCGGCGCAAGGGAAGCGAGGTTCTAGCCGCGCTCGATCGCAACGTCGAGGTGATGGTGATCGCCGTCGCCGCGCATCCTCGCGTGGTGGTCTCCTTCACGCGCGACCGCAGCGCGTTGGCGCGCGCCCTGGAGGCGCTCGAGCCGAACGACGGCCCGACCCGCCTCTCGCTCGGCGTCGAGCTCGCCCATTCCATGGCGTCGGGGAGCGGATCCCTGGAGATCGACGTCTTCACGGATCTGCCCAGCGAGGCCATCGGATTTTCTCCGTCCGCCGGGGAACGGCTGCGGTACTTCCGCTTCGGTCGCACGGACGACAACGTGGCGCTCGCGGCGCTTCGCGTCTACCAAAACCCGTTTCAAGATCCGCACGAAGCTCGGGGTTACGCGCTGATCAAGAACTATGCGCACCAACCGAAGGATCTCAAGCTGCACGTCACGTTGGGGTCGAAACCGGTGTTGGACGACGTGCTCCATCTCGCCGGCCGGGAGTCCCGAGTCGTTGCGATCCCGAAGCTCGGCGACAGCGGCCGCCTCGAGGCTTGGCTCGATGTCTCCGATGCCCTCGCGGTCGACAATCGCGCACTCGCCTTCGTGCGGCCCACGCGCCGCATTCGGGTTCTCGCGGTAACCGACAGCGCTGCGGTGCGCGCCGATCTGGCGGCGCTGGCGCGCGCGGTTCCAACCCTCGACGTGCGCACGCTCGCTTCGGGGGAGTTTCGTAAGGACGATGTCGCGGGCGCCGAAGTCGCCATCTTCCACGCCTTCGTTCCCGAGGAGCCGCTGACGGTGAACTCCTTGTACTCGTATCCCCCCTCCGGTAACGGCTTCCTGCGTTCCGCCCAGGACGTCGTCGGCGCACAGATCCTCGACTGGAACGACGCCGATCCGATCCTCCACGATCTGCGCTACGTCGAGGCACTGCCGCTCGACCGAGCGCGATTGCTCGAGCTCCCCGCCTGGGCCCATACGCTGATCGCTTCGCGCGCCGAAGGCCGCGAGTTTCCCCTTGCGTTCGCCGGGGAGACCGGCGGACGCCGCGTCGTCTGCTTCGGCTTCGATCTCGGAGGGCGCTCGCTGGTGAAGAGCGAGAACCTGAGCCTCCTGTTGGTCATGCTCAACGCGCTACGCTGGCTGACTCCGCCCGACGGCGTCTCGCCGGTCCAGGTGGATGTCGGCGAGACGTACCGAGAGATCCTTCCCGCGCCCGCGCCGATCTCCGTGGTCGCGGCGGACGGGCGCACCCAGACGTGGCCCGCGAAGGGACAGCTCTCGATCGAGCTGGCGCGTGCCGGGGAGTACCGCGTCACGGCCGGAGAGCTGACCCGCACCCTGTACGCGAACCTGTTCGACGCCGACGAGGCGGACATCGGACGGTCGCTGTTTGTTGCGGAGGAAGTCTTCGAGGGCGGCCGATCGGGCCGCGTCGCCGCGGTGGTCAGGGCATCATTCGTTCATGAGCTGGCGCGCGCGCTGCTCCTCGCCGGCTTTCTGCTCGCGCTCGCGGAATGGCTGACGTGGAGCTGGCTCGGGCGCGCTTGGAGGGCTGCGAAAGGTGTCTGAGCTGCTCGCCGGCAAGGCGGTGCTGGCGTTCGCGACGCCGCTCGGTCCCTGGCCGCTCGTTCTCGTCGCCGTGGTCGCGATCGTGCTGATCGTCGCGGGTCTGCGCCGCTCGGCCCTGGCGACCATGATGCGTCTCGGCGCGCTCGGATTGCTCCTGTTGGCCTTGAGCGGGCTCTCGATCGAGACACAGGAGGTCGCGCAGGATCTCTGTTTGGTCGTTTCACAGGATCTCTCTGCGAGCGTCAGGGAGGCGTCGGAGCGGCTGACCGCCGGCCTGCTGACCCAACTGCTCCCTCGGCTTCGTCAGACCGACGCGCTCGGCGCAGTCGCCTTCGCGCGGCAGGGCGAGGTCATCGCCTGGCCCTCCGCGCCGCCTCGTTCATTCAGCATGGCTCGTGCCAAGCTCGATCCGACGGCGACGAGGCTGGCTTCGGGAATCGAGCTGGCAGCCCCTCTTTGCCCCACCGACAGCGAGAAAAAGATCCTGCTCGTCACCGACGGCAACGAGACCGTCGGCGATGCGCGTCGCGCTGCCGCGCTCGCGCGCGAGATCGAGGCGAGAGTCTACGCCGCGGTGCCCGGCACCGAGCGCGGCGGAGCGCTCTCCTTCGAGAAGCTGACGGCGCCGCCGCTCGTCCGCGAGGGATCGGTCTTCCCGTTGCGGGCGATGGTTCGTAGCGGCTTCGGAGAGCCGAAGGACGGAGTGCTCGACATCCTCGTGAACGGAGCGCTCGCCGCGCAGCAGGCCGTGCGGCTCGACCCGGGAATCAACGTATTCGAAGTGCCGTATCAGTTTCATGAGCGAGGCTCGTTCCAACTTGCCGCTCGGCTTGTCGGTGAGGGTGCTTCGGACGACGAGCGACGTGAGGTGTCGCTGGCGGTAGCTGGGCCGATCCGCGCGCTGGTGATCGGGCATCGGCGCGAGAGCGCGTTCGCCAGCGCTCTGCGCTTACGTGAGGTGGACCTCGAGTTCCGCGATCCGGGTGGGTTTCCGAAGCTCGAGGATCTGCTCCAGTACCATTGTGTGATCCTCGACGATGTTCCCCGCAAGGACCTGCCGGATTTCGCGCTCGAAGCGCTGGAGGCGTACGTCAAAAAGTTCGGCGGCGGCGTGCTCATGACCGGCGGGCCGCGGAGCTTCGGCGACAAGGCGTATCAGAAGTCGGCGATCGAGCGGATCTTGCCGGTGAACCTCGTGGAGCAGCAGCCCAAGGGAAAGGGCCGGGCGCCGATGGGCCTCTTCCTCGTCATCGATCGCTCGAACAGCATGGGCTACAACAGCCGGCGCAGCGACGTCCGCGATGGTGAAAAAATGCGCTACGCGCGCGAGGCGTCGCACACGCTCTTGGAGCAGCTACGGCCGGAGGATCGGGTGGGTGTGATCGCGTTCGACTCCGATCCGTATGTCCTCGGCCCGCTGCGGACGCTGTCCGAGCAGCGCGCGGTGCTCGAGGACCGCATCGCTCGCCTGGTTCCCGGTGGTGGCACGGATTTCAAAGCGGCCCTGGAGATCGCCACGGCACAGCTCGTTCAGAGCGGGTTGAAGACCCTACACATCATCTTGATGACCGACGGCGACACCAACCGCGGAGCGGCCGACCATGCAGCGGTGATTCAGGCGATGTCGCGCCTCGGCATCACCGTCACCACGATTCGCGTCGGCGACGACGACGTGAACCTGACGTTTCTGCAGCACATCTCCCGCGACACCGGCGGGCAATTCTATCACGTCGAAAACATCGAAACGCTGCCGCAGCTCATCGTCAGCGACACGCGCCAGGCGCGCGGCGACAAGGATGGGGAAGAGAAGCCCGGGGAGGAAAGGGCGCTAGCGCCTTCGGAGGCGCGACGGCCTACGGTCGGTGACGCTACGGAAGTCATCCGGGGGCTCGCGGACCAGCAGTTTCCGCCGGTGCGCGACATTCCGCCGACGAAGCTCAAGAGCGGCGCCGATCTGATTCTCTATCTGGAGGATCAAGGCCGCAAACAGCCGCTCCTCGCTACGTGGCAGTACGGCCTGGGGCGCGCCGCGGCGTTCCCGTTCGACCCGGCACAGCCGGAGTCGAGCGGCTGGGCAGGCTGGCCTGGATACGCCAAGCTCTGGTCACAGCTCGTGCGCTGGGCGATCCGCGAGGAAGCGCCTTGGGAGACGAGGCAGGCGGTGCGATTCCGCGACGGCAGCCCGTTCCTCGAGGTGCAGACCTTCGACGACATCGGCGAGGGCGACATCCAGGCACAGATCTTCACAGGCGCTGACCGCTCCGTGCCGCTGGCACTCAACCCGGTGGCGCCCCGCGTCTACCGCGCGCCCCTCCCGCCGCTGGCCGCCGGCCAGTACGCCTTGCTGCTGACGCGGCGTACGGGAGAGCGTACACTCGGTCAGAAGCGCGAGGTGCTCACGGTCGATGCTTCGGCCGACGAGCCCGGTAGTGCCGAGTTGGCGCGGAAGCTCCCCGACCTCGAACTCTTGCGCGAGATCGCCGCCGATACGGACGGCTCGGTCAATCCCGCGATCGAGGAGCTGCTCGCCCGCCACGGATCGCGACGGGTCGTGCTGCATGCGCTCGATTGGCTGCTGCTGCCGCTCGCCTTGTTGCTGCTGCTCGCCGACATGGCGCTGCGCATGCGGCTCGAAACCTAGAGTGGACTGAAGCAGCTGAAGGGACGGCGGATCGCAGGCCCGCACGCTCCACGACCGCTTTCGCCTGTGACAAATCCAACAGTATCGACAGGGCGTCCGAGCCGCGCTAGACGGGGTGCCATGCGAATCATTCCCGTCCCGGTCCTCCTCGACAACTACGCGTATTTGGTGATCGTGGACTCGGGTGCGGCAGCCGTGGTCGACCCATCCGAAGCCGGGCCGGTGCTCGATGCCGCCGCCAGGGAAGGGGCCGATCTTCGCGCCATCTGGAACACCCATCATCATTGGGATCACGTGGGCGGCAACCGAGATCTGCTGCTCGCCCGGCCGGGCCTCAAGGTCTTCGGCTACGCCGGGGACCGCACGCGCATCCCCGGTATCACGGACGGAGTCGAAGACGGCGAAGACTTCGACTTCGAAGGCTCCGCCGTCCAGGTCATCTTCATTCCCGCGCATACCAGTGGCCACGTCGCCTACTATCTAGCGAGCGAGCGCGCGGTGTTCACGGGCGATACGCTGTTCGCCGGCGGGTGCGGCCGATTATTCGAAGGAGACGCAGGCATGATGGTGACGTCGCTCGGTCGCCTCACCGCGCTTCCCTCGGAGACGCGCGTGTACTGCGGTCACGAGTACACGGAAAAGAACCTGCGCTTCGCGCTGACCCTTGAGCCGAACAACGCCGCTCTCGTCGCGAAGCACCGCGAAGCGAAGACCAAGAGCGAGCGCGGGGAGCCGACCGTCCCGAGCACGCTGGCGGACGAGCGGGCGACGAACCCGTTTCTTCGCTCGACGAGCCCCGAGTTGCGCCAGTCGATCCAAAGGCGGTTTCCAGACTGTGGCGATGATCCGATCGCGGTCTTCGCCAAGACGCGCGAGCTGAAGGATTCCTACTGAGCCCCGCCTCGAGCGCCAACGGGCCGACTCGAGCCTTGATCGCGCGGCTCGACCCTCAGCGATCTAACCAACTGAATTCGTTGGTGATGCCTCCCGGCGAGCGGTCCTCCTGAACGAGATTCCGTCGCCAGCCGTCTAAGCCGTCGGGCGCGTCGTTTCCGCCCGAGGCGGGTTTAAGCGCCTTGGTTTGGATAAGGGACAGTTTCGTTCTATTATGTATGTAGGAAGGAGCTCTAATTGAAACGCATTCCTGGAATCATACCCCGCTTCAAACGCTGCAGAATCGTGCGGCCCGATGGAAGCGTTCTCGACGCGTGGGAAATGTTCGTGGGTGAGCGGTCGTACGGTCGGTCCAACAGCAGGACCGCCCTGTTGCGAGCTTGGGAGGCCAGACTGGAGGAAGCCGAAAACGGACGTCCCTTCGCCTTCCGACCGATGTATCGGCGCGCGGGCCAGACCCCTGACCGCACGCCCGCTAGCCGCGCCGAAGTCAAGACCGTTCACCCGAAGGCCCGTCGTCGCAGCGCCTGAGACCGTAGAATCAGCTCTCGGACGGTTCCCGTTCCTGGGATGCCGCGGCGGCGCCACGCGTATCGTCGAGCATGCGGGCGAATTCGGCGGCGCTGACGTATCCAACCATGCGGTGGTGCTCGGCTCCGTCGGAAGAGAAGAATAGCGTCGTCGGTACGCCGAGCACGCCGTAGGTCGACAGCAGGGATTCGGTCTCCTTCGACGCATCCGTCACGTCTGCTCGCAACATTGTAAAGGCTTCGGCTCTCATCGTCACGGCGGGCGACACGAACGTCGTCTTGTCCATCTCGAGGCAGGGCAGACACCAATCCGCGCGGAAATCCACGACGGCCGGACGGCCCTCCGAGCGAGCCTGCGCGAGCGCCCGGGATGAGAACTCCCGCCAAGCGATCGGGTCAGTCACCGGTACGCTGGGTCGCAAGACGATCCATGCCGCCGCCACGAGAGCGAGCGAGCCGAGTGCTCGCTTGAAGAAGGCGAACCCTCGCGCGGTCTCGGCGCGGGTATCGTAAAAACCGAGCGTGAGAGCCGCGCCGGCGAGAAGTGCGGCGACCGACCAGGCGAGCGCGCGCCCGGATAGCAGCGGACTGACGAAATAGAGCGCGACGCCGAGCAACAGAAAGCCGAACACGCGCTCCATCCAAACCAGCCATTCCCCAGAGCGAGGGAGCCTCGTGATTGATCCAGCCACCGCGCCGAGCGCAACGTACGGCGCGCCGAGCCCGAGAGCCAGAACGAAGAACAGGAGGAACCCGAGCGCGACGTCCGCCTTCGCTCCGACGACCAGAAGCAGGCCGACGACGATCGGGCCGACGCAGGGCGCCGCGACGACGCCCATCGTGAGGCCCATAAACAGCGCGCCGATCATGCCGCCAGCGGCTGCGCCGGCCTTGCGAAGGATCCAAGGCGGCGGCTGAAGCGCGTAGAGGCCGAAGCTCGACAGCGCCAGCGCGACCATCACGCCGGCGAGAAAGACCAACGTGATCGGCTGGCGGAGTGCGCCGCCGAACAGCCCTCCCGAGAGCGCGGCGCCCACGCCGAGCATTGAGAAGGTGAGGGCGATCCCGAGCGCATAGGCTCCGGCGAGCCAGAAGGCACGGCTCCGGCGCTCCTGTGCCTGGCTTCCGAAGTAGGCGATCGTTACCGAGATCAGCGGATACACGCACGGCGTGAGATTGAGCGCCAGGCCCATGACGAAGACCAGCACCAGCGTCCACCCTAGACCGTAACGCGTGAGCCATTCCGCAACTGGCGCGGCGTTTCCCGAGATCGCGGGCGCTGCGGCCGCACGGTCCAAGGGGCGCTTGACGAGGAACGTGCTTGTCGCGTCCGCGGGGCGCAGGCAGCGCGTGTCGTCGCAAGCTTGATAGTGAAGCTTCGCTTCGAAGCTGGCCCCGCTTTGCGTGAGCGCAGCCCTCACCGTTACGGGGATGCGAAAGCGGACCCGCGCGCCGTAGACGTCGAGCGTCTGGCCCGCCGCGAAGCGGAAGGCACGCTCCTCACCGGCCGGATATTCAATGTCGCCGACCTCGAAGCCCGTCGGCGCGGTCACCGAGAGAGTCGTCGGCACCAGCGAGCTCGACTTCGGCCGATGCGAATTGATGTGCCAGCCGTCGGCGATGTCAGCGGCCAGCACGACCTCGAGCGCGCCTTGCGAGGCCGAGTAGTTCGCGCTCTCCACCCGGAGCGCGACGATCTCGTCGGGGATCGGCGGGGTCTCTAGCCCGCGTGCGCTGCCTGTGAGCGCCACCGCCGCCGCGAGGAGCAGTGCCGCGACACGGCCGGATCGACTCTCAGGCTTCGCTCCCGGATCGGGGCTCGTACCCCACGGTGGAATGGCTCGCCCCTTCACACGCCTTCGGGGAGAGGGAAGTGCGCGTCGAGCGCCAGCGGCACGCACTCGACGATCTCCAGACCGTATCCCGGCAGGCTCACCAGCCGGCGCGGATAGTTCGTCAACAGCCGGATCTTGCGCACGCCCACGTCGCGCAGGATCTGCGCGCCGATACCATAGTCTCGGAAATCGCTGAGCCGGCCGCGTGACGCGGTGCTCGGGCGCATGTCTTCTCTGGCGGCGGCGCCCGAAGAGATCTCGTCCGCCATGCTCTCTCGCCTCAGGTAGACGACTACGCCGCGCCCTTCCTGATCGATGCGCATCATCGCCCGGTGCAGCATCTCTCCGGTGTTCCGATCCCGGTAGGAGAACACGTCGCCCGGCAGATACTCGGCGTGCGCGCGCACCAGAATGGGTTCCTCGGAGTCGATCTCTCCGCGGAGCAGCACCAGATGCTCGCTGCCGTCTACGTGCGATTCGTAGACTCGGGCGCGGAACTCGCCGTACCGCGTTGGCAGGCGCGCCTCCCCGATGCAATGCACCAGCGAATCGTTTCGCAGGCGATACTGAATGAGGTCGGCGACGGTCGCGATCTTCAACTTGTGACGTTCGGCGAACTCCTCGAGATCGGTCAGTCGGGCCATCGTGCCGTCGTCGCGCATGATCTCGCAGATGACGCCGGCCGGCTTGAGGCCTGCGAGGCGCGCGAGATCGACCGCGCCCTCGGTCTGACCGGTGCGCACGAGCACCCCGCCCTTGCGGGCGATCAACGGAAAGACGTGACCTGGTGTCACGAGGTCCTGCGACGTGGCTCCCTCGCGGATGGCGGTGAGAATCGTGGTCGCGCGGTCGGCTGCCGACTGACCGTGACTGATTCCCCGCCGGGCGTCGATCGAGACGGTGAATGCCGTTCCGAGCGGCGAGTTGTTCTCGCGCGCCATCGCCGCGAGGCCGAGCTGCTCCGCTCGATCTGCGCTCAGCGGCAGACAAATCAGTCCGCGGCCGAACTTGGCCATGAAATTGATGGCATCGGGCGTGACCCGCTCCGCCGCCATGCACAGATCACCTTCGTTCTCGCGATCCTCGTCGTCCATGAGGACGATCATCCGCCCCGCGCGGATCTCGGCGATCGCCTCCTCGATGGGGACGATGTGGCGGCTCGAACGGTCGGGCCTCTGAGGAGCGGTCGTAAACATCGGGTTCTGTCCGATGAGCCGATCAGCGTACCGAGAGCGCGAGTTTCAGTAAAGCGGATCGGGATCGCTCCGTGTGGGCGCTTGCTCGGTTAGACAAGGGTGTTGGAAGCTGGTAGCCGACCCTCGTGCCACTGACGGCACGAGAAGGAGACACTCATGGCGAAGATCACACTCAGAGGCAACGAGTTCCACACCAACGGCAACGTCCCCGCCGTCGGGAGCGCCGCTCCCGATTTCGTGCTGGTCGACGCCAAGCTCGGCGACAAGACGCTCGCAGACTTCGCCGGCAAGAAGAAGCTGCTGAGCATCGTGCCGAGCCTGGACACGCCGGTGTGCGCGCTGACGACGAAGAAGTTCAACGACCACGCGAAGACGCGCGCTGATACGGTGATGCTGATGATTTCGGCCGACCTCCCGTTCGCTCAGGGCCGGTTCTGCACCGCCGAGGGCGCGACGAACGTCATCCCTCTGTCGATGATGCGGTCGAAGAACTTCGCCAAGGACTATGGAGTTCTGATCGAAGACGGGCCGCTCGCCGGGATCACCGCGCGCGCAGTCGTGGTGCTCGATCAGAACAACAAGGTGCTGCACTCGGAGCTCGTTTCCGAAGTCGCGAACGAGCCCAACTACGAGGCGGCATTGAAGGCTCTCGGGTAGGAGACACCTTGGCGCCGAGACGCGGTCACGTTCGCGTCGAAGAGGCGGTCCCCGCTTCGCTCGGCGACCGGGCGCGCGATCTTGCGCGTCTCTATCGCGACGTCCGCGCCGTGACGGAGTCGCTGGCCGCGCCTCTCTCCCCGGAAGATTGCACGGTGCAATCGATGCCGGACGCCAGCCCGGTGAAATGGCATCTGGCGCACACGAGCTGGTTCTTCGAGACCTTCGTGCTCGAGCCTGGCATGGGTGGCTACCAGCCGTTTCGCCCCGAGTTTCGTGTCCTGTTCAACTCCTACTACAACAGCGTCGGCGCGCAGCACACGCGCGCGCAGCGCGGCATGCTGTCGCGGCCGGCGCTCGACGAGGTTCGGGCCTATCGCGTGCATGTCGATCAGCACCTGGTCGATCTACTCGAGCAGGGCGGCGGCATCGCGCTGCTGGACACGATCGAGCTCGGCCTCCACCACGAACAGCAGCATCAGGAGTTGGTGCTGACGGACTTGAAGCACATGCTGTCGCTCAATCCGCTCCGCCCGGCCTATCGCGAGGCCGCTCCGCCCGCCTTCGTCGAGCCGTCGCCGCTGCGCTGGCATGGTCACCCGGGCGGAGTGGCTTGGATCGGCCACGACGGCGGCTCGTTCGCCTTCGACAACGAGGGGCCGCGGCACCGAGCCCTCGTCGAGCCGTTTCGGCTCGGCTCTCGGCTCGTCACCAACGGCGAGTTTCTCTCCTTCATGGAGGACGGCGGGTACGAGCGACCCGAGCTCTGGCTTTCGGACGGTTGGGACGCCGCCCGCACGCATCGCTGGCGGACGCCGCTCTACTGGTGGGAGGAAGGAGGCGCGTGGCACACGCTGACGCTTTCCGGACCGCGTCCTGTGCGAGCCGACGAGCCGGTCTGCCACGTGAGCTTTTACGAAGCCGATGCGTTCGCGCGCTGGGCGGGAGCGCGGCTGCCGAGCGAGGTCGAGTGGGAAATCTTCGCGGCGCGCGCCGCGGTGAATGGCAACGTTCTCGAGGCCGGCGGTCTCCATCCCCGGCCGTGGGCGGAATCGGGCGGGGACGCTCCCGGGCAGCTATTTGGCGACGTCTGGGAATGGACCTCGAGCCCGTACGCGCCCTATCCGCGGTACCAGCCACCGCCGGGTGCGCTCGGAGAGTACAACGGCAAGTTCATGGTGAACCAGTTCGTTCTCCGCGGCGGTTCGTGTGCGACGCCATGGTCGCACCTGAGGGCGAGTTATCGGAACTTCTTCCCGCCACACGCGCGCTGGCAATTCAGCGGCATCCGTCTGGCACGCGACGCGACTTGAAAGGGCTGCGGAGCCGATGCCGAGGTCGTGACCAACGGGAGCAACGTGAGCCCGGGTCGCGCTTGAAGCTCTCGGTCAAGGTGGTCGCTCGCGCGGCGAGGGATCGGATCGCGGGGTGGTTGGGAGACTCGCTCAAGATCGCGGTTCGAGCGCCCGCGGAACGAGGCCAGGCGAATCTCGCCGTGGTCGAGATCTTGCGCGCCACTCTCGGCGTCGAGGCTCACCTCGTCGAAGGCGTGCGCTCATCCCACAAGATATTCGAAGTGCCGGTGCTGACCGCTCATCAAGTGCGGGAGCGCGCCGCTCAGGCGATGCGGCCCGTTACTCGACGGTGACGCTCTTGGCGAGGTTGCGAGGTTGGTCCACGTCGCTCCCGCGCTCGACGGCGACGTGGTAGGCGAGCAGCTGCAGCGGGATCGTCATCAGGAAGGGCGAGAGCAACGCCAAACTGGCCGGCACCACGAGCATGTCCGTCGCGATCGATTCCAAATCCGGGCTTCGCCGATCGGTCACGGCGATGATCTTGCCACCTCTCGATTCCACTTCCTTCAGGTTCGACACGCTCTTCGCGTAGAGCTCGTCGTGCGGCAGCATGACCACCACGGGCAAGGCTTCGGTGATCAGCGCGATCGGCCCGTGCTTCATCTCACCGGCCGGATATCCTTCGGCATGGATGTAGGAGAGCTCTTTCAGCTTGAGCGCCCCCTCGAGCGCGACCGGGTAGTTGATGCCGCGTCCGAGGTAGAGAAAGTCCCGCGCCTGTACATATTTGCGAGCAAGCTGCGCGACCTCTTGCTCGAGCGGGAGCGCTTGCTCGACCAACTGCGGCACGTTCCGCAGCGCGGCCAGCAACGATCGGCCCTGCTCGGGGGCGAGGCGCCCGAGCCGGCGCCCGAAGCTCACGGCAAGCAACAGAAGCGCTGCGAGCTGCGTGGTGAACGCCTTCGTCGAGGCGACGCTGATCTCCGGGCCCGCGTGTGTGTACAACACTGCGTCGGCTCGGCGCGCGATCGACGAATCCACCACATTGCAGATCGCGAGCGTCGCGGCGCCGGCCCGCTTGGCCTCTTCCAGTGCGCCGAGCGTGTCGGCCGTCTCACCCGATTGCGACACGACGACCAAGAGGTCACGCTCCCCGAGCACCGGCGCCCGGTAGCGGAGCTCGCTCGCGTAGTCGACTTCGACCGGCAAACGCGTGAGCTCGTTCAGAAAGAACTTGCCGACCAGCGCGGCGTGCCACGCCGTCCCACAGGCCGTGAGCGTCAGGCGCTCGACGCGCTCGAGCCGAGCCGCGATCGGCTCGAGCTCTGCGAGATGAACGTCGCCGGATTCGAGCCGGATTCGCCCGCGCAACGTATCGATCAGCGCTTGCGGCTGCTCGTGGATCTCCTTCAACAAGAAGTGCTTATAGCCACCCTTCTGTGCGGTGACGGCGTCCCAGGTGACGCGGCGCGGAGCGCGCGACCGCGGTTGCCCTTCGAAGTCGAACAGAGTGACCGCGTCGCGGGTCACCTCGGCGATCTCACCGTCTTCGAGAAACAGCATGTCGCGCGTGTACTCCAGGATCGCGGGGATGTCGGAGGCGATCAGGTTCTCCTTCTCGCCGAGACCGATGACGATCGGCGTCGCGGTCTTGGCCGCCACGAGGCAGTCGCGCTCGGATTCGCTCATCACCACGATCGAAAACGAGCCGTGCAGCCGGCGAACCGCGCGACGCGTTGCTTCGACTAGACTCACTCCCGGTCTTAACTCCTCGTCGACGAGGTGCGCGATCACCTCGCTGTCCGTTTCGGAGAGGAGCTTTCGCCCATGAGCCACCAGCTCGCCGCGGAGCTCGAGGTAGTTCTCGATGATGCCGTTGTGGATGAGAACCACGCGACCGGCGCGATGCGGGTGAGCGTTCTCCTCGGAGGGACGGCCATGCGTCGCCCAACGCGTGTGACCGATGCCGATCGACCCTGCCAGCGGGCTCTGGGCCAGCAGACGTTCGAGGTTGCTGAGCTTGCCGACGCAGCGCCGCACCTCGATGCCGTGACCGTCAAGGGCAGCCACTCCCGCCGAATCGTATCCTCGATACTCGAGTCGCTTCAGCGCCGCGATGAGTACGTCACACGCCGCTCTGGGACCCACATATCCGACGATACCCCACATCAGCGCTTCCCCTGTTTCATATGCCGCCGTTTC
>JBEVNX010000205.1:0-8211 GCA_040507895.1 Binatia bacterium | reverse complement strand
GCCGCGGCCAAGCCGCCGATGCCGCCGCCGGCGACGACGATCGGCTGCTGGTTGCGCGAGGCGCTCATCGTGTCACGGCTCGGTCCGGCTGCAGCGGCGATTCTGGACGCGAGATCCTCCGTTGACAAGCGATCGAACGGCGCGCGAGAGTCCGGCGCTGAACCGATCCAGCGTACGAGGTGCTTCATGGACTTGAATGGCAAGATCAGCGTGATCACCGGCGCCGGCAGCGGCATCGGCGCGGCCTGCGCGCGCGCCTTCGCCGCCGAGGGGTCGAAGGTCGTCGTCGCCGACCTCAACGGCGACAGCGCCCGGGCGGTCGCGAAGGAGATCGGCGGCCTCGCCGTCGCCTGCGACGTGCGCCGTAACGAAGACGTCGACGCGCTCGTCGCCGCCGCGGACCGCAGCTACGGGCAAGTCGACGTGTTCTTCAGCAACGCCGGCATCGCCAACGGCACCGATCCTCTCGAGACGCCCCTCGAGGTCTGGCAGCAGCAGTGGGAGCTCCACGTGATGTCGCACGTCTACGCCGTGCGCGCCGTGTTGCCGGCGATGCTCGCGCGCGGCTCGGGCTACCTACTGCAGACGGCCTCGATGGCCGGCATCCTCACCTCGCAGGGGAACTGCCCCTACGCCGCTACCAAACACGCCACCGTCGGGCTCGCCGAGTGGCTGTCGATCACCTACCACGACAGCGGCATCCGCTCCTCGCTGCTCGCTCCGCTCGGGGTGCGCACGCCGATGCTCGGCGACGTCAACTCCCCGTTCGCCCGCCTGGCCGCGGGCCCGATCAAGGAGCCGGCCGAAGTCGCGCAGATGGTGGTCGACGCCATTCGCGAGGAGCGGTTCTTGATCGTCACCGACCCGCAGGCACTGGAGTGGATGGAGCAGAAGACGCTCGATACGGAGCGCTGGCTGCGAGGGATGAGGCGGCTGCAGAAGCGCCTCGAGGAGGAGCTGCGCGGATGAGCGAGTATACGGCGACGATCGAGTGGCAGCGCGCCGGCGCCGCGTTCACCGACAACCGCCACAGCCGCGAGCATTCATGGAAATTCGACGGCGGCATCGCCGTTCGTGCCTCGTCCTCTCCACATTCGATTCGATTGCCCTACTCCGTGGCAGAGGCCGTCGACCCCGAGGAGGCGTTCGTCGCGTCGCTCGCCAGCTGCCACATGCTGTGGTTTCTCTCCATCGCGGCGAAGCACGGCTTCGGAGTCGAGCGCTATCGCGACGAGGCGACGGGCGTGATGGCGCGGAATGCCGAAGGCAAGCTCGCCATGACTCAGGTCACGCTGCGTCCGGCGGTGACGTTCTTCGGAGAGAAGGGTCCGTCGGCAGCCGAGCATGCAGCGCTGCACCACGAGGCTCACGAGGAGTGCTTCATCGCGAACTCCATCAAGACGGAAGTGCGTTGCGAGCCGACTGCCGTGGCGGCTTAGAAGGACGGCGCGGGTCGCGCCTTCAGCGACCGGTGAAGTTCGGCTTGCGCCTCTCCATGAAGGCGCGCGGGCCTTCGCGGGCGTCCTGCGAGCGCATGACCTCCCGCGTGCACTCGTCCTCGATCGCGAACGCTTCGGCGAGTGGGCGGCCCTGGCTGCGGATCACGGCCTCCTTGATCTTCCGAACCGCGAGCGGACCGTTCTCGGCGATGCGCGCGGCGAGCTCGAAGGCGCGGTCGAGGAGCTTCTCGCGCGGCACGATCTCGTTCACGAAGCCGACCTCGAGCGCCGTCGCCGCGGGCATCGCGTCGCCCGTCAATAGGATCTGCATCGCGCGCACGTAGGGGATCTGGCGCGCCAGCCGCACCAGCGAGCCACCACCGGGGACGATGCCGCGCTTCGGCTCGGGGAGGCCGAAGCTCGCCTCGGGAGCGGCCAGTCGGAGGTCGGTCGCCTGCAGCATCTCGCAGCCGCCGGCGAGCGCGGCGCCGTTCACCGCGGCGATCACCGGCTTCCACAGCTCGAAGTGACGGAGGATCGCCGCTTGAAAGATCTTCGGGTCGGCGAGCATGCGCTCGTCCCACTCGTCGTCGGGGGGACGCGCGCGCGTCAGCAGCGGGATCAGCCGGCCGAGGTCTGCGCCGGCGCTGAACGTGTCGCCCGCGCCGGTGAGCACGGCCACGCGAAGCTCGCCGTCGTCGCGGAACTCGGTCCACGCGTCGGCGAGGCGGACGATCATCTCGGGGGTCAGCGCGTTCTTCTTGGCCGGACGATTGAGGGTGAGCAGGGCGACTCCGTCCCGCTTCTCGAACAATAGATCGCTCATGCGCTCTCCATGCTTGGCTTGATCCGCCTTGGCTATCTCGGCTCTCCCGCGAGGTCGAGCACCTGGGGGAGGAGCAAGTCCCGAACCAGCGGCGAATCGCCCGATTCCCGCGGGCAGGGCGAGTCGGCGACGAATCGGCGGAGCCGCGCGGCCCCGCGGCGGAGTCGGTATCGATTCGGTCCCGCGCTGGCGTGGACGGTTGACAGTGAGGGATCGCTCGACTATCGCTGAATGATCGCTCAGCCATCAGCCACGGAGGCGCCATGGAACCGACGCGCGAGCGGGTGAAGGAATCGACGCGCCCCTACCTCGAAGCCGATCTCGGCTTCCGCAACCACTGGTATCCGGCGCTCTTCGCCTACGAGCTCGCCGGCGACGAGCCGAAGCCCGTGACGATGCTCGGCGAGAAGATCCTCATCCGCCGCGTCGACGGCCGCGTCTACGCCATCGAGGACCGCTGCGCGCACCGGCGCGTGCAGCTCTCGGCGAAGCTCGAATGCTACACGAAGGACACGGTGACGTGCTGGTACCACGGCTTCACCTACAGCTTTCGCGACGGCAGCCTGGTGCAGGTGCTGACCGATCCGGAATGCCCGCTGATCGGCAAGCTCCGCGTCCGGACCTATCCGATCCGCGAAGCGCAAGGCATCCTCTTCGTGTTCGTCGGCGACGTCGAGCCGCCGGAGCTCGCCGACGACCTCGCTCCCGGCTTCCTCGACCCCGACATGGCGATCGCCGGCATGCGCCGGCCGATCGTCGGGAACTGGCGACTGGCGACCGAGAACGGCTTCGATACGACTCACATCTACATCCACCGCCACTCGGGGGTGGTGACCAAGACCGATGCCGTGCTGCCGCTCGGCTTCATCCCGCAGGACAAGCACAGCATGGAGATCGTCGAAGGACCGAGCGGTCCGAAGGGCGTGGTCGACAAGCTCTACTTGAACTACGTGCCGATCTTCCAGGCGCCGATCGGCGACGTCACGGTATCCGCGGTGCTGAAGGAGAACGGCGCGATGGTCGCTCCGGAGGTGTCGTGCTGGGTCCCGGGAGCGCTCAAGCTCGAGAATTTTCCCTTCGAGGGCTACTACATCTTCGAATGGTACGTCGCCATCGACGAGAAGACCCACGCCTACTTCCAGGTGCTCGGCAAGCGTGTGAACAGCGAAGAGGAACGTCGGGCGCACCAGGAGAAGGCGCACGCGTATTGGGAGGAGGTCCTCTGGCGGGGGTTCAACGACCAGGACCTCTTCGCGCGCGAGTGGCTCGAGGAGGCGTACACCCAGGGCGAGGGTTGGTCGCGGGAGCGCCTCTACAAGCCCGACATGTGTCTGGTCGAGTGGCGAAAGCTCGCTTCGCGGCACAACCGGGGAATCCAGAAGAGGCCGCCGCAGCGAGCGGCGTGATGATTCCCGGCGGCTCGATACCGCAGACATGACGAAGTGATCGGCCCATCGCCCGGGTCAGCCATGCCTGAGTCGATTCGACGACGCCGCGAAGGCATCACGATCGCCCGACCCCGCTCGGCGAAGCACGTCCTGGACAAGGACTTGTGGAGCGAAGGGCGCGAGCGCATCGCCGCGGCGGCGCTGCCCCTCTTCCTGAAATACGGCTACCACGCCACGCCGGTCCGCGTCGTCGCGCGCGCCGCGGGCCTCAGCGCAGGCTCGATCTTCAACTACTTCGCCGGCAAGGACGAGATCCTCAAGTACATCCTCGACGAGAGCCATGCCCAGGCCGAAGCCGCTGTCTCGGAAGCTCAGAGGACCCTCGCTCGATCGACGCCGGGCGCGGACCCGGTCGAGCTCTTCGTCCGCGTCTACCGCCGCTATGCGAGGTCGGTCGACGCGATTCGCCGCTACGCTCTCCTCGCCTACCAGGAGGCGAAGTCGCTCTCGCCTCGAGAGCGCGCCCCGCTGTTCGAGCGCGAGCAGCGGATCGCCAGCCTGCTCGCCGCAGCGGCGCAGCCAGCGATCGACTCCGGCGCCTTCTCACCCGACGCTCTCGCCATGAAGGTTCAGTCGTTGATCGTGCTCGCGCACGCCTGGGCGGTTCGTCACTGGGCGTGGTCCCAGTATCCGACGATCGACGACTATCTCCGCGACCTCGAGAAGATCGCCGTAGCGATCATGACCGCAGGGCGCGTCAGTCGCCGATCCGCCGGTCGACGAACCGCTGCGCCTTGATCTGCCCCTCGAGCGAGCTCGCGATCGCGCCGCGCTCGACGAAGACGACGTCGCAGGAGATGCCGAAGCGCGCCAAGAACAACGCCTCGACGGCCGCGCGCAGCTCGGCGCGGAGCGGCTCCGGACCCTCGAGCTCGACCAGGAGCCGTTCCTCCGCCGTCACCGAGACGCGGAAGTCGACGAGCGCGGGGATCTGATAGAGGCCGTCCTCGACCTCGGCGTGGTTCAAGTTGACCCCCTTCACCTTGAAGAAGCCGAGCGTCCGCGAGCCTCGGATGGGACGGCGCGGCGCATTCGCAACCGACCTCGAGGCGCACGAGGTCGCCCGACAGCCAGCGGAGAAACGGCAGCGCGCGGCCGCCGGCGATTGGCGTGACGCAGAGCACGCCCATCTCGCCGGGAGTGACCGGCCGGAGCGTCTCCGCGTCGAGCACCTCGCAGAAGCTGACTTCCCTCCAAACGTGAAGCCCCGGCCGGCGGCCGCACTCCGCCCCCATGAGCGTGATCTCGCTCATTCCGAAGACGTCGACGACGCGCGCGCCCCACAGCCGCTCCAGCACGCTTCGCTTCGGACTCGAGAGCACCTCGGCCGTCGTGATCAGCGTATGGACGGCGCTGCGATCGAGTCGCCATCCGGCGGCTTCGGCCAGGTGAGCCAGGTGGAGACCGAACGAGGGCATGCCGCACCACACCGTGGCACCGAGATCGTGCACGAGCTCGACCTGCGCGAGGGACGGCGTCTGGTTTCCAGCGCCGGCCCAGATCGTCGCCGCCCCGATCCGCTCGGCCGCGCGCACCGCCTGTTGCCCCGCGGGATGGACGCCGATCGGCAGCGAGCAAACGAACGTGTCTTTCGCCGAGACCCCGGCGAAGGCGAGGCAGCGCGCGAAAGCGTCTAGGGAGTCGGCGACGTCGGCCGCCGTGCGCGGATAGAAGAGCGGACGACCGGTCACGCCGCCGCTCCTCCAGAACTCGGCGACTTCTTCGCGCCGTACGATCCAGAGCTGCTCCTCGGGCGCGGCCACCGCGCGAAGCTCCTCCT
Source organism: Binatia bacterium (assembly GCA_040507895.1). Classification (GTDB taxonomy): domain Bacteria; phylum Desulfobacterota; class Binatia; order JACPRU01; family JACPRU01; genus JBEVNX01. Next base: position 2,718 of record JBEVNX010000205.1, on the reverse strand, counting down.
TGGTGGTCGGAGGGATGGCGAGCCAGTTCCCCCACTCGACCTCCTGCTCGGGAGCAATCCCCGCCGCCGCCAGCTTCCTCGCAAAGAACCGCGACCGCTGCGCGCGCGCCAGCGGACCGGCGAGCCCGACGGAGGCCGGGCCGGCCGCCGCGTACGGGACGGCGCCGCTCATGACGGGCTCGTCGCTTGACACGATCGGGGGTTCTTGAGAACGTTTACTGACTGAGCGTTCATCCACTCGACGCTATGAAGCCGACCTCCGTGGAAGTCAAGCACAAGGCGCGCCAGCTCGGCGCGGACCTCGTCAACATCGTCCGCTGCGAGGATCTCGAGAAGCATCCTCCGGATCCCGACTGGCCGCAGGTCCCCTCTCGGATCTCGCGGCAGATGAAGAGCTGCATCGTGACCGGGATTCGCATGCCGTGGGGCATGTTCCTCACCGACAACCAGACGTGTCTCTCCATGGCCGCGCAGCTCCTGCTGCGCAAGACGGAAGAGGTTTCGCTGGCGCTGTCGTACTGGCTCGAAGAGCGCGGCTGCCACGCATTCCAGGTCGCGACCGAGGAGACCGACCCCGCACTCAAGCGGGGAAGCTACGGGTGGCTCTCGCTCCGCCATCTCGGCGTCGAGGCGGGCATGGGCACGCTCGGCCTCGAGGTCAACCTGCTGACTCCGGAATTCGGCCCGAGGGTGTACCAGGGCGCGGTCCTCGTCGACGTCGACCTCGAGCCCGACGCGCGAATCACCGACCAGCTCTGCATCGGCGAGAGCTGCGGGCGCTGCCTCTACTCCTGTCCGACCAACGCGGTCCTTCATTGGGGGCTCGACAAGCGCCTGTGCGGCGAGGCGGCGCAGCCCGACGGCATCGCCAGCATCGTCTACGGCCCGCTGCGAGCGATCGCGGAGGCGGAGAGCGCCGACGACGTCGGCCGCGTGCTGCGCTCGCCGGCCACCCGCCGCAAATGGGAGGCCATCGTTCGGCTTTCGACCTCCTACGCCGCGTGCCCGCGCTGTCTCGAGGTGTGCCCGGTCGGCGGCGACTACCTCGAGCATCTCGCCAAAGAGCATCGCACGATCCCGGAAAAGGACGAGGCGCGCGTCGAGAAGCTGCGCGACATGACCGACGCCGCCAAGACCGGCGAGCGAGCGCACTACGTCACGCCGCTCGACCTGCGCTGGATCGGCGAGAACGGCTACCAGGGGCTTCGCCGCGACCGGAGCGAGGCTTGAACGCGCGCGAGGTCAAGGACAAGGCGCGCGCGCTCGGCGCCGACCTCGCCGGCATCGCCGATGCCGAGACCGTGCGCCGGCATCCGGCGCCGGAATGCCCGCACACCCCCGCCGACATCCTCCCGGGAGCCCGCAGCATCGTGGTCGTAGCCCGGCGCCTCCTCAGCGGGATGTCGCGCGAGGTCGATCCGCGAAACCGCAACGTTCACTATGCAGGGGAGATGATTCTCTCGGCGGTCGAGGCGCTTACGTACGAGCTCGGGCGCTTCCTCGAGGATCACGGGCATCCCTCGCTGATGCTCCCGTCCGCCTACTCGCGCTCGCATCAGGTCGACGTCGCCGCCAAGACCCTCTCTCTCCCGCACCTCGCAGTCGAGGCGGGGCTCGGCACGCTGGGGCTGAACCTCCAGCTCCTCACGCCCGAGCTCGGGCCGCGCGTCGTCCTCGGCGCCGTGCTCACCCGCGCGCCGCTCGATGCCGATTCCATCCGTGAGCGGGCCCTGTGCGAGGGCGAGGAGTGTGGGCGCTGCCTGCTCGCCTGCCCCGGCGACGCCGTCGGACAGTGGGCGCTCGACCTCGAGCGCTGCCGGCCGCATTCCTCTCCCTACGGGTATCACTTCCTCGAGCAGCATCTGGAGCGGATGCTCGCAGCTCCCGAGAAGAAGTCCCGCTTCGAGGTGATGCGGCACCCGGACACGCTGATGATCTGGCAGAGCATGCTCCGCGGCGTCGGCATCTACTCGGGATGCACGCGCTGCTACGACGTTTGCCCCGTGGGCGCCGACTACGACGCGCATCTGCGGAGCGTGCAGGAAGAGATCGCCGAGGCGACCGACGAGAAGCGCGAGAGGCTGGCGCGCATGCGCGGCGCGCTTCCCGCGGGCCTGAGAGATCACGCGCGCTGGATCGGGCTCGCTCCCGGATCGTCGTAGGGAGCCGGCAGTCCGGGAGGTCCACCCGGTGGACTTTTTTCGCCTCCCTCTCAAAGCCGTATCCCGTGAGGGTTTGCGGATCGATGGACACACACTCGAATGTGCTGGGAGCGGGTTTGGCAAGAGCTAGCCGTTGAACGCGGGCTTCCAAAGGCGCCTTTCAAAGCCGTAGAGCTTTGAAAAAAAGATGCTGATTTCTTTCAAAGCGCTGCTGCTTTTGCTAAGACGCTTGCAGAGCTGCTTCCATGAATCGTTCGGACTTTCGTGCCCGCGAAGCCGGCCGGGTCATCCGGACGCCGCAAGGCTACTCGGCGTTCATTCCCGCTCGACTGCCGCCGAAGCTCGTCTATGATTCGGAGCTGGCGCTCGCGCTCTCCGCGGCGGACACGGCCGTCAGCGAGCTGTCGGGCCTGGGCCGCCAGCTCCCGAACCCGCATCTGCTGATCGCGCCCTACGTCCGGCGCGAGGCGGTGCTTTCGTCGCGAATCGAAGGAACCCAGGCTTCCCTCTCCGACCTCCTGCTGGAGGAGGCGTCCGGCTCCTCGGGGCCACGTCA
>JBEVNX010000094.1:0-9671 GCA_040507895.1 Binatia bacterium | reverse complement strand
AGGATCGTTCCGCCCGGGAGGGCCGCACCATTTACTCTCGGGTGGTTCTAGCAAAACCGCTTCCAGGAAAGGCCGCCGAGGCGCTCCAGGTGGTGAGCGAGCAAGTCGAGCGAGTGCGCCGGACGAGCGGTCTGATGCTGGTTCAGGTTCTGCAGGGGGAAAGCGAGCTGATCGCGATCAGCTCCTGGCGAACCGCCAAGGACCTGCGCGCCTACGCGGACAGCAAGCTCGCAGTCGAGTTCGTCGCTCGCCTCGCGCCGCTGCTGGCCACGCCCCCGGAGGTGAAAAGCTTCGAGATCAAGCTAGCCGTCGAGGGCAGCGAGCCTTTGTTCTCGCCGGACCAAGGCGGAGAGGGATGACCGAAGCGCTACGCGCTTCTCGGCTGAGGAGATCTCGATGCGTCAAGCCTCGATAATCGTCTTGACCGCGCTGCTCTCGAGTCTCGCAGGGTGCGGCTACAATACGCTGCAGGCCGACGACGAGCAGGTGAAGGCGAGCTGGTCGGAGGTCCTGAACCAGTACCAGCGCCGCGCGGATCTGGTGCCGAACCTGGTGAACACGGTCAAGGGGTTTGCGGCGCAAGAGAAGGACGTGCTTCTCGGAGTGACGAACGCGCGGGCCAAGGTCGGTAGCATGCAGGCGACTCCCGAGCTGATCAACGACCCGGAGGCGTTCGCGAGATTCCAGGCGGCGCAGCGAGAGATGACTTCGGCGCTGTCGCGCCTGCTGGTGGTCGCGGAGAACTATCCGCAGCTCAAGTCGGATGCGAATTTCCGCGACCTGCAGGCGCAGCTCGAGGGGACAGAAAACCGAATCGCGGTGGCGCGCAAGCGCTACATCGGTGCGGTCGAGAAGTACAACGTCGACGTGCGATCGTTCCCCTCCAACCTGACGGCGAAGATGTTCGGCTTCGCGGTACGCCCGAATTTCACAGTCGAGAACGAGAAGGAGCTGTCCGTGCCGCCGAAGGTCGACTTCGGCGGGGCGCCCGCTAGCACGCACTAGTCGCGTCGTCTCCCGAAACACAGTCTTGAGCTACGGCCTAATCCCGGCATTGCTCTGGCTCGCACTGGCGCTGGCTGCCGCGCCGGCGCACCCGGAGGTCCCGGTGCCCGCGCTTTCCGGCAGGGTCACCGATCTGACCGCTACGCTCGATTCCTCGGCGCAAGCCAGCCTCGAGAACCGCCTGCGCGCCTTCGAGCTGAAGCGCGGGAGCCAAATCGCCGTGTTGATCGTCCCGACCACGGAGCCGGAAACGATCGAGCAGTATTCGATGCGGGTCGCCGAGGCGTGGAAGCTCGGGCGCAAGGGCGTCGACGACGGCGCCATTCTCCTCGTCGCGACGAAGGATCGGACGATGCGGATCGAGGTCGGCTACGGCCTCGAAGGAGTGCTGAACGACGCAACGTGCAAGAGGATCATCAGCGAGATCATCACTCCCGAGTTTCGCCGCGGCAACTTCGCCACCGGGATCGAGGCGGGAATCGACCAGATGATCCGGGTCATCGAGGGCGAAGCGCTGCCGACACCGGAACCGAGCGCGACAGGAGGAGGAGGCGACGTTTCGCCGCTTCTCTTCTTCCTGGCTTTCCTCGCGCTCGGAGCGACGAGCGCGCTCCGGCCGCTTCTCGGAAGGGTGGGGGCGGCAGTGCTCGTCGGGCTCGGCACGACGCTGGTCGCGTCGTTCCTGGTCTCGGCATGGGCCGCCTTGCTCATCGGCGCCGTGGTCTTTGTGCTCGCTCTCTTCAGCGCGCCGGCCGGCTCATGGAGCAGCCGCCGCAGATACTCGCCCGGTGGCGGAGGCTTCGGCGGTGGCGGGTTCGGCGGCAGTGGCGGAGGATTCCGTGGCGGCGGCGGCGGCTTTGGCGGCGGCGGCGCGTCCGGACGGTGGTGACGTGAGCCTGGCACGAATCCTTCGTCACCTCGCGAGCAGCAGGCGGGGAGTCCGTCGCGCCTTTCCGCCCGCGACTCTTGCGGCGATCGAGGAAGCCATCCGGGAGACGGAAAGCGGGTATGAAGGTGAAATCGTGTTCGCGATCGAAGCTGCGCTCGCTACGGTTCCTCTGCTCCGCGGGCAGACGGCGAAGGAGCGTGCTCTCGAGGTCTTTTCCGAGTTGAGGATCTGGGACACCGAGCACAACAACGGCGTTCTCATCTACGTCCTCATGGCCGACCGCGACGTCGAAATCCTCGCCGACCGAGGCATCCACGTGCGAGCGGGGAAGCAGGCGTGGAGCGAAATCTGCCGCGAGATCGAGACGTTCTTCGGCCGCGAGGAGTACTTGGCCGGATCGCTCGCGGGGATCCGTGCGGTCGCGCAGCACCTGCGCAAGTACTTCGGTTTGCCGAGCAGCCGAAGGAACGAGCTCCCTGACGAGCCGAACGTTTCCTGACGATGAGGATCGTCAGCGGCGGGACCCGACCATGAATCGAAGCGCGGAATCGAACAGGCTCGGGAACCGCTGCAGCATCGGGACGAGTCGCCGGCGAAGAATCGGGGCTTGCCGCAGACACAGCAGCGCCTCGGTCGTGAGCCGGTACCTTCGGGACAGGGCCAGCCAGCGCCGCTCGTAGGCCTCGATCCCCTCGCCGCTCACGAGGCAGCGAACGAGGGCTCTGGCCGCCGCGATGCCGAGCCCCACCCCTTCTCCGGTCAGAGGGTCGAGAAACCCGGCGGCGTCCCCGACGAGCGCCACGCGACCGACGACTCGCCTCGCGACTCGCTGCTCGAACGGCCCAGCGCCCTTCGGCGTGCTCACCGCCGGACCGAGCCGCGACGCGACGGCCGGAAAGCGGCGGAGCCACGCATCGAAGGATCCGTGCCCGGCGAACAACACGGCTACGCCGACGAGGTCGTCGTCGACGGGGGTCACGTACGCCTCGGCCTCGTCGTCCCAGTGCACCTCGACGAGATCCGACCACGGCTCGGCGCGGAAATGCCGGCGAATGCCATGGCGTTGCGGATGGCGCGGAGGCCGCTCGAGGCCGAAGGACCGACGAATTCGAGAGTGAAGGCCATCGGCGGCCGCCAGCCATCGACCGCGCAGGCCGCCAGCCTCGACGAATTCGGAGGTCTGCCGGATCTCAATCACCTCTCCCTGGACGCGGTGGACGCCGAGGTCCTCCGCCCGCGCCACGAGAGCTTCCTGAAGCGCGATGCGCCGCAAGCCGATGCCCTGCCCGCCGCGAAACCGCGCCTCCGCGCCGCATCCGTCAGCCTGATAGCGGATTCCTGCGAACGGCCGCCCATGGGGGAGCACCACACCGAGCTCGCGAAGCTCCCGCACCGCAGGCGGCATGAGCCCTTCGCCGCACGCCTTGTCGATCACGCCGGAGCGCCGTTCGATGAGCGCGACGGCCATTCCTCGGCGGGCCCCTTCGATCGCCGTCGCGAGCCCCGCGGGCCCGCCGCCCACCACGAGTAGATCGACGGAGCGCGTGCCGCTCACGCTCGCACGGGAGCAACGGACCGCAGCGCCCGCTCTTCGCAAACGATCCGCCAGGCGAGCAGCGGAAGGTTGGCGGCACTGAAGAGCGAGGCCGTGAGCCATGCGGAGTGCACCAACGGAAGCGCGAATCCCTCGACCGCGACCGCGAGATAGTTCGGATGCCGGACGAAGCGATACGGACCTGAATCGATCCGCCGGTGTCCCGGAACGACGATCACCCGAGTCGTCCAATGCGGACCGAGTGTCCGAATGACCTTCCAACGCAGGGCCTGCGCGCCGAGCACGAGGACCAGCATCGGCCAACCGAGCACCGGGACGAAGGGCCGAGAGAGGAACAGGACCTCTGCCCACGCGCCGGCGAGAAGCCCGAGGTGAGCGGCGACGATGAGCGGGTAGTGATGACTGCCGTGCTCCCGGCCTCCCCGCGCCAGGCTCCGGGCCACGTTGCGTCGGGAGACCGCAAGCTCCGCGAGGCGCTCCACCGCCGTCGCGGCCAGCAGAAGAAAGAAGAGCGAACGGCTCGTCATCCACTACTCGCGTTGCGGAGCAGAACGAATTCCGACGAGAAGCCGGGCCCCATCGCCAAGAGGAGCCCAGCCGATCCGGGCGGCCAGTTCCCCTCCGCGATCGTCGCCCGCAGCACGAAGAGCGCTGATGCGCTCGAGATGTTCCCCACGTCCCGCAGACACCGCCAAGTGAGGTCCAGCTCTCCACGCGCTAGGTCCAGAGAGTCGGCCAAAACGCTCAGGATCTTCGGCCCTCCGGGATGGCAGATCCAGGCGCCGACGTCCGCACGTCCGAGGCCATGCTCGGCGAGAAACTCGTCGACGTTCCGGGCGACGTTCTCCTGCACGAGCGCCGGCACGGCGGGCGACAACACCACGGAGAAGCCAGCCGCCCCGACGTCCCATCCCATCGCGCTTTCGGTATTCGGATAGAGAACGCTGCGCGTGGCGAGGATCCGCGGTCCCTCCAGCCCCATCGTTCGAGCGCGCTCGGCACCGACGCACACGACCGCCGCGGCGCCGTCTGCGAACGGCCGCTGGCGATCAGGTTCGCGGCGGAGCGATCCGCTTCCTGGAAGGTGAGCGAACAGAGCTCGACCGACAAAAGGACGCCGACGTGATCCGGCCACGCCAGCAAGTAGTCGTAGACTCGGGCGAGCCCGCTCGCGCCGCCGACGCACCCGAGTCCGAAGAAGGGCAAGCGCTTCACGTCCGGGCGAAAATGCACGCGATTGGCGAGACGAACGTCGAGGGTCGGTGCGGCCACGCCGGTCACCGTGGTGAAGAACAGAGCATCCACGTCTGCCGGCGCGAGCCCGACTTCCGCGAGCGCTTCGACGGTGGCCTGCTCGGCGAGATCCGTACCGATCTCGAGGAACACCCGCGCCGCCTCGTCGAAGCTCGGCAGCGGATAGGACTCCATCGGCAAGGCGAGATGACGCGCATCGACGCGCACCGCGCGGTGGAAGCGCTCGACTCGCGCAAACTCCCGTTCCCTTCCAGTCCAGCGGCCTCGGAAGCCTTCGATCAAGTCCTCTTGCCGGTAGCGGTGGGCGCCGAGCGCCGTTCCGATGGACGCCAGCCGGGGTCTGCTGTTTCCGTCGTCGATCACTTCGGGGCCCACCTCGCCATGGACGGCTCGCGGCCGCCGTTCATTCAGGAATGACCCATGCCACCGATGTCGGGTGCCTAGAAGCCCCCCTATCGTCGGCGACGTCCGGCTGAAGCGTATCGGGCCCGCGCGGCTTGCCGACCTCACGCTTCGGCTCGGCGAAGCGTTATGCTCATGACGGTGCGGCCGTTCGAAGAGATCGTGATGGAGCACGGGCCGATGATCAGGCGCCTTTGTCGCACGTTGCTGGATTCGGCGGATGCCGACGACGCCTGGGCGGAGACGTTTCTGGCCGCATTGCGCGCGTATCCGAGGTTGCGGCCCGGCAGCAACGTTCGGGGCTGGTTGGTGACCATCGCGCATCGCAAGGCAATCGACCAAATCCGCGCCGCGGGCCGCCGGGCGCAGTCGGGCACCGACGTCGGCGACATTCCGTCGAGCCGCGCCGATCCAGCCGAGCGCGACGGCGACTTGTGGGCGGCTTGGAAAGCGCTCCCTCCCAAGCAGCGCCGCGCAGTCGCCTATCACCATGTGGCCGGGCTGCCGTACGCCGAGGTCGGCGTCTTGCTGGAGACCAGCGAGGTCGCCGCGCGACGCAGCGCGGCGGACGGCATCGCGAACCTGCGGAAGACCTACGCGAAGGGAAAGAAAGGAAGAAGAACATGACTACAGCCCGAGGCCGCCAGCAGGTGGTCGACGATCTGGTGATGGCGACCGCCGCGGTAGCCGCCGAGACCGATGAGCAGCTCCGCGATCGCCTGGTCGAGTTGGCCGAGCGGGATCGCTTGCTCGACGTCTCGTACCGCACCGTCGATAGCCCGTTCGGCCGGTTGCTGCTGGCCGCGACCGCGGCAGGCCTCGTGCGGGTCGCGTTCGATCGTGAAGGCCACGACGACGTCCTCGCCCGCCTCGCCGCCGAGGTGAGCCCACGCATCCTGCGCACCCCGCGCCGCTTGGAGGCCGCGGCTCTCCAGTTGGACGAGTACTTCGCACGGCGGCGCAAGAGCTTCGATTTCCCCGTCGACTTGCGCTTGGCGCATGGCTTTCGCCGGACCGTGCTCCTGCATTTGCGCGGCATCGGCTACGGACGGACCGAGAGCTATGCCACGATCGCCAAGTCAACCGGCACCCCGCGCGCCGTGCGCGCGGTGGGAAGTGCGTGCTCGCACAATCCTCTGCCGCTGGTGGTGCCGTGCCACCGGGTCGTTCGCGGCGATGGGTCGATCGGCGAGTACCTCGGCGGCACCGACACCAAGCGGGCGCTGTTGGCCATGGAAGCCGCGACATGAATGCTCATGCCGAATCGTTGCCGATCGCGCAGCGAATCGCAGAGCTCTCCTGGCCGGCCGTCTCCGCCTCGCTCGACGACCTGGGATGCGCGCTGACCGGCACCGTGTTGACCTCCTCGGAATGCTCGGAGATCGCCGGCTTCTACGAACGGGACGAGCTCTTTCGCTCCACCATCGACATGTCGCGCCATCGATTCGGCCGCGGAGAGTACAGATATTTCGCTCGACCCATTCCGCAGATCGTCTCGCGCTTGCGAAGCGCCTTCTGGCCGCATCTGCTGGCGATCGCGCGCGACTGGGCGGCGCGGTGTGGCAAGCCCGCACCATGGTGCGACGACTTGGAAGGTTGGCTCGAGCAATGCCATGCCGCCGGCCAGACGCGCCCCACCCCGCTGCTGCTCCGCTACGGCCCCGGCGATTGGAACGCTCTGCACCGCGACCTCTACGGCGATCTGGTCTTCCCCTTGCAAGTCGTCATCGGTCTGGACGAACCGGGCGTCGACTATACCGGCGGCGAGTTCGTCGTCGTCGAGCAACGCCCCCGCGCCCAGTCTCGCGGCACCGTCATGTCGATCGCGCGAGGTCAGGGACTCGTGTTCACCACCCGTGACCGGCCCGTGCGATCCTCGCGCGGCTGGTCGGCCGCACCGATGCGTCACGGGGTCAGCGTGCTTCGCTCCGGGCGGCGCCTGACCCTCGGTCTCATCTTCCACGACGCCGCGTGACCACGGCGGCAAGCGCGGGACGCACGTGGCGGCTCATCGGCGCCGACGGCAGTCCTTACGACAGCAATCGTACGGGAACGCTCGGCGGTCACCGTCGCAGTCGCATCTACGGCCGGCTGGACTGCCGTGCCGCACTGCGGGCGCTCGCCAGGGGCCACTACCGGAAGAATCGGGTCTTCTTCGCCGACGAGACTGCGGCGCTCGCGGCCGGCTACCGGCCCTGCTCGGTATGCATGCCGGCCGAGTACGCGCGTTGGAAGGCGAATCGACCCGTGGCTAGACCAAGCCGGTCTCGCGCACGGTGATGCTCAGCCGACCCGGCGGGAGGCCGATCCCAGCGGGAGCCGTACCTTCGATCACCTTGGGGACGCCGTGATAGATGCGCCGGCTCGGTCCACCGAACACCAGCAAATCCCCGCTGCATAGATCGACGTCGGTGAATGGCCCGGTACGGCGGTCGACGCCCGCGAGCCGGAACACGCAGGTGTCGCCGAGGCTGATGGTCACGACTGGCGCCTCGGCGGGCTCTTCCGCGTCCCGGTGAAGCCCCAGGCGGGCGCCTGGGGAGTAGAGGTTCACGATCGCCGCATCCGGAGCGTAGACACTCGCCTCGCCGCTCGCGGGGCTGTACGCGACCTCGACGGCTGCTCGCGCCAGCTCCGTGAGTTCGCTTGGCAGCGGCTTCACGGGTGCGCCGTCCCCGTCGTCTACGGTTCGAGAATACACGTAGGGCTGCCAATGCCATCCGAGGCAAACCGATTGAACGCTCATCAGATGGCCGCTCGGGACCCGAGGATGACGGAGTCCGGCCGGAGGCAGGGCCCAGCGCCTGAACTGCTCGACGAGCGCGCGCTGGGAGTCGAGGTCGAGCCAAGCCGAGACGTGCACGACTCCGGGTAGCACCACCCTAGAGCTCGCGGCGGGACGCGGGCATTGGATCGGGAGGGTGAGCTGGCTCGCCGCGACGGTCGCCTCGGACGACAGCGCGGTCGCCAAGCCACCGAGGCGACTTCGGCCGGATCTGCGGTGGATGAACGAAGGAGTCGTGCTCATGCCTCTATAACGTCAGCCGGCTGTCGATCGTGAGGCCGCTCGAAGGACCTCGGTGTCAACTTCCCGCGCCAGCCGACACGAGCGAATAGTACGGACGAAACTTACCATTCGGCTCTTTCGGAATTCGATCGACCCACTCCGCGCGGTCCCAGCCGCGTCCTAAAAGGGGACCCGACCCTCCCGCCGCCAATCGTCGTGCGTGCGCGGCTAACTCCCGAGGAATCCCTTACCCTCGGCGACGAGGCTCTCCAGCCGAGCAGCGGGCTTCCATAGGTCCCCTTCGCGCCGTTGCCACTCAAGCAGGCGGTCCCGGATCGTCCGCAAGCCCAGTTGGTCCGCCCAGAACATCGGTCCGCCGCGGTACATCGGCCAGCCGTATCCGTAGACCCAGATCACGTCGATGTCGCTGGCGCGGATGGCGATCTTCTCATCGAGGATCTTCGCGCCTTCGTTGACCATCGGGTAGAGGAGGCGAGCGAGAATCTCGTCATCGGCGATCTGCCTGCGGGTGATTCCCAGCTGGGACGAAGCCTCCAGGATGATTCGCTCGACCTCCGGGTCTGGTACGGCGGTGCGATCGGCACCGTATTGGTAGTAGCCGGCTCCGGACTTCTGCCCGAAGCGCCCCATCTCGCAGAGGCGATCGGCGACCGGCGATCTCTTGCCGAGGCCTTTGCGAATGCGCCAGCCGACGTCGAGTCCCGCCAGATCGCCCATCGCGAACGGGCCCATGGGGAAGCCGAAATCGTAGAGCACCTTGTCGACCTGATGCGGAAGCGCGCCTTCGAGAACCAGCTTGTCGGCCTCGCGCCCGCGCTGCCCGAGCATGCGGTTGCCGACGAACCCATAGCAGACGCCGACCAGCACAGGCACCTTGCCGATGCGCCGGCTGGTGCTCATGGCGGTGGCGACGGCCGTCTTCGAGGTCTTCGCTCCACGCACGACTTCGACCAGGCGCATGACGTTGGCGGGCGAGAAGAAATGCATGCCGATGACGCTCTCGGGCCGAGCGGTGGCCGAGGCGATCTCGTCGACGTCGAGCGTCGAAGTGTTCGTGGCGAGCAAGGCGTCGGCCTTGGCGACCGCGTCGATCTTGGCGAACACCTCCTTCTTGACCGGCATCTCCTCGAACACCGCCTCGACGACGATGTCCGCGCCGGCGATGGCGCCGAAGTCGGTCGTGCCGCGAATGAGACCGAGGCGCTGCTCGACGTCCTGCGGCGTCACGCGCCCTTTGGCGGCGGTCGTCTGGTAGTTTTTGCGAACCACCGCGAGGCCGCGATCGAGCGCATCTCGCGTGACCTCCACGACCGTCACGGAAATTCCCGCGTTGGCGAAGTTCATCGCGATGCCGCCGCCCATCGTGCCGGCACCGACAATCGCCGCCCCGCGGATCTCGCCGGCTGGCGTATCGGCCGGTACGTCGGGGATCTTCGCGGCCTCGCGCTCGGCAAAGAAGAAGTACCGCTGCGCCTTGGACTCGGGCGAGCTCAAGACGTCGAAGAAAAGCTCGCGCTCGCGCTCGATGCCGCGGTCGA
>JBEVNX010000092.1:0-6955 GCA_040507895.1 Binatia bacterium | reverse complement strand
GCCCTGATCGTGGGCCCAGGCGTTGCCGAGGTCGAAGAACAGGACGCCGCGAAGCCCGATCGATTCGACGATCGGGTAGATGATCTCGTTGTTGTTGATGAGCTGGATGCTACCGCCGACCGGCGACGTATCGACGATTTCCCCCGTGCACGCGTCGAAGACGGGCTCGCGCGGGCCGAGCGAGCGCGCCTCGTAGCCGCGCACCGAATTGATGCCGCCGGGGAAGAAGCGCTCGAAAAGAGGGATGTCGTTACCGTTGCGTGCCGCTTCCCCTATTCCCCAGCCGACGCGTCCGCCGGTGGAAGCGACGAACGTACCCCACGTCTGGCTCTTGTAGAACGGATAGAAAAAGCGGGTGCGGCCCTCCGCGAGCAGGAAGTTCGTCCCGGCGCCGACGCCGGCGAACTGCAACGAAGCGGTCTGAAACGAGCCCTCCGTGGGATCGAAGGGATGGTTCAGCGTGTTGCGCACCAGCGTCGGGATGAAGCTGCTGTAGAGCTGCTGCCCCTGCTCCTCCGTGATGCTCGGTATGATGAACCCGGGGGTCAGATTGGTGATGTCGCTGTCCTCGAGCTTGTACTGCAGGCCGAAGCGAACTTCGTCGAGAGAAGTGCCGATGAACGGGATCCGCCGAACGCCGAGCGCGGTGAACGGGTAGAGCGCTTGGATCGAGAAACCGGTGCCCTCGCGGTCGAAATCGTCGAACTCGGTTTTGTAGTTGAATCCTTCGAATTGGGTCGTGAAGTACGTGTCGAAGGTGTACGAATCGGTATAGTTGAGCGAGAAGTTGCGGGTCTGCGAGCCGAAGTCGGCGTTGATCGCCGCGCGGTTGCCCGTGCCGAACAGGTTGTTCTCCGTAAGCCGCACATTGAACAGGAACTGGTCGGCGGTGCTGAAGCCAGCTCCCGCGGTGAACGCACCCGTTTGCGCTTCCTTGACGTCGACGAGCAGGTCGATCTTGTCGGGCTGGGGCGAGCGCTGGGTCGTCATGTTGACGTCTTGGAAGAGCCCGAGACGCTGCACGCGCGCGCGGCTCAGCTTGAGCTCCACGCCGTTGAACCGCTGTTGCTCCTGGACGAGCAGCTCGCGGCGAATGACCTCATCCTTGGTCTTGGTGTTGCCGCTGATCTCGATGCGATCGAAATACACCAGCGGGCCCTTGTCGACCTTGTATTCGATGTCGACCACCTTCTTGTCCGGCTCGACGTCCGTGAGCGGCTCGACGTTGACGAAGGCGTAGCCGTAGTTGCCGTAGGATTCGGTGAGCGCGAGAACGTCCTTTCGCAGATTGCTCGCTCGGAACACTTCTCCACTTTTCATCTCGAGCGCTGACAGGACCATTTTCTCGGTGCCCATGAAGTCTCCGCCGAGCTTCACGGTGCCGACCTTGAACTGATCGCCTTCCTCGATCTTGATGGTGATCTCGAGCCCGTTTTCCTTACGCTCGATCTGGGGCTCGTCGACTTTTACGTTGACGTAGCCGTTGTCGTAGTAAAACGCCGTCAGGCGCTCGACGTCGGTCTTGAGAACCTCTTGATCGAGGTTCCCGGCCCCCGTGGCCCAGGAGAGGATCGACTTCTCCTTCGTCTGCATCAGGCCCCGCAGCCGGCGGGCCGGGAACGCCCGGTTGCCCTCGAAGATGATGTCCTGGACGCGGATGATCTTACCCTCGTCGACGTGCAACGTGAGCGTGACCTCGCCGTTCTCGGGCTCGGAGGTGGTGAAGTTGATCGTCGCGTCCTTGTAGCCCTTCTTGTCGTAGAGCTTCTTGGCGTCCTCGATGCCGCGTTGAATCTTCTCGACGTCGAGCAACGTGTGCGGCCGGACCTTGAAAGCCGCCTGCAGATCTTCGGTGTCGATCTTCTTGTTGCCCTCGATCTTGATCTCCTGGATCATCGGTCGTTCCACCACCCGAAAGCTCAACGTGAGCTTCCCGTCGACGTCCTCGAGCGACGCCTGGACGTCCTCGAAGAATCCCATCGCATAGATCGAACGGACGTCCTGCTCGATGACGGCCGGGTCGGCGGGCTGGCCGATTTCGCTTCGCACGCGCACGCGGATCGCGCTCTGTTCGACCCGGCTGTTGCCGACGACGCGAATCACTTCGAGCGCCGACTCCCCCGCGGCGATCGAGCTCAAGGCCAAGACGGTAAACAACGCCATCGTGACAAGGCGATTCATCTCAATTGAGTTCACGAAATTCGCGGCTCGTATCAGAAGGTTGCTGGGGTGTACAGCACGAAGGCTTCGGCCCTTGCACAGGCTCGCGTGCCCTCGTGTTCACGCCGGCGCCACGCCGGCAGCCGGCTCGAGCCGGCCTTCGCGCAGGCGCATCACCCGATCCATGGCCGCGGCAAGCCGAGGATTGTGCGTGACCACGATCAGGGCCACGCCGCGTTCCGCGTTGAGCTCCATGATGAGTCGCTGGACTTCCTCGCCCGTTGCCGGGTCGAGATTTCCGGTGGGCTCGTCGGCGAGCAACACGCGCGGCGACAGCACGACCGCCCGGGCCACCGAGACCCGCTGCTGTTCCCCGCCCGACAGCTCGCCGGGCTTGTGCTCGAGCCGATCGGACAGGCCGACCCGAGCGAGGATCTCACGCGCCTCGCGCCTCGCGCTGTCCCAGGCGAAGCCGGCGATCAAGGCCGGCATCATCACGTTCTCCTCGGCGGTCAGGTCCGCCATCAGATGGTGGAACTGAAACACGAATCCGATCTCGCGATTGCGGAACGCGGCCAGCGCTCGTGCCGACAGCGAATTCAGATCGGCGTCCGCGTAGCGCACCACGCCCGAGGTCGGGCGATCGAGCGCGCCGAGGATGTGCAGCAGGGTGGACTTGCCGACGCCGGATTCGCCGACGATCGCCACCTTCTCCGCGGGTCTCACCTCGAGGTGCACGCCCTCGAGTACGCGCACCAACCGGCCTGCGTCCGTATAGTGCTTGACCAGACCGTCGACGTAAACGAGTGGAACCGACGTCACCTCGTTCGCGGGCGCGGTCGACTGGTGCGCGATACCTTCACTCATAGCGGATGACGTCGACCGGAGCGACGCGTGCGGCCCGCGAGGCGGGATAGAGCGTCACGCAGAGGCACACGAGAAACGCGGCGATCGTCACCGCCACGAAGTATCCGGGGACGATCTCCACGGGCACCGTCTCGGTGAAAAACACGCCGTGCGGCAGCGGCAGCTTCCACTTTGAGATCAGCCACGAGAGCGCTAGCCCCCCCGCATTGCCGAGCACCGCGCCGACGAGGCCGATGACGAGCCCGTTGAATACGAAGATGCGCGCGATCGAGCCGTCGGTTGCTCCCATCGACTTCAAGATCGCGATGTCCTTTCGCTTCTCCATCACCACCATGACGAGCGTCGCCAGGATCGAGAAGCCGGCTACGACCAGCATCAAGGAGAGCACGAGGAAATAGACGAGCTTCTCCAAGCGCAGCGCGATGAACACGTTGCGGTTCATCTGCATCCAGTCGCGCGCCTCGTAGGGAAAGCCGATCCCCGCGCTTACCAGGCGAGACGCCACCAAGTGAGCCTCCTCGATGCGATCTGTGCGGATCTCGATGCCGGTCACCGCTCCTTTGAGGCCGACCAGCGCCTGCGCGTCGGAGAGGGCCATGTACACCAGGCTCGAATCGAACTCGCCCATTCCGGAATCGAACAGGCCGACGACCGCGAAGCGCTTGATGCGCGGCACCATGCCGAGAGACGATGGCGTGCCAACGGGCAGGATCACGGTGATCGCGCTGCCCTCGATCGCGCCGAGCTGTTTGGCGAGCTCGACACCGATCACCACGCCCGAGAGCGTCACCTGCCGCTCCTCCCCCTGCTCGCGAACCGTCAGCGTATGGGGTTTGCCCATCTCGGCGAAGCTCCCGTGCTTCAGGAAGCGGGCCACGTCCACCACGTCGTTGGCGCGCTCCGGCTCCACGCCGCGTATGAACACACCGGTGACCGCGTTGCCGTAAGATACCATGGCTTGCACGTACACGTAGGGCGCCGCCGCGGCCACGCCCGACGTGTGCAGGATGGGCTCCATCAGCTTGGCGGGATCGGCGACCGGGCCCCCGTAGCTCGTGACGATTACGTGCGGCGTGAATCCGAGAATGCGCGTACGTAGATCGTTCTCGAAGCCCGTCATGATGGAGAGCGTGGTGTCGAGGGTCGTGACACTGATCGTCACGCCTAGGATGGAGATCAAGGTGATCAGGCTGATGAACGCTTCTCGGCGCTTCGCGCGGAGGTAGCGCAGGCTGATGAACAGCTCGTAGCGCATTCGGCGCCCGCCTCAGGCCGGGGGCCGGAGCAGCGGGAAGAGAATGACGTCGCGGATCGAGGTTTGATTGGTGAGCATCATCACCAGCCGATCGATGCCCACGCCCTCGCCCGCGGTCGGCGGCATCGCGTGCTCGAGCGCGAGCAGAAAATCCTCGTCCATCGGCTGCGCCTCTTCGTCGCCGGCGGCCCGAGCACGCGCCTGTGCCTCGAAGCGCTGGCGTTGGTCGTCGGGATCGTTCAGCTCGGAGAACGCGTTCGCCATCTCCCGCCCGGCGATGAACAGCTCGAAGCGGTCGGTGATCTCGGGGTCGTCGACGTTGCGCCGGGCGAGCGGCGAGACCTCCACGGGATAGCCGAGGATGAACGTCGGAGAAACGAGCCGGCGCTCGGCGAACTTCTCGAAGAGCTCGAGCAGGATCTTGCCGGCGCCCCAAGCGGGGGCGAGATCCACGCCGCGGCTCGCAGCGAAGGCGCGCAGCGAGTCGAGCGAGGCCAGATCACGCGGCTCCGCCCCCGCATGGCGGCACACGGCGTCGCGGAGCGTGAGGCGTTTCCAGGGAGGGGTCAGATCGACATCGTGCTCGCCCCAGCGCAGACGTAGCCCCCCGGCGATCTCGTGCGCGAGCTCGCAGAAGAGCTCCTCGGTGACCTCCATGAGCCGGCGGTAATCGGCGTACGCCATGTAGAATTCCAGCAGCGTGAACTCCGGATTGTGCTGCGTAGACACGCCTTCGTTACGAAACACACGCGACAGCTCGAACACGCGCTCGAACCCGCCCACCACGAGCCGCTTCAAGTAGAGCTCGGGCGCGATCCGCAAGTAGAGATCAAGGTCCAGCGCGTTGTGGTGAGTCACGAACGGCCGAGCCGCAGCCCCACCCGCCACCGGCTGCATCATCGGCGTTTCGGCCTCCACGAAGTCTCGCCTCACGAAGTACTCGCGGATCTTCTGCAGGATCGCGGCGCGCTTGCGAAAGACATCCGCGACCTCCGGGTTGGCGATCAGGTCGAGATAGCGCTGCCGGTAACGGATCTCGGTATCGGCGAGGCCGTGCCACTTCTCCGGAAGCGGTCGAAGCGATTTGGCGAGCACGCGAAGCCTTCGCGCCGCCATCGTGAGCTCACCGGTCCGGGTGCGGAACAGCCGCCCTTCGACCGCGACGATGTCACCCCCGTCCGTGTGTTGAAAGGCCTCGAAGCCGTCCTCGCCGAGCTCCTCGCGCTTGACGTAGACTTGCAACCGTCCGGCACGATCCTGCAAGTGCAGGAACGCGGCCTTTCCGAAGTCTCGCATGCCGACGATACGCCCGGCGATCCGGGCTTCCGGCTTCTCCTTCTCCAGTCGCTCCGCGTCGACGTCGCCCCACCGCGAGCGCAGCTCGCCGGTCGTGGCGGACGGCGTGAAATCGTTGGGATAGGGCGCGCCGCCAGACGCGCGCAGGGCCTCGAGCTTCCGCCGTCGCGCGCCGACCAGATCACTGGCGGAATCGGGCATCCATGCGTGTCTTAACGGAGGGGTCTCAGGCAGTCAACGTAGTCAGGCCGGTGCGCGCGGGTGCTCTCAGCGCGCGCCGCGTCCAAAGGAACTGCACGACACGTCACGCTCGTTCCCGCAGTGGCCTCGCCCCGTCACTTGCGCGAAAGAGCGGGAATGTAAACCGTGGGATCGCGCGGGACGCCGTGGTCGCGGATCTCGAAGTAGAGGCTCGGCGAAGACACGGGGCCGGTTGTCCCGACCGTGGCGATGGAGGCACCTTCGGCCACGACGCGGCCCGCTTCGACTAGGAGATCACTCGCATAGCCGTACACGGAGTAGAGGCGCTCGCCGTGGTCCACGATGACCATCTTGCCGTAGCCGGTGAACCAGCCCGCGTAGACCACGCGCCCTGCCCTTACCGCCTGGACCGGCGTTCCCGCCGGTGCGCGGATCTCGACGCCGTTGCGCGCCGTGCTCACCGACCCCGCGGCAACGTGCAGCGGCGTGGTCATGTGCGCCGCTTCTCCCGGCGGCGGCCGAAAAGGCGCGGTGCGGGCAGCGGCCTCTTCGCTCTCGATCAGCTCACGCAGCTTCTCGGCCGCTGACTTGAGCTCCGCGAGGAGACGGTTGTGCTTCTGACCTTCCCCCCGCAACGAGGCGAGCAGCGTCCTCTTCGAGCTTCGCTCGGTCCGCGACGCGGCGATCTCGCGCTTGCTCTCCTCGCTCCGAGCGGCGAGCGCGGTCGCCTGCTCCGCTGCCTGCTGGCGCGCGGCATCGGCGTCGGCTCGGTTGCGTCGGAGCTCCTCGGCGAGGTCGTGATCGTAAGCCAGCACCGCCTCGAGGCTGCGCCGATAGCGCAGCGCTTCCGTCAACTCCCGCGGCGTCTGGAAAACGAGCGGCGCAGGGCCGCGCAGCGTCAGGCGGTAGAGCCCACGCGCCCGTGCCGCAAAGGCCGCCCGCAGGCGCGGTAACTGCGCGTCGAGATCGGCGACCTTGCTCTCGGCGGCTTCCAGGCTCGCCTGCGCCGAGCGAATCGCCGCGGCGAGATCCTTCACCCGCCGCTCTCGTGTAGCGATCGACCGATCGAGCGCCTCGATCTCGCCGAGCACGCTCTCGGCCTTCTTTTCGATCGACTGAGTCTCTCGCTCCGTGCGTTCGATCTGCTGCTGGAGGTCTTTCAGCTTCTCCGCGGAA
>JBEVNX010000029.1:0-18534 GCA_040507895.1 Binatia bacterium | reverse complement strand
CGACCCTCTGCGGGTCGCCCGCGCTTTGCTATTGACGGGGGCGAGTACCGCGTCACCAGGCTACGAGGCGTTGTGATGGAGCCACCGCGTGGAGGGCTCTTTTTGCTCTCGGGTATGATCGCCGGGGGGATACGACGCGCGGCAGCGCGCGGGGCGACTCGTTGACGCAGCCCGCGAGCCGGCGGATAGTCTCGGAGCGAAGGGGAGGAGCCGTGCAGGAGTCCCATACGATTCCCTCGCGATCGGACGTCGTCTTCTGCAAAGACTACGCGGTCGATCAGGCGGAGCTGCGCAAGCTCTACGAGAACGCCAAGCGCGATCAGTGGAACGCCACGAAGGACGTGCCCTGGGACCTGCAGGTGAACTGCGGCGAGGGCCTGCTCACCGACGAGCTCGTCGACGCCTTCGGCACGATTCATTGGCGAAAGCTCAGCAAGACGCAGCAGGGAGAGCTCAACCGCCGGCTTGCCGCCTGGCGGCTCTCAACCTTGATGTACGGCGAGCACGGCGCGATGATCGTCTGTAGCCAGCTCGTCGAGATGGTCGCGGGCGGCGACGCCAAGCTCTTTCAGGCCACACAGGTGCTCGACGAGGCACGGCACACCGAGGTCCTGCATCGCTACATCGCCGAGAAGCTCGATGGCCACTTCTACCCTATGCCGGCGGCTTTGCAGGAGCTCTTCGACGTGCTGATCTCGGACTCGCGCTGGGCGGCCAAGACGATCGGTCTTCAGCTCGTCGCCGAAACCTTCGCGGTGTCGCTCTTCCGCATGCTAGTGGAGGCGTCGAGGGACCCGCTGTTACGTGAGATCTGCCGGCGCATTCTCGCCGACGAGTCGCGGCACATGGGCTTCGGGATGCTGTCGCTCCCCCGCGTGGTGGCCGAGTCGAGCGAGCAAGAGCGCCTCGAGCTCGAGGAGGTGACGGAGTGGGCGGTGGTCAAGACGTTGAAAGGCATGTTTCCCTACGAGCCCTACCGCGAGATGGGCTTCGACGAACGCGATATCGAAGACATCCGCCGCTTGAAGCGGGAGCGGCAAGCGGGCGGAGACGCGGTGGTCTTTCGTCAAATCTTTCGCAAGGAGCTCGACTCGACGCTGCTCGCGAACTTGGCTCGCGTCGGCCTTCTCAACGAGCGCTCGCGCGGACGGCTGGCCTCGATCGGCGTACGTACACCGCCGAGCGGCGCGTCGCCGGCTTCGGCCTGAGCTCGCGTAGCCCCTGGTCCCGGTGAAGGTTCCGACTCTCGCCGCGGTTCCGCCATTCCTCGCCACCAAGAAGCGCGCGGTGCTGTTCCTGCGCTGGGTGGTGATCATCACGGCGTCCTACCTCGTGCTGTTCGATCGACCGGGCACGGGCACCGACCCCGCCGTCGCGCTCTTCGTCGTGGTCTTTCTGATGAGCAACCTGCTCGGCGCGATGCTGCCGACGCGCGCCTTCGAGAATTTGTGGCTGCGCTCGGCCTTCGTGCTGTTCGACACCGCGTGGATCAGCTTCGGCATGATGCTCGCGGGCGAGCGCAGCAGCGAGCTCTTCCTCCTCTACTTCTCGGTGCTCTTCGTTGCGGCGCTCGGCGAGAGCGAGGCCATGATCGCCGGGGGCGCGGCGCTGATCGCGCTCATCTACGCGATGTTTCTACTCCGCACTGACTCGCTCGGGCACATCTTGACGCCCGGCGTCCTTCTCCGTTTCCCGTTCTTGTTCGGCATCGCAACGTTCTACGGCTATCTCGTGACGATCGCCAAGAAGGAGCGGCGCGCCGCCGAGATCGCCCGCGAGCGTGAGCGCTTTCGCACCGATCTGCTCGCCACGCTCACGCACGACCTCCAGTCGCCGCTGTCCGCGATCGCGGGGATGGCCGAGGCCTTGCTAGCCGAGCTCGAGGGCGCGGACGAAACCGGGCGGCGCGGCGCCTTCGAAGCGATCCGCAAGGCGGCCACGGAGTGCGGCGAGCTGCTCGCGACGTTCTTGGCGGTCGCATCGCCCGACTCCGTGCGGGGCTCGAGGCGCGCCCTGGTCGACCTGAACGCGGTCGTCAAGGATGCCATTCAGCATCACCGCCGCCTGGCGGCCGAGAAGGAGATGTGGCTCGACGCCAAGTTGCTCGACGGCCTGCCGCTCATCTCCGGCGACCGCGCGCATCTCCATCGCGCGATCTCCAATCTGCTGTGGAACGCCATCAAGTTCGTCCCGGCCGGGGGGCACGTCCAGGTCGTGACCGGCATCGAGGGCGGCGCGGTCACCGTCGCAGTCATGGACGACGGCCCGGGAATTCCCGAGGGCGTGCGCAAGCGACTCTTCGAGCCTTACGTCTCCGAGGGAGACGAAGCGGGCACGGGGCTCGGTCTCTTCATCGTGCGTCTGGTGGCCGAGGCGCACGGCGGCTCGGTCACCGTGCAGTCGCAGACGGGCAGAGGGTCTCGCGTTCGGATGCGCTTTCCGATCCCGGCAGACGTGGCGCTGCCCGCCTCGGTCGCCACCGCCCCGCTCAGTACGAGCGCGGGAGCCCCAGCACGTGCTCGCCTACATAGTTGAGCACCATCTCCTGTGAGATCGGCGCGATGCGGAAGAGCCGGATCTCGCGCCAGTAGCGCTCGACGTCGTAGTCTTTGATGTAACCGTAGCCGCCGTGCGCTTGCATGGCGCGGTCCGCGGCCTCGAAGCCGGCCTCGGCGGACATGTATTTCCCCATGTTCGCCTCCTTGCCACACGGCCGCCCGTGGTCGTAGAGCCAGGCCGCCTTGTAGACCATCAGCTCCGCGGTCTCGAGCTTGGCGGCGGAATCGGCGAGCGGGAACTGGATGCCCTGGTTCATGCCGATCGGCCGGTGAAACACCACGCGCTCCTTGGCATAGCGCACGGCGCGCTCGAGCGCGCGCTTGCCCATGCCGATGCATTCGGCGGCGACCAGAATGCGCTCGGGATTGATGCCGTCGAGGATGTAGCGGAAGCCTTTACCCTCCTCTCCGATGCGGTCCTCGAGGGGAACGTAGAGGTTGTCGATGAAGAGCATGTTGGTGTCGATCGCGGGCCGGGCACACTTGTGAAGCTCGCGCACTTCCACGGCCTCGCGGTCGATGTCGGCGAAGAAGAGCGTCATGCCGTCGGTCTTCTTCTCGACGTTCTCGATCGGCGTGGTGCGCGTCAGCAGCAACATCTTCTGGGATTCGCGCGCCTTGGTGATGAAGACCTTGCGGCCGGTGATCGAGTAGCCATCGCCCCGGCGGGTGGCGAAGGTCTTGATCTCGGTGGTGTTGGTCCCCGCGTCGGGCTCCGTGACCGCGAAGGAGACGTGGGTCTTACCGGCGAGGATGTCCGGCAGGTACTTCTTTTTGATGGTCTCGGTGCCGTACTTGATGAGCGGCTCGAGGCCGAAGATGCCGAGGTGGATCGCCGAGCAAGCTTGCGTGCCGCCGCCCGACTCGCCGACGGTCTGCATGACGATCGCCGCCTCGGTGATGCCGAGGCCCGCGCCGCCATACTCGCGCGGGATCGTGATGCCGAGCCAGCCGCCGTCGGCGATCGCCTTGTAGAACTCCCACGGGAACTCCCCGGTCGTGTCGCGCCCGCGCCAGTATTCGTCGGGGAAGCGCTCGCAGAGCGCTCGCACCTGGTTGCGGATGTCCTGCTGCTCCTCGGTCCACTCGAAATCCATGTTCGCCCTCCGCGAATCGTCTGCCGGACTTTCCTTGCGACCGCTCCGCGGGTCGCGATCCGGCTTCGTGCAGACTACCAACCTAGCGTAGACACCGGAACCGCGATCTGGGAAAGACCTCGCCGTGAGAAAGGTCAGCGCCGTCGAGGCGATCCGGGCGATTCCCGACGGCTCGAACGTGATCTTTCCCGGTGGCACGATCGATCTCGACGCACTGGTGCCCGCGTTCCAGGGCGAGGTGGAGCGCTTCCACCGCCTGACCCTCTATTCAGGCTATTCCTTCGGCGACTATCGCTTCCTCGCGCACGGTCTCGGTACAAACTTCCGCTACGCGAGCTGGCAAGCGGCGCCGCAAGTCCGCCAGCTCTTCGCCGAGGGCAAGGCGGACTACGTGCCGATGCGCTTCGGCGAGGTCACGCGCATCGTCTCGAAGAGCGGGCCGATCCGGCCCGACGTGGTGCTGGTGCAGGTGTCGCCGCCGCGGCGCGGGCAGGTGAGCCTCGGCGTGTCCGTGAGCTTGTACCAAGACTTCATCCGCTCCGCGTCGCTGGTGATCGCCGAGATCAACCCTCACATGCCGTGGACCGCCGGTGATAGCCGCGTGCCGGTGGAGCGGATTCATCTCGGCGTGGAATCCGATGCCCTGCTCGGTGAATACCGCATGCCGGCTGCAACCGAGCGGAGTGCTCGCATCGTCGACCACGTGCTTGACCTGATTCCGGATCGCGCGTGGGTGCAGCTCGGCCTCGGCTCGGTGCCCGACGCCGTGCTCGGCCGCCTCGCCGAGAAGCGTGGTGTGAACCTGCTGTCCGGCATGCTCTCGCAGGGCCTGCAGCGCTTCGTCGAAAAAGCCCGGCACACGCCCGCGATCACCACCGGCGAGCTCGCCGGCGACCGCGCCTTCTACGAATTCTGCGGCGGTACGCGACAGGTGCGCATGGCGACGACGCGGGTGACGCACGACGTGGCCGCGCTCGGCCGCTTGCCGCGCTTCGCCTCGATCAACTCCACCGTCGAGGTCGACCTGCAGGGGCAGGCGAACGGCGAGACCATCGGGCCGGTGCAAATCAGCGGCGTGGGCGGCAGCCAGGACTACGTCGACGCAGCCGCGCGCAGCCGTGGCGGCGTGTCGATCCTCGCCCTGCCGTCGACGACGGAGGACGGACGGCGCTCGCGCATCGTCGCACAGCTGGCGCCTGGCTCGGTGGTGACCACGCCCCGCTACTCGACCGATACCGTGGTCACCGAGTACGGCGTGGCCCGCCTGAAGGGCAAGGACTTGCGGACGCGCGCCGAAGCGCTGATCCACATCGCGCACCCGGATTTCCGGGCCGCGCTGGTCGCGGCCCTGGCAGCGCGCCGGGGCCGGGCTGCATAGGAGCGGGAACGAGGGCTCGGAGGGTCGAGTGCATCGCGAGCTGGAATTCTGCGGTCGTCTGCGTCATGGGTGGGTGCTCCAAGAGACGTCGTACCGAGCATCCGTTCGACGCCGAGATAGGAGGAGACCCACATGGCCGAGATCCGTGAAATCGCTTCAGGGCTGCAGTTTCCCGAAGGGCCGATCGCCATGCCCGACGGCAGCGTCATCCTCGTCGAGATCAAGCGCGGCACCGTCTCGCGCGTCACCGCGAACGGCAAGGTTCAAGTGGTCGCCGAGACCGGCGGCGGGCCGAATGGCGCGGCTTTCGGGCCCGACGGCAAGCTCTATGTCTGCAACGACGGCGGCTTCGAATGGCACGAGATGAACGGCATGACGGTGCCAGGCCACCAGCCCGCGGACTACAGCGGCGGTCGCATCGAGCGCGTCGACGTCGACAGCGGAAAAGTCGAAGTGCTCTACACGAAGTGCGACGGCCATCCGCTGCGTGGGCCGAACGACATCGTCTTCGATTCGAGTGGTGGCTTCTGGTTCACGGACCACGGCAAGGTTCGCGAGCGCGACCGCGATCGCACCGGCGTCTACTATGCCAAGCCGGATGGATCGCTGATCCGCGAGGCGATCTATCCCATCGATTCTCCAAACGGCCTCGGCCTCTCGCCGGACGGGAAGACGCTCTACGTCGCCGAGACGTGGACCGCGCGGATCTGGGCATGGGACCTTTCCGGGCCTGGGCAGATCAAGGCTGGAGCCGAGCTGTTCACGCCCGCGGGGGGCCGCTTGCTTACCGGCCTTCCGGGCTTCCAGCTCTTGGATTCGATGGCCGTGGATTCCGCCGGAAACGTCTGCGTGGCGACCATCATCAACGGCGGCGTCACCGTCGTTTCGCCCGATGGATCGAAGGTGAGTCACGTGCCGATGCCCGACCCGCTGACCACCAACGTCTGCTTCGGCGGACCGGATCTCACGACCGCGTACGTCACGCTCTCGGGAATCGGCAAGCTCGTGTCGACGAAGTGGCCACGCCCGGGGTTGAAGTTGAACTTCTGAGCGGTCGCGGATGGCGCTCGTTCGCTGCAAGAGCTGCGGCATCGACACCAGCGATTCCCTCGAGCGCTGCCCGAATTGCGGCGGATCTCCGTGGGGCCTGCGCCTAGCTTCGGTCGTTGCCGCGGCGACCGAGGCGGCGAGCCAGGCGGCCAAGGCAGGAGGGGACGCGGAGGCCGCAGCTCAGGCACTGAGAAAAATCTCGCCGCTGCTCGGGAATGTACCGCGGATCGTCTGGATCGTCGCCGCGCTCGTCATCCTGGCCGCCGTGCCGCACGTCTTTCCAATTTTCGTCGTGCTGGCGATCCTTTGGCTGTTCGGCCGCGGCCGGCAGGCCTCGCAGAAGACGGAGCGAAGCGTGCAGAACGAGGTGCTGCAGATCCTCAAGGGTCAGGCGCTCTCCGCCAGGCGGGCCCCCGCGGACAGGCCTCTCGAACGGCTGCGGATCATCGAGCAAAGGACGCCCAAGCGCGACATCTGAAGTGCGCGGCGGTGCACACCCCGACCCACGCAGCCCTCAACTTTCTCGTCCTCGGACGTGGTCGCTCAGCGCCGCGCGGCTGGATTCTTCTCGGCGCGGTGCTTCCCGACCTACCGATGCTCGCGTTCTTCGTGTACGAGGCCGTGTTCTGCCGCGAGCCGCCAGCGCGGATCTTCGGGGTGCTTTACTTCGAGCCCGGCTGGCAGACGCTGTTCGACGCCTTCCATTCGATCCCAATATCCCTGGCGATGCTCGGGTGGTCTCTCTGGAGACGAAGTCGCGTCGGCGCGTTCTTCGCAGCGAGCCTGTTGCTACACTCGCTGATCGACTGGCCGACACACCTGGAAGACGCGCACGCCTACTTCTGGCCGATACTACGCCGGCCTCTGCCGGGTGTGGTCTCCTACTGGCATGCGGAATCGTCGCTGTGGATTTTCGAGCTCGGGTTTCTTGCCGCGGCGATTGCCTTCCTGACGCGCGAACGTCTCAGTGGCCCGCTACGCCCGCCGCTCCGGGCTTGAAGCGGAAAATCTGATACGGCGCGTGGCCGAGGATTTCGAACTGGCTCTCGAGGATCACCTGGTGGAGCGCGCTGCAAGTGACGTAGAGCCAACCGTCCGGCCCGAAGCTGAAGCCGTCCGGCCAGCGCAGCCGGTCATCCTTCAGAAGCGTCACCAGCCTGTGGTCCGGGCGCAGCTCGACGATCGCCGAGTGCTCCATGTCGGAGAGATAGATGGCGTCGTCGACGTCCATGGTGATGCCGTCGCTGAGCGTCTTGCGGCCCCAGATCTCGACCTTGGCGCCGAGCGCGGCGGTGTCCAAGCGCTCGTCGTTCAGGTCCTTCGTGGCGATGCGATACATGCGGTCATCCGAAACGGGCGAGTAGTAGAGCCAGCGGCCTTGCTTGTCGAGCGCGATGGAATCGACGCCGATCTTCAGCGTGACGAAACCGAAGAGCGTCATGTCGCGCCCGGCGGCGTTCATCAGGTAGTCCTTGGGCATCACCGAGGGATGGCGCTCGAGGACGCGGCGTGCCGTGCGATTCTCGATGTCGTAGACGATCAGCGCCGGGCGGCGACCGAACAGGCTCGTCTCCGCGATGTAGATTCGCCGACCTTGCGCGTCGACCTGGAAGTCGTTGAGCATCGACAGCATGCCGGCCACGCTCGATGGGAAATCGAAGGAGTCGACCAGCCGGTTGGTCTTGAGATCGAAAGCCAAAATGCGGGGCTGACCGGTGATGCCGTAGCTCCCGTGGTCGAGGACCCAGAGGCGATCCTGGCGATCGACGCGCACCGCGAGCGGCGTCTGAAAATGAACCGTCTTGCGATCTCGCTTCTGGAATTCGGCATCGGGGTAGGGGACCGGTTTGCCGCCGACGAGCTCTGCCACGCGAATCGGCGGGTTTGCTTCCGGATGAAAGGTGAAAAACACGCGCCCGTTCTTCGACACCGCGATGTTGCCGGGTGGCAGCGGCAGGTCGGCGACGACTTCGAGCGCTCCTTCCTTCAACACCGGGTCGCTGGTGCGATCCTCGAGGCGCTCGCCTCCGCCGAGCGTGTAGCGGAGCAGCGCCAGCAGGCCGGCGGCGAGCAGCAGGAATCGCCACGGCACCAGGACGAGAAGCCTTCTCACGCGGCGGCACGTTAGGACAAGTTGGCTGAGGCCGGAAGGGCACAGCCCGCTCGCGAAGACGGCGATCGACCGGTTGCGGTGGCTAGACGCGGACGCTAAACGGAGCGCGTTTGTCCCGCCCGCTGCCACCTCTTGCCGCCAGGCTCGAGTTCCTCGCCTTCTCCGTGCCGGTGAGTCTGTTCCGCCGCCTGCGGTTCGAAACCGCTTTCCGGCTCGGCGAGCGTCTCGGCGCCATCGCCTGCGCGCTCGCCCTTCCGCAGCGCAAGGCCGCCATGGTGAACCTGCGGATCGCATTTCCGGCGAAGCTGGACGGCGAGCGACAAGCGATCCTCCAGGAATCGTGTCGCAACTTCGGGCGCATCGCTGCCGAGTGGTGCCACATGCATCGGTTGGACCCGACGAACGTCGCCGAGCGCGTGACCTTCGAGGATCCGGAGTTCTGGCACGGCGAGGCCCAGCGAATCATCGCCTCGACCGGCGTCCTCGTGCTCACCGGACATTTCGGGAACTGGGAGCTCCTCGCGCACGCGATGGGTCTCTATGGGAATCCCGTTCATCTGGTTCACCGGCCGTTTCGCAACCCGCGGTTCGACGAGTTCGTCAACGCGGAGCGGCAAAGGTCGGGGACCACGCTGATCTCCAAGCGGCGAGCCGCTCCGCAGATCGTGCGGGTGCTGCGCAACCGCGGAATTGTCGCAATCCCGTTCGATCAGAATGCAACGGGCCGTTGGGGCGTGTTCGCCGATTTCTTCGGCTTGCCCGCGTCGACTCACCCTGGGCTCGCGCGCCTCCATGAGCTGTCGCAGGCGCCCGTCTACCCCGTGTTCTTGGTGCGCCAAGGCGTATCGGCGAGCCACAGGATCGTCATCCGGCCGCGCGTCGAGACGATCCACACCGGCGACCGCGCAGCCGACACGGCCGAGAACACCCGACGCTTCAACCGCGTGCTCGAGGAAATGGTGCGCGCGCGTCCGGATCATTGGATCTGGATGCATAAGCGCTGGCGGACGCGTCCACCGGGCGAGCCGCCGATCTATTGAGCGCCGAGCGCGGTCGGATTCGTGGCTTGCCGCCAGCGGCGCTTCCACAGTAGAGAGTGCGTTCGATGAAGCCACGCCGCCGCGAGAAGGCGTCGAATCGTCGGACGCCGAAGCGCAAGCCGAAGCCGAATCCTCGCCCCCGGCTGAAGCGCGTGAAGAGCGCGAAGGCGGCCAAGCGCGTGAAGGGGGCGAAGCTCGCCCAGCGTGTATCGCTCGACCGCAAGACCGCCCTGGCGCTCGAGCGCGAGGTGCGCAGGCTTCGCCTGGCGCGAGGTAGGCTCGAGCGTCGGCTCACGGCGACGGTTCAGGAGATCGGCATGCTCCGGCAGTTCGAGATCCGCGCAAGGGGGCTCGAGGCCGAGCTCGCTCGGCGCGATGCCGAGATCGAACAACTGCGCCGCGAGCGCGATGAGCGATTGCGCGAGACCGAGATCCGAATCGCGGGGGCGTCGAGCGCCTCGACGCCTCCTTGAGCGTTTTCGGCCTTAGCTCGAGAGCGCGGTCTTCGGAGGCGTCGGCGCCGCTCCCGGCGTGCCCGTTGTGGCCGGCGTGGCCGTCGGTGTCCGCGTGAGCGGCGCAGGGCGCTTGTCGTCGCTCTTCGCCGCGTCCTTGCTGGTCATGCGGCACTCACCTTCGAAAGCAGCGCCTTCGTCGATGCGGATCCGCGCGGCTTGAATGATGCCCTTGACCTGAGCGGTGCGATGGAGCTCGAGCCGATCGCTGGCGTGGATCTCGCCGCGCACCATGCCGTGCACGACGATCGAAGGCGCGAAGATGTCGGCCTGCAAGTCGGCCCGCTCCCCGATGATGATCACGCCGGTCCCGGAGACCTTGCCCTTGATGTGCCCCTCGAGCTTCACCTCGCCGTCCAGCTCCAGAGTGCCCTCGATGCGCGTGCCGGCGCTGAAGAACGTGCGTTCCGTCGACAGTGGCTCACTCATCCCCGAATCCTCCTTCCTGTCGCGCCGGGCGCGAACGTCCTCACCGGTGCCGCCCCCCGGACTGCCGAGTAACTGTTCGCCCCCCGCGAGTCAAGCGGTGCGCCGTCCTCGAATCTCGGTTGGCGCGCCGGCGCGAATGCGCTAGGGCTCCTAGGTCGACTCGAGCACCCACGAGCTCCACAGGAGGATCGCATGAACGTCGAAACTCGAAACGTCAACGTCAAGACCGCCGACGGCACGATGCCGTCACACGTGGCACGTCCGAAGGGCGCGGGCGGCAAGATTCCCGCGGTCATCGTCGTCCAAGAGGCCTTCGGCTTGAATCAGAACATCCAAGAGATCGCCGAGCGCATCGCGGCCGAGGGGTATCAGGCGATGGCGCCGAATTTCTACTATCGCGAGGGAGGCAAGGCCGTCGGCTACGGCGAGCTCCAGGATGCGATCGGATTGATGATGCGCTGGACCGATGCGCAGATCGTCACCGACGTGAGCGCGGCGGTGAGCGCCCTGGAATCCGACCCCGGAGTGAAGGCCGATCGCATCGGCATCACCGGCTTCTGCATGGGCGGGCGCGTGAGCTTCCTCGCCGCGTGCGAGGTGCCGGCGATCCGGACGGCGGTGCCGTTCTACGGCGGCGGCATCGCGGGCCAGCAGTTCACCCCCGGGGCCACCCCGCCGGTATCGCTCTCGGACAAGATCCGAGGTGCGGTCCAGCTCCACTTCGGGGAGAAGGACGCGTACATCCCACTGTCAGCGGTCGAAGAGATTCAACAGGCCTTGCAGCGCGCACGCAAGGACTTCGAGATCCACGTCTACAAGGGCGCGGGGCACGGCTTCTTCTGCCGCGAGCGCGCGGACTACAACGAGGAGGCGGCGAAGCTCGCTTGGGAGCGCACAAAGGCCTTCTTGAAGAAGCACCTGCAGTCGTAGCTCGTCTCCGCAGGGCTCGATCGGGTCGGGCGCGGAACGAGCCGCGAGCTCGCTCCGCACCCGATCCGGCTACGGGCGAATCTCGAACACCAGGTTGAAGGGTGTCTCGGTAGCGCGGCGGAAGCGTCGGAAGCCCGCCTTCTCGATCACTTCGCGCAGGCGCGCTTCGCCAGCCTGTGCGCCGAGCGCCGCGCCCACCTCCTGGGACAGTGACGCGGGGCAACAGACCAGCGTAGAAGCCGCGTAGAACACGCGGCCCACGGGATTCAGATTGTCCTCGACCCGATCGCCGGCATTGGGCTCGACGAGCATCCACGTGCCATCGGGCCGGAGGGATTCACGCACGTGTGCGGCGGCGCCGACGGGGTCGCCCATGTCATGCAGGCAATCGAAGAAGGCGACCAGATCGTACGTCCCGGGATAGTCCTTGGCGGAGGCGACGTCGAACGTCACCCGGTCCGCCAAACCGGCTTCGCGCGCCCGCTCCGTCGCTGCCTCGACCGACGGCCGATGGTAGTCGAAGCCGTGGAACCTCGATTTCGGAAACGCCTTGCCGAGGATGATCGTCGAAGCGCCATGGCCGCAACCGACGTCGGCGACGACACCGCCCGCCTCGAGCCGTTCGCGCACACCGTCGAGGGCGGGGATCCACGAGCTCACCAGGTTCGCGTTGTAACCCGGTCGGAAGAAGCGCTCGGTGCCTCGGAAGAGATCCGGATCGTGCTCGTGCCAGCCCACCCCCTTGCCGCTGCGAAAGGCCTCCATGACCTTTGGTGATGTGCGCATCGCCGCGACCATCGCCTGGAATCCACCGACGACGCACGCCGGACTCTCCTCGTTGGTCAGACACTCCGCCTGCTCTTCGGTGAGAAAGTAGCGTCCGGCTTTTGCGTCGTAACTGACGTATCCCGCGGCCGCCTGCGCGGCGAGCCACTCGCGTACGTAGCGCTCAGCGGTGCCGGTGCGCTTGGCGAGCTCCTCCGACGTCGCGGGTCCCGTCTTCAAGCCTTTGTAGAGGCCGAGCTTGTCGCCGATCACCACGAGCGCGGCGCCGATCGCGGCGCCGAGATCGCCGACCGCCTTGTTGACGAATTCATGAACCTTGTCGGGATTGATCGCCATGGCAACGTTCTCCTTCGGTGTCTCGAGGCGAGGAAAGTACGGTCGCCGACTTGTGTCAAGTTCGCCTCGCGGACCCCTCACGGAAATAGTCTCCGAGCAGGCCCTTGGCGTGCTCGGCTTCGTGGCAATCGACGCAGAGGTTCTCCCAATTGCTGCCGTCGCGAGGGTTGTTGTCGTGGTTGCCGTCCTTGTGATGGACGGTCAGCAGGTGCAGGTTCTTCTCGTCGAACTCGCGGGCGCAACGCGCGCAGATCCAGCCGTGAAGCGCAAGCGAGCGCGCGCGGTAATCCTGCCCGCGCGCCCGGGCCTGCTCCTTCGCTTCACGAATCACCCGATCGACGTCGGCGGAGGCGCCGGGGGATCGTCGATGGCGGCTCGGCCGGAAGCTCCGCGTGGCCATCCCCGGATTATGGAACGATACCGCGCAGAACGGAAATGCGGCGCCTTCGCTCTAGCGCTTCCCACCGACGAGCGCGCGAGTTCGCAGCCGCAGGGCGTTCAAGCGGATGAAACCCTCTGCATCGGCCTGGCGGTAGACGCTGTCGCACTCGAAGGTCGCGATGTCCGGCCGGTAGAGGCTCCGCGGGGACTTGCGGCCGCTCACCGTGGCGCTGCCCTTGTAGAGCTTGATCCTCGCCGTGCCGGTCACCGCCTGCTGCGATTCGTCGATCGCTCGCTGCAGCATCTCCCGCTCCGGCGAGAACCAGTAGCCGTAGTAGACCAGCTCGGCGTAGCGCGGGATCCACGAGTCACGCAGATGGAGCACCTCGCGATCGAGCGCCAGCGACTCGACGGCGCGGTGTGCCGCGTGCAGGATCGTGCCGCCCGGCGTCTCGTACACGCCGCGAGACTTCATGCCGACGTAACGATTCTCGACGAGGTCCACGCGACCGATGCCGTGCCGGGCGCCGAGCTCGTTGGCGCGCGCGAGCAGAGCGGCCGCCGTCAGCCGCTGGCCGTTCACCGCCACCGGGTCGCCCGCCTCGTAGTCGATCTCCACCAGCTCCGCGGCGTCCGGCGCCTTTTCCGGAGAGACGGTGAGCTGGAACATGTCCTCGTAGGGCGCGCTCCACGGGTCCTCGAGGATGCCGCCCTCGTAGCTCACGTGGAGCAGGTTGCGGTCCATCGAGTAGGGCTTTTCAGCGGTGACCGGGACCGGGATGCCGTGGCGGGAGGCGAAGTCGATCATCTTCGTTCGCGAGGTGAGCTGCCACCTCGGGTCGCGCCAGGGGGCGATCACGCGGATCTCCGGATCGAGCGCGTAATACGTGAGCTCGAAGCGCACCTGATCGTTGCCCTTGCCCGTTGCTCCGTGGGCCACGGCGTCAGCGCCGGTTCGCCGGGCGACGTCGATCGGGCGTTTGGCGATCAGCGGGCGGGCGATCGAGGTACCGAGCAGATAGCTTCCTTCGTAGACGGCGTTGGCGCGCAGCATGGGGAACACGAAGTCGCGCGCGAACTCTTCGCGGAGGTCTTCGATGAACACTTGGGCGGCGCCCGTACTCCTCGCCTTGCCTTCCACCGGAGCGAGCTCTTCGCCCTGGCCGAGGTCGGCGCAGAAGGCGACGACCTCGCAGCCGTACATCTCGATCAACCATTTGAGGATCACCGAGGTGTCGAGGCCGCCGGAGTAGGCGAGCACGACCTTCTTGACCGGATCACTCATCTCATTTTTCCCTTCCCGCGGGCGCGCGCCGCGGCGGTCCGGCGCGCGGCTCCCTGGCGCGCGAGCCAAACCATGATCGCCTTCTGCACGTGCAGGCGGTTTTCGGCCTGGTCGAGCACGATCGAGGCCGGTCCGTCGAGCACTTCGGCGGTGATCTCGTCTCCGCGATGGGCGGGCAAGCAATGCATCACGACCGCGTCGGGGGCGGCGAGCGCCACCGTCTCGGCGTTGAGCTGATAGCGGCGAAAGGCTTCTCGTCGGCGCGCTTCCTCCGCCTCCTGTCCCATGCTCGTCCACACGTCCGTGTACACGGCGTCGGCTCCGCGCACGGCCTCCTCGACGGAATGAGTGAGGGTCACGCGCGCGCCGGGCACGCGCCGCGCGGCCGCGACGATCTGCGGATCGGGCTCGTACCCCGGCGGGCCGGCGAGGCGGAAGTCGATGGCGAAGAGGCTCGCGGCGAGCATCCAGGAGTGCACCATGTTGTTGCCATCGCCGACGAACGCGACCGAGAGGCCACGCAGCCGCCGGCGGTGCTCGATCAGCGTGAAGCAGTCGGCGAGCACCTGGCAGGGATGCTCGCGATCCGAGAGGGCGTTGATCACCGGCACGGTGGCGTTGGCCGCGAGGCCGCGCACCGTGTCGTGGAGGAACGTGCGCGCGACGATCAAGTCGACCCAGCGGGAAAGATTGCGCGCGATGTCGGGCACGGACTCGCGCTCGCCGAGACGGATGTCGCCGGCGGCCAGATACACGGACGTGCCGCCGAGCTGGGCGATGCCGATCTCGAAGGTGACGCGCGTGCGCAAGCTCGGCTTCTCGAAGATCATCGCCATGGCGCGGCCTTCGAGGCGTCGGTGCTTACGCTTCATCCGAGCCGCGACCTTCAGCGTCTTGGCGAGCGCGAAGATCGCCTCGCAGTCGCCGCGCGACAGGTCACCGATCGACAGTAAGTCGCGCTTCATGGCGCGGCTCGAAGGACTCCTTCGAGGATCGCCAGGCCCTCGTCGGCCTCGGCCGCGCTGAGCGTCAGCGGCGGGAGCAGCCGGACCACGGTCTCCGCGGTACAGTTGACGACCAGGCCCTGCTCGAGCGCCGCGGCGACGAACGGCCGCCCGGGCCGGTCGAGCTCGATGCCGAGGATCAGACCGCGGCCCCGCA
The DNA here is from genome assembly GCA_040507895.1 of Binatia bacterium. GTDB lineage: Bacteria > Desulfobacterota > Binatia > JACPRU01 > JACPRU01 > JBEVNX01. Next base: position 3,478 of record JBEVNX010000029.1, on the reverse strand, counting down.
CGTCGCGGATCATCGGCAGGTCCTTGGCGAGCGCGACGAGCCGCGTTCGCAGCCGCTCGCCGATCGCGCGGCAGTTCTCCAGGACACCGTCGTCGCGCAGCGCCTCCATCACCGCGACGCCAGCCGCGCAGGTGAGCGGGTTGCCGCCGAAGGTCGAACCGTGCGCGCCGAGGTCGAGCGAAGCCGCGATCGTCTCGGTCGTCAGCATCGCGCCGATCGGCAGGCCGCCACCGAGGGCTTTGGCGAGCGTGACGACATCCGGACGAATTCCCTCCTGCTCGTAGGCGAACAGCGTACCGGTTCGTCCCATGCCGACCTGCACTTCGTCGAGCATGAGGAGCAACCGCTTCTCGTCGCAGAGCTCGCGCAGCTGCCGCAGATAGCCGGCGGGCGGCACATTGACGCCACCCTCGCCTTGGATGGGCTCGACGAGGATGGCGACGGTCTCGGGCCTCACCGCTGCGCGCATCGCCGCGACGTCGCCGAAGCGGACGTAGCGGAATCCTTGGAGCAGTGGCTGGAAGCCGCTCTGGTACTTTTCCTGGGCGGTCGCCGAGAGTGTCGCGATCGTTCGGCCGTGGAACGACCCGAGGACGGTGAGGATCTCGTAGCGGCCGTCGAGCTGGCGCGCGCCGTAGCGCCGGGCGGCCTTGATCGCGGCTTCGTTGGCCTCCGCGCCGCTGTTGCAGAAGAACACCCGGTTGGCGAACGAACGCTCGACGAGCAGATTCCCGAGCCGCGCGGCGGGCTCGTTGTAGTAGACGTTCGAAGCGTGCAGCAGCTTCTCGCTCTGCGCGCGAATGGCGCCGACGACGCGCGGATGCGCGTGGCCGAGGTTATTGACGGCGAGGCCGGTGAAGAAATCGAGGTACCGCTTGCCGTCCGCGTCCCAGAGCCGCGCTCCCTCGCCGCGCACGAATGCAATGGGGTAGCGGGCGTACACCCCGACCTGCGTCCGGTCGGTCGCCTCGATGATCTCGCGGTTGCTCATCGGCCGCCGAGCGACCGCCTACCGGGCCGCTTGCGCTCGTGCTGCCAGCGCACCTCCGTGCCGATGCCTTCCTCGGTGAAGATTTCGAGCAGCACGGCATGGCGCTTTCGGCCGTCGATCACGTGCGTACTGCGCACTCCGCCGCGGAGCGCGTCGACGCAGCACTCGACTTTTGGGATCATGCCCTGGCCGATGACGTCGGTCTGGATGAGCTCGCGCACCTGATCGCTCGACAGGGTGCGCAGCAGCTCCCCGCCGGCGTCCTTGATGCCCTCGACGTCGGTGAGCAAGATCAGCTTCTCTGCCGCCAGCGCCTCGGCGATCTTACCGGCGGCGCTGTCGGCGTTGACGTTGTAGCTCTCGCCGTTCTCCCCGACGGCGACGGGCGCGATGACCGGGATGAAGTTCGCGCTGTCGAGCGAGCGAATGACGGACACGTTCACTTTGATGATCTCCCCGACCTGCCCGACGTCGACGGTTTCGGAAGCCCGACCGGGCGCGTCGACGCGTACCATCATCTTGCGCGCGAGCAGCAGCTGGCCGTCCTTGCCGGACAGTCCGACCGCATCGCCGCCGTGGCGGTTGATGCGCGTGACGATCTGCTTGTTGATCTTGCCGACGAGCACCATCTCGACGACATCCATCGTCGCCTCGTCGGTGACGCGCATGCCGCGCACGAAGCGGCTCTCGAGCGCGAGCTTCTCGAGCATGCGGTCGATCTGCGGGCCGCCCCCGTGGACGACGACCGGGTTGATGCCGACGAACTTGAGCAGCGCGATGTCCTCGGCGAAGCTCGACTGCAGCTCCTCGTCGACCATCGCTTTGCCGCCGTACTTGACCACGAAGGTCTTGCCGTTGAAGCGCCGGATGTAGGGGAGCGCTTCGAGGAGAACTTCCGCTTTGCCCGTCAACGTTTGCATCTCACGGTCTCGTGAAAAGCGCTGACAGTATCCCGTTTCGCGAGCGAGTCAACAAACTGCGCCCGTGAACGCGTCGTTCACAGAATGTAACGGCTGAGGTCCTGATCTTCGAGGATCGGCTCGAGGCGCTGGCGCACAGTGGCACCGTCGATCGCCACCGTGCGGCCCTGCATTTCCGGCGCCGTGAACGACACCTCGTCGAGCAGCCGCTCGAGAACCGTGTGGAGGCGGCGGGCGCCGATGTTCTCGGTGCGCTCGTTCACCTCCGCGGCGATGCGAGCGATCTCGTCCACGGCGTCGGGCGAGAATTCGAGATGCACGCCCTCGGTCTCCAGCAGCGCGACGTACTGCGTGACGAGGGCGTTCTTGGGCTCGGTCAAGATGCGGACGAAGTCGGCTCGCGTGAGTGCGTCGAGCTCGACGCGGATCGGAAAGCGGCCCTGGAACTCGGGAATCAGGTCCGAGGGCTTGGAAACATGGAACGCGCCCGAGGCGATGAACAGGATGTGGTCGGTGCGCACCATTCCGTACTTGGTGCTGACCGTGGAGCCTTCGACGATCGGCAGAAGGTCCCGCTGCACGCCCTCGCGGGACACGTCCGGTCCGTGCACGCCTTCGCGGCCGGCGATCTTGTCGATCTCGTCGATGAAGACGATGCCGGCATGCTCTACGCGGCGCACCGCCTCCTTGCCCACGGCATCCATGTCGATCAAGCGGTTCGCCTCTTCCTGTGCGAGCAGCTCGATCGCTTCGCTCACCTTGAGCCGGCGTCGCTTGCTCTTCTTCGGCATCAGATTCGAGAACAGGTCCTTCAGATTCTGCTCGATGTCCTCCATGCCCTGCGGGGTCATGATCTGCAGCATGGGCGACGAGGCGCTGACCTCGACGTCGACGAGCCTCTCGTCGAGCTTGCCTTCGCGGAGCATGCGGCGCAGCTTCTCGCGCGTCCCCTGCGTCTCGTCCTCGCGATCCGCGCCGGCGCCTCCTTCGGGGCGGATTCCCGCGGGACGGGGTGGCAACAAGAGATCGAGCACCCTCTCCTCGGCCTGCTCGCGCGCGCGCAGCTCGACCTTCTCCCGCTCCTCCTCCTTGACCATGTTGATGGCCAGCTCCGTCAAGTCGCGGATCATCGACTCGACGTCGCGACCGACGTAGCCGACCTCGGTGAACTTCGAAGCCTCGACCTTCAGGAACGGTGCTTGCGCGAGCTTGGCGAGCCGGCGAGAGATCTCGGTTTTCCCGACGCCGGTGGGCCCGATCATGATGATGTTCTTCGGCGCGATCTCGTCGCGCAGGTCCTCGGCGACCTGCTGGCGTCGCCACCGGTTGCGCAGCGCGATGGCGACCGCGCGCTTGGCGGCCCGCTGGCCGACGATGTAGCGGTCGAGCTCCGAGACGATCTCCCGGGGCGTCATCGGCGCTCGCTCGGCGGCGTCGGTTCGTTCGATCTGCGGCGTGCGTTCGCCCATCGAGATCTCCTAGCGGCCGGCAACAACTGAACCAAGCGCGGAAGCGAAGTCGGCGAGGCTCGCCTGGCTCCGGGCTCGTCGCGGGCCCCGGCGGCCAG
>JBEVNX010000015.1:0-8970 GCA_040507895.1 Binatia bacterium | reverse complement strand
TCGGGCAGTACTGATCGTGGCGCTTTCTCATGGATCGATGCTGGATCACGAGTTCGCCGTCGTCGAGTCGGTCAGGGGCGCGGCAGGCCTCGTGATACGCACGTTCAGCGCCCCTGGAAGCGCGCTTCGCGCCGCTCGCTGAAGGATTGAAGGCCTTCCTTGAAATCCTCGGTGCCGAAGACGGCCTTCTCGATGGACGGAATGGCCTCGACGGCTGCCCGCTCACCCTGCTCGAGGCACTTCAGCGCCGCCTTCTTCGTCGCGCGCAGCCCGAGGGGCGCGCACTGGCAAATCCGTCGCGCGATCTCCATCGCGCGCTCGCGGTGCTTGCCGTACGGATGAACCTCTTGCACGAATCCCATGCGCAATGCCTCTTTCGCGTCGAACTCATCGCAAAGGAACAGGTGGTACATCGCGTTGCCCCAACCCGTACGGGTCAGGTAGCGGAAGTGCGCACCGCCGAGCGGCGCGATCCCGCGCTTGGACTCGAGCTGACAGAACCGTGCGGTGTCCGCCGCGATGACGATGTCGCCCGCCAGCATCATCTCGATACCGATGGTGTAGGTGATGCCGTGCACGACGGAGATCACCGGCTTGGTGGTGCGTCTGTTGAGGGCGAATGGGTCGACCTGATCCTTCGGGATCGGCTTCGCCGTGGCGGTGGGGCCGAAAAACTTGGGCATGTCCAGGCCGGCGGTCGTGTGCTCGCCCGCCGGATCCAGGACCGCGACCCACAAGTCGTCGTCGTCTTCGAAGGTCGTCAGGTGTGTGGATAGTTGCGACATCAGCGCTGGAGTGATCGCGTTCTTCTTCAGGGTGTTGTCGAGCGAGATCACGCAGATGTGACCGTCGACGGTCATTCTCACTTCCGGCGTCTTCTGTTCCATCGTCATCGTGTTCGCTCCTGAGATCGTGTGCCGCGCCGTCAAAAGCACTCACTCATGCCGCGCTCGCCTGCGCCGTTGCAACCACGCGAACCCGCGCCGACGCCGCTTCGGCGGCCTCGGCTTCGGGGCCGACGACCGGAGCCAAGTGGACGGCGACGTTCTTGTGGTAAGGCGTCGCGGCGATCGGGTCGCAGTCGTCGTGCGCCGTGATGAGGTTGAGACGCGGGCCGTCGATGATGCGGCCGCCCGCGCCGTCAGGGTACGACTGACCGTAGCCGTGCGGCAAGGCGACGAGGCCGCGGCGCATGGACGGATCGCTCTCGACGCGACAGACGATGCGCCCCGTCCCGGTCGCCACCGCCATCCAGCCACCGTCGCGGGCGCCCAGCGCCGCGATGTCGTCGGGGTGGATGCGCAGCGCGCCGTCGGGGTCGGTCTTCCGCCACGCCGGAGTGCGGAAGATCTGGTTCGCGTTGTGCATGCGGCGCTGCCCGGCGACGAGCGTGAACGGGTACGCCGGGTCGGGCTGCTCCGCGGCCGGGTCGAGCCGCGCGAGCCAGTCGAGCATCTCCGGCACCGCGAGGTGGATCTTCCGGTCGGGGTGCTTCACGAGCTGGAAGATCTCGTCGTACTCGTGCGCCGTGAAGACGAAGCCCGAGCGGCTGGCGAGCAGCTTCCCGAAGAGCATCTCGCCGAGGATCGGGGGCTCCGCTCTCGTCTCGAGAGCGCGCTGGACCGCGACCGTGTGCTTCATCGCCGTCTCATGGCAGCCTGCGTAAAGCGGCGCCGCGGCGGCTGCACCGTCCGGTAACGTCGGGCCGAGCGTCAGGTAGAGCAGCACCGGTGCGAGCGGCACGAGCTTCGGATTCTCTGCGAACATCTCGCCGGCGCGCTTCATCATCTTGCCGCGGTTCTCGGCGGCCAGCGCGCGCAGCCCGGCGAGCGCCTCGTCGTCGGGAAGCACGCCCATGGCGCGGACCACTCGGGTGTAGATCTCGGGCTCCGCGAGTGTCCCCGGGAGCGGCTCGAAGAGCGGCGCGCGGAGGTGGAAGTAGTTCCGCGGCCACTCGAACGAAAACACCGTCGTCTCCCACTTCTCGTACTGCGCCGCGGCCGGCAGCACGTAGTCCGCGAGCTCCGCCGTCTCGGTGTACGCGACGTCCACGACGACGGAGAGGTCCAGCGCGCGAACCGCGGCTTCGAACCGCGGGGTGTCGGCGGTCGTGTTCGCCGGGTTGCTGGATTCTACCCAGAGGGCGCGCACGCGCCGCGGATCGTCGCTCAGGACCTCGTCGGCGAAGCGATTCGTCGGCAGGAGCCCGCCGATGATCTCCTGGCCCGTCACGTTCGAGCGCTCGCCCCGCGAGTTGCGATAGAGCGGCACGAGCCAAGTGTGGATGCCGTTCGTTCCCGGCCGGCCGAAGTTCCCGGTCACCAGGTAGAGAAGCTTCTCGAGGTAAGAGTTCAGCGTCGAGTGCCGGGTTTGTTGGATGCCGAGCTCGACCCGGACGAGCATCGACCGGGCGTCGAGGATCATGTCGACTGCACGCTCGACGTCGGCGAGCGGTACGTCGGCGTGCGCCACCCACGTCTCGATCGGCGTTCGCCCGAGCACGGCGCGCACGTCGTCCCAGCCGACGGTGTGGCGGGAGAGGAACTCGGCGGCCTCGCCGCCACGCTTGAGGATGATCGCCAGGATCGCGGCCAGCAGGTAGGCGTCCGTACCGGGGCGAAGCGACAGGTGGAGGTCGGCGACGTCCGCGACCTCCGTGCGCCGCGGGTCGATCACGATCATGCGGCGGCCGGGCACCTTCTTGATCTCGTTCACCTCGTTCCGTGCCCTCTGGAAGCCGTTCGCCTGCCAGGGATTGCACCCGAGCACGACGAGCAAGTCGGTGTGCTCGACGTCCTCCGCCGTGTGGCAGCGCTGGTCACCGAAGAGCCGCCCGTTGACCCAGAAGTCGCCGGTTTTTTCCTGCGAGAGCGCGGTGAAGTACTTCGTCGCGCCGAGCAGGTCGTGGAGCGCCAGAAAATAGGGGCCGCCGAGGTGGTTGCCCTGACCGCCGCCGCCCCAGAATGCGAACGCCTCGCCGCCGTGTTCGGCGTGGATCGCGTTCAGGCGAGCGGCGATCTCGGTGAAAGCCGTGTCCCACGAGATCGGCTCGTGCGTGCCGTCGGAGCGGCGGCGAAGCGGCGTCGTCAGACGATCGGCGTGGTCACCGTACCACTGCAGACGCTGCGGCTTCTGGCAGAGGTACCCTTGCGACCGCTCGTTCGCGCGATCGCCGCGCACGCGCGTGATCTTTCGCCCCTCCGTTTGGACCTCGAGGCCGCAGTTCACGTAGCAGAGGATGCAAAAGGTTTGGTTCCAGGTCGGCTCGGGCATGGCTCGTGTCCTCCGTTCGTGCTCAGTGGGCGCTCACGGCGCTGCTCGGTCGATCTTCTCCAGGTAGGGCTCGACGTCGGGAGCGAATGCGGGATGCCGCCGTAGACGATCGAAATGCGCGAAGGCCTGCGCGTATGCGGCGTCGTTCCTCACGCCGTCGAGAACCGGCGAGAGGCCGGCTCGTTCGAGCGGTTCCCTACGCGCCCGCTCGTTCGAGAAGAGCGCCAGCTCAGCGACGAAGCAGATGTCAGCTAGGGTCACCCCCTCGCCGACCAGGAAGCGTCGCTCCGGGAGCAGGGCTCGACTGATGCCGCCGAGATAGGTCGCGAGCGCCTCCTTGGCTCGGGAGTGAATCTCGGCGGATACCGAGCCATCGAGCAGCGACAGCAAGTACGTTTGCCCGTCGCGAGCGAACACCAGACTCGCATCCAGGAAGCTGTCCACACGCGACGCCTCGTAAGCGCTGTTGCCGTAGAGTGGGAAGCGCCCCTCGCCGAGCCGGGCGACCGCGCGCATGATGCTGTTCGACTCGAAGATGCCAACGGAGCCGTCCGGGCTGAACGCGGCCGGAACGGTGCCGAACGGATGGGCTTCGAGGAAGGCGGCCGTCTTCCGCAGCTTCACTCCCTTGAAGCCGGTCCGGCCGATCTGCTCGCCCGCGGGCGGCGTGGACTCGTCGGCGGGCGAGAGCGGCCGCGCGTCGAAATCCCAGAGCCAGGATTGGAGTTCCGCCGGCGGCGCTCCGCGCACTTCGATCTCGACGCCGCAGAGGCGAGCGGCGATCGTCGCCTTCCAGATCCGCGGGTTCGGCAGATACGAGAAGATCCGAAGCTCGGTCATGACGTTCTCACCACGGCGCGAAGGGCCGGACCTCGACGTTGAACGACCACGGATGGACCTAGCGGCGCAGGTGCTCTTCGAGGAATGCGAGCCGGTCGTTGCCGAAGAAGAGTTCGTCACCGATGATGAACGTCGGAGAGCCGAAGACGCCGCGCTCGGCGGCGAGCGCCGTGTTCTTCTCGAGCTGCTCACGATACGACGGCTCGTCGGCGGTCTTGAGAATCGCCTTCCCATCCAGGCCCGCCGCGTCCAATCGCCCCGCCAAGACCGCTCGGTCGTTCACGTCGAGACCCTCGCTCCAGAAGGCGTTGAAGAGGGCCGGGTTGTACGCGTCCTCCACGCCCTGTTTCTGAGCAACGAGTGCCCCCCGCAGGGCAAGAGCCGTGTCCCCCTTGAATACGTGTTGGTTGAGTTGAAATGGCACGCCGTAGCGCGACACCCAGCGACCAATGTCCCGGGTCGCGTATTTCAGCTTGTTGGCGCAGAGGACCGTCGTCGGGGCGTTCCCGATCTGCTTCATGAGATTCAGCAGGTGCATCGGCCAAAGCCGGAAGCGAGCGCCCGTTCGCTCTGCCAAACTGGCCAACTGCGTTTGCGCGAGGTAGGTGTACGGGCTGACGAAGTCGAAGAAGAAATCGACGTCTTGCGGCATGGACCCTCCCGATTGCTCGCGGGGGAGATTGCTATCTTCCCGGCTAGCGGCTAACTTGGCTTTTGATGACGAGCACCACCAATCGCCGGCAATCATGACGACCACTATCAAAGGAGTCAATAGGCCTGAGGAGGAAATTATTCGATGCGTGTGACCAAGCAGGAGGCGGCCGAGAATCGACGACGGATCCTCACCGCGGCGGCGCGGCTCTTCCGTGAACAGGGGATCGACGGGGCAGGCGTGGACGCCATCACCGAGGCGGCCGGCCTCACGCACGGTGCCTTCTACAGCCAGTTCGACTCGAAGGAGGCGGTCGTCGCAGAGGCCTTGCGCCTCGTGCTCGACGAGTCGCGCGACCTCTGGGCGCGCGACGCGAGCGGTGAAGACAAGAGTGACGCCCTAGAGAGGGTCATCGACCGCTACTTGTCACCGCGCCATCGGGATTCGCCCGGTGCAGGGTGTGCGGTTGCGGCACTCGGCTCCGACGTGGCGCGCCAGCCGGGGAAAATTCGGGATGTGTTCAGCAAGAGGCTCGGAGAGAGTCTCGAGATCCTGGCCGGGCTTATTCCAGCGAGAACGGCGTCGCGCCGCTACGACGCGGCGATTCGGCTCTTCTCGACGATGGTCGGCGCGCTCATCCTCGCGCGCGCAGTTCGGGACGAAGCTCTCTCGCGACGGATCCTCCAGGCCGCGGCCAACGGGCTGAAGGACGGCGCCTCGGGCTGAGACGCGCGATAGGAGGACACTGGTTTTAAGAAGCTTCAAGGGAAGGAAGCGCTCGTCGATGCCGAGAAGGCCCAAGCCAAAGGGACGGTCGCGCGAATGAAGGAGGCGTACCATCAGTAATCCGGCGCCCCAACGGCTCGTGCCGGAGGGTTTCGAGCGCCATACACGCCGCAGCGGCCTCACGGATCCGTGGGAGCCGATCTACGCGCGGCGGTCCACCCGCGGCGTGAGCCTGGCGATCAGGGCCGGCACCGCGCATGCGAACAGTCGTGGCTTCGTCCATGGCGGGTTGATTTCCGCGCTCGCCGACAATGCGATGGGACTGAGTTGCGGTGAGCAGGCTGCAAATACGGCCAGCCTCGTCACCGTCAGTCTGTCCGTGGATTTCGTCGGGTTCGCGAAGGTAGGGCAATGGCTCGAGATTCGCCCTGAGGTGATCAAGATCGGCAAGTCGCTCTGTTTCGCGACCGCGCTGGTTCTGACAGATGATTCCGTCTGCGCCCGGGCCAGCGGCGTCTTCAAAGTGGTTTCCGGCTAGCAACGATTGCGTGGCCGGCGCTCCCCCTGTCCGAAACCGGAAGTGCGCGGCTGGGTCCGTCGCCTCTGGCGCGCACGGCCGACGATTGGTTGCGCCAAAGCGAAGCCACACCCATGGTCGGACGACAGGAGCCGGGAGCCGCCAAGAGTTCATTTGGGCCGCTCCGCAGCGCGGGATCGCGGACAGCGGTCAGGCGAAGCGGGTCAGGCCGAGCCAATCCGCCACCAGGGCCGGCTTGTCGCCGCCCTCGATCTCTACGGTTACCTGCGTCTTGGCCATGATCTCCTTTGGTCCGCGGTCCACCAGCTCCTTGAGCACGAAGCGGCCGCGGATCCGGCTCCCTGCGCGAACGGGCGCCATCAGGCGCACGCGGTCAAAGCCGTAGTTCACGGACATCGCCGTTCCGGTGAGTCTCGGCTGGGCGTCGAAGGCCATCGGCGCGAGCAGAGACATGGTGAGGAAACCGTGCGCGACCGTGCCGCCGAACGGAGTGGCTTTGGCTCGCTCCGGATCTACGTGGATGAATTGGTGGTCCTCGGTGACGTCCGCAAAGGTGTTGATGCGTCCCTGCGGCACCTCGAACCAGCGAGATACGCCGACCTCTTGACCAACCATTGCCTTGTAGTCGTCGAGGGTGATCTCGGACATGAACAAATCCTCCGTGATTTGCGATTGGCCCGCCCCACACCAGCACGCCGGTCGTAAGCTGGGCGTTACCGATCGGCGGCAATCATGACGATCACTATCAAACGAATCAAGAGGGCGTTATCGATTTGCGCGAGGTGGGCGAGGAGATTGACCCTGACCCTGGACCTGGCTTTGCGCCTGCTACGCTTGTGCTAAGTTTCCCAATGCCCCAGAGACGGCGCTACGCGCACACAGCCTGGCGGTTCCGATGAACGACCTCGGCCCCGACTACGCGGCGCTTGACGATGATACGTTCGTCGCGCGCTACCGCGCGCGCTGCCATTGCGGCGCGGTGCGCTACGAGGTCGGCGCCGATCCGGTGGATGCCAAGATCTGCCACTGCCGGACCTGCCAGGCATTGCACGGTGCGCCCATGCAATGGGACGCGATCTTCCACAAGCGCCATGTCAGAGTGACCCGCGGGATCGAGCATCTCCGTTTTTATGCCGGTGTGCTCGACCGGCCCGGACGCCTGCCTCCTTGCAAGGTGAGCTGCGCGCTTTGCGGCACGCCGGTCGCCGATGAAGGTCGCCGCATGTGGCTCGCGTTCCCGACACTGTTCGAATTCGGCGCGACGGGCGAGATCCCCGAAGCGTTCCGGCCAACCTGCCACATCTTCTATGGACAGCGCGTCATCGACGTCGATGATGGCCTGCCCAAATGGGCGGGGCACAAGAATGCCTCGGACAAGATCGACGTCTGATGGGCGATTGGGTCAAGGGGCATCGAGCAAGTAGTTACGTCGCAAGGTCTACTCCGTGGCGAGCCTCGGCTCACCATTTCTCGACCCACGGCCGTAGCACGACTTCGAACGCCCAAGTCGACCGATGCTGCCGATGCAGCTGCAGGTAGGCTTCCGCGATGTAGTCCGGGTCGGCCATGTTGTCGTCGACGGTCGTCCCGGCCAGTCGGTGCGCACGGGTACCGTCTTGCTGTTTCCAGCCAATCGCGGCGTCGATCGGCACATTGGCGATGTGGATGCCCTGCGGCATCAGTTCCCTTGCCATGCTTTGCGCTAGTCCCGACTTGGCATGGCATGCCATCGCAAAGGCACCGCTCAACGGGAAGCCTTTGAGCGCTGCGCTCGCGTTCGTGAAGATGATCGTGCCTTTCGTGCCGTTGGCGTCGGGTTTGTTCTCACGCATCAGCCGAGCTGCCTGCTGAGCTACCAAAAACGCGCTGAACGCCGAGTTCCGGAGCGTGTCGAGCGCCAGACTCGGGTCGGCCTCGGTAATCGCCTTGCGAAAGATCTCCGGCATCCTGCCATCGATGTTGTGCACGACGAGCGTAGGAGGCCCGAGGTCTCGGACGGCGTTCTGGAACAGTAACTCCACGGCAGCTGGTTCGCTTGCATCGCACGCGTATCGACGCACGCCGTGCGCCTTCTCCAGATTCTGCAGGACCGGCTTGTCCGGATTCCGAGCGGCGATGCCGACACGCATGTCGCTCCTCGTGAACAGCCTGGCGCAACTCGAGCTGATGCCGGGGCCTCCCCCGACGATGAGTGCAACGCCTTGCACGGCAGGCTGAGTGTCGCGTTTGTCGGATTCAGTCATGTTTCGCTCCCGCCCTCGATTGTCTCAGTGATTCCACCACGCACGATCGGAGAATGCCCGCAGATCGAGCTCGTGCGTCCACGTGGATCGGTGCTGTTTTGCGAGGTGAACGTAGGTCTCCGCGATCTGCGTGGGAAGCATGAGTCCGTCATGTTCTTTGCCTCGGGCTTCTCGCAGCTGTTGGAACTTTTCCGGTCCCAGCATCTTCCCCAAGGTGTCGGGCGCATCCACGGCGCCGTCGATCACGATGTGCACGACGTGGATTCCTTTCGACGCGAACTCCGCGTTGAGCGACTGGCAGAGCATCCGTCGTCCTCCCATGGCGGCCGCATGAGAATGTTGGCCGCCGTTCCCACGCATCGCCGCCGTCGAGGAAGTCACGAGGATCGTTCCTTTGCCTCGCCGTTCCATCAGCGGGCAGACGACCGACGCGAGGCGAAACAGACCAAACGTCCCCAGACGCCAGCCCGTCTCGAAGACCTTGAGCGACGTCTCCCTCAACGCCCGATCGCCAATCTGGGCGCCCAGGTTGTAGACGACGACCTCGATCGGGCCGATCTCGGCCTCGATGGCGGCAACTCGCGCTTCGATGGAGTCTGCCTCGATGGCGTTGAGGAGAAATCCCGTTGCGGAGCCCCCGTCGCTCTTGATCGCGTCGACCAGCCGATTCAGTCCCGCCGAATCGCTGCGCCGACACA
>JBEVNX010000191.1:0-15815 GCA_040507895.1 Binatia bacterium | reverse complement strand
AGTCGCTCGAGAGGATAGCTAGTACAAGCCGAGTTGCCATAGCGAGTGCCAGGCCATCTCTCCGAGTCTCCCACGCTACGCCCGTTCTTACGGAGCGCACAAGGGGCAGGAGCGCACAAGAGGCAGCCGATAGTGTCGCTGTCGCCGCAAGACAGGCAGCGTCCGGTGCCACGGGCACGACGTGGTTCCCATCGCCGTGTGTGCTGCAGCAAATCTCGCTCCTGTCCATTCGCTCAACCTCCTGTCGTGTTCATTCTGCGTTGCACGGCTCGTTGCTTAACCAAGCCGCGCAAAAATGCGGCGTGGCAGGATTCGAAGGATCGCCGCGGTACCACGATCCATTGGCTTGCCGCCCGTGTCGTTGAGGATTGTCGTAGGAGTTCTTCGAGCTCGTCACGTAGACAACGCGGGCGACCGCATTCGCTCTGTCATCGTGAGAGCCGGGCCGATGGTCCACGCGATCGCGCCCCGCAGTGCCGCGCCTTCGCTCGAGCCCGCGAAGCTCCGCCAGCAGCTTCGTATCGTTCGGCAGCTCGACGGTTCCTGCGTTCGCGACCGGCAACAACTCCAAGTAAAGCCTGCTCCGGTCCAGCTCGCTTATCTCGTACTCGACGTTGTGCGCGCGAAACGCTTGCCGTGGCCACTCCCCGGCGTATCTATCGCCGGTCACTTCGTTGCAGTGATACGCTTCGAGTAGCTCCGCAGCCTCCGCGACTACGCCCGTGGGGTTGAACGGCGGCACCCACGCCCGCACGCAATCAACGACGATCCGCTCCCCGCTCGGTGTGCGATCGCCGCCGTGAAGGCGTCCTTCCCGCCGCCGCTCGGATCGGCAAAAGCCGAGTAATGCACGCCGTCGACCGGAGTCAGCTCCCGGCGCCCTCGACCACGCACGCGGCCAGAGCGTCGGCATCGAGGAACGCCGACACGCCCGCGCGAAACTCCCCGAGCACCTCCGACCGGTAGGCCTCGAAGTCGTCCTGGCGCATCCGCTCGAGGTAGTCGGCCGGCAGCGTCGGGTTCATCTCCGGCGCGCTCGCCTGCCAGACGAGCGTCGTCGAGTTGCGTACGGACTCGAGAGCACGATCAGCTTTCCGCCCGTGGTCGCCAGCGTCGGACGAAGAGCGCGAAGCATTTCAACGTCGGTCGGGCGGCCGTCAGTCGAGATGAAAAACGCCAGCTCGTCGACCACCACGACGCGAGCCCGGAGGCCGCGCACGGCGGCCGGCCGGCAGGGATACGCCGCGAGCGTCACGCCCGTCTCGAGCGCCACGGTGTCGGCGGTCTGCGAGACGATCGAGTGCCGAAGCATCGCGGAAGCCTCGAACGGCGCCGCCGCGTATCGAAAGCTCGTCCTGAGCGCCGCCCGCTGGTCCTGAGCTACCAGCACCGCGAACAGGTCGGAGGCAGGCTCCCGCTCCGCGCTGATCGCCTCAAACGTCGCGATCGCAGCCGCAAGGCGCGTCTTGCCGCTCTGCCTGCCGACGATTGCCACCGCTTCGCTGTAGCCGCCAGGCCTTGGCGCTGAGCGCGCCGTGTGCCCCCCGAAAAGTCGCTAGCTCGGCCTCGGGACATGGGAAGACCGTAGACGGCGGCTAAGAACGAGCGCCAGGCGCTCCATGTCCCGAGGTCGCGGAACGCGGGCAGAGTGCCGAAGAGATGCCGGTCGCGGAGGGCCTGGAGGATCGTCATGACCCTGGGCCGTTCTTCGCCTCGAGGTAGTCGGCGAGCTTGATCTCGCGGCTACGGCGTTCGAGGCCGAGCGTTTCGAGGTCGCGGCGGATCCACTCGAGCAGCCGATGCTTCTCGACGACGGCGGGGATGAGCGCGCGCGTGCGCTTGTTCACGATCGACGAGAGGCCGCCGACGTAGGCCTCGACCTTGAAGAGGTCGCGGAGCTTGCGGCCGATCCCGTCGAGGATGAGCCGCCTCTGTGCCGAAAGCTCGGCGAGGTCGTCCTCGATCGCCCGGAGCGTTTGGAATACGGCTTTGTCTTCACGCGTCCGCAAGTCGATCCGGCGCGCATCGCCAGCGTATAGGCCGTGGTTCTTGGCGTTCCGGTTGCCTGGCGGACCGTACGGATTACTGAGAAGCGGCCTGCACGATGTCGGGCGGAAACGTAATCCCAAGCGCCTTGGCGACCTCCTGGTTGAGCACCAGCTTCTTGACCGCGACTTCCTCGAACGGGATGTTGCGCGGCTGCTCGCCGCGCAGCACGCGCGCGAGGACCTTCGACGCGGCTTTGCCGGTTTCATACCAGCCGATGCCGACGGCGATCAGCGCGCCCCGCTGCACGAACTCCGGGTCGTTGATGATGAGGGGAAGCTTCGCGTCGCGCGCCGCTTTCACGATCGCGTCGAAGCCCTGAAGCGCCGTATTGTCCCCGGTCACCCAAAGGGCCTGCACGCCGCGCTGGGTCAGCTCCTGCGCCGCCTGCAAAATCTCGTTTGTCCCGGTGATGGCAATCTCCTGCAGTTGGATGCTGCGCTGCTGGAAGATGCCGCGCGCCACGCCCACTACCTTGACCGAGTTGGCTTCGGAGCTGTTGTAGAGCGTTCCGACCGCTCGGACGCCGGGCACGAGCCGCTGGATCGTGTCGACCGTGTCCTGGACCGGCGGGAACGAACCGACACCGGTGACGCGCGGCAGATGATCCGTCCGGCTCTTGCCGGCGCCGGCCGCAATTGGGTCGTACACGTAGGTGAACACGACCGGCTTGGACCGGGCTACGAACGCCGCGCCAGTCAGCACCGGCGTCGTCATGGCGACGATCACGTCGACGTCGGAACCGTCGTAGTTCTGAACCAGCAACGGGATGTTGGCGATCTCCGCCTGGGCGTGCGACCGGCGGACCTCCAGGTTGACCCCCTCCTCGATGCCCTGCTCCTTCAGGCCGTCGAAGAGGCCCTTCATGCACAGGTCGGCGCCTTCTTCCGGCGCGAAATAGACGAGGCCGATCTTGTGTTCCATCACGGGGCCGCTCGGGGTGCCTCGGCACCCGAGCAAGGCGGCCATCAGAAAAGCAAAAGCAGTATTCCGTGTCGCAGCCCTGTTCATGCCTATGTTACCGCCTTCCGCACCAGATGATGTTCGAGCGGCACACTACCTAAGAAAACAAGCAATAAGATCCCTCCGCGTCCTTCACGACCCCGGTTCTCGGTGTTGCGCAGGGAACGCGCGATGACCTACGTCGGCCCAATCCTGTCGACTCGCCGCCGAGCCTGGAGTCGTCCAAACATCGAGGGTCCGGCCCTGGTCGCGGAACGCCGGCAGAGAGCCGAAGAAGTGCGGGTCGCGGAGAGCGTCGAGGATCGTCATGACCCCCCGCCGTTCTTCGCTTCGAGGTAGTCGGCGAGCTTGCTACGGCGCTCGAGGCCGAGCCCGATGCAGCGCGGCGGCCTCGGTCTTCAGGAACTTCGGGAGTTCGCGAAGCCCCGGCGAGATGTTCCACCTGTTCGAGCCATCGTCTGCGGGCTCGACGACTCCGTACTGTCCGGCGCACGAAAGGATCAGCGACGCGCAGCCGCGAGCCATCGCCGCAACCTCGATCATGCTCCGCTCCGCGGCCGAAACGTTCTCCGCGCCGCCCTTGTCCGCCTCGAGCGCGTCGGCGTATCGTTGCATGAGAGGCACGATCCACTGGAGTTCGGGCTTTACCGCACCGCGCCGCCAGAGCGTCCGCCAGTGATGGCGCGAAGCGTTCAGGTTGCCGGCCGGAGCGCCGCCCCTCCGCGGCTTCCCGGTACGCTCCGCTTCCTTCTGCCTGTACTCGCGCTCTGCCTTCAACGCTCCCACGGCTGCCCCCTACCTCACGCTCGCCGTGGGCGAATCGACTGGCTACCGCGTATCTTGAACGCGAGGCTCGACTGGTTGTCCGCGTTTAGGTCAAGCCCCCGCAATGAACTCGGAGGCGACCGCTCCGTCAGGAACCAAGCCCCCTGTCGATAAGGGGGACTCCTCGGCCTCTCGCACGGCGTGTCGGAATAACGTCGTGGAATGAGCGGCGAAAGCCGGGGAATCTCGGGGAACGTCGGGTAACTGCTACTTTGGCTCTAGCCCGTGTCTCGCACGGCTTTGCGAGTGTTTCTGCTAGCTTCCAGAAGGCCGGTCCGACTGTTTAGCAGACATCGAACCGGCGGGATGCCGGCGAAGATCACGAGTTAGCGCCGAGGCCCGGCGTCAGCCTTGTTGTACTCGTTGAACCAGCGCTGGTAGAGGGGCGCCGGAAACGTCGCCCCGGTGCCTTGCAACGTGACCTTGTCGGCTTCCTCGGCGAAGGTGATGGGTGCCGCCATCCCGATCCAGCCGAAAAGGATGAGAGCCAAGGAGACCTTCTGCGCGACCCGCATGTTCGCTCTCCTTTCGTCGAAGGCCGGCCGCCACGGGCGTTCACTCCACGCAGATGGGCCGGGCACTCGGGGCGAACGGGGTGGATCAGAGCAGATGACTGTTACGGGCGTGATGACGGCTCGACGACGATTCGAGGATCGCGGGCGCGGAGGGCGAGTGCGCTTCGCGTTGCAATTCTCATGATCGCTTGTGTCCAACGCTGTGCGCGAGCCGCGGTCCGCGTCGAGGGGCGGCTCGTCGGCTCGATCGGGGCGGGCTTGCTGGTGCTGATCGGCATCGAGAAGGACGATGACGGCGCTCGCGCCGACGCACTCGCGGACCGGCTCGTCGAGCTGCGCATCTTCGAGGACGGCGCGGGAAGAATGAACCGTTCGGCGCGCCAGGTGGCGGCGGACGTGCTGATCGTCTCTCAGTTTACGCTCGTTGCGCGGCTCGATCGAGGGCGCCGCCCGTCCTTCGACCGCGCGGCGCCGCCTGCCGAGGCTCGCACGCTCTGCGAGCGACTGGTCGCGCGTGTGAGCGCCGCGGGATTGCGCACCGCCACGGGCGTGTTCGGCGCGCACATGGCGGTCGAGCTCGTGAACGACGGCCCCGCGACGTTCGTGATCGAGCAACGCTAGCTGGATGGGCGCGAGGACCCTGGCTACAGCTGTGAGGGCGCGGCCGTTGACTCGTCCTCCTCGGCCGGGGCCCCGTAGATGTAGTCGGAGGGCACGCAGAGCGCGTGCATAGCCTCAGTCACCAACGGCTCGTCCGATGTGTCCTTCTTGCCGGCGAGCCGTTGGCTCATGGAGATCGCGTCGAGAGCGCGCTGTGATTTGGCCCGCTCGCAGTCGGTTGCCGAATCGTGCGCCGAAAGCTGATTCCAGTCGATGACCTTGGCGTTCGAATCCAGGCGGTATCCGCCGGGCGCCTTCGCGTCCTTGATCAAAGGGGGCGACATCAGCAGCCATCCGGCGAGAAGCGTCATTCCAGCCGTGCGCATGTGCATCGCCGACCTGTAGACGATGGGTGTAATGCGGTCAATTTGGGCGACGCGCTGGTAGGAGCGCGGCAGGGTGGCTAGGATGGCGACGGATGATCGGACGTGATGTGCTCTTGGAAGAAGTCGCGTCGGCGAACTACCGGCTGCGACAAGTGAGGCACCGCCGCAAGGGTGAAGTCACCTGGGAGATCCTCGACGCCGCCTCGGGGCTCACGGTCGTCGGGGGCTTGGCGGATCGCCAAGAGGCCTTGCGTGTGGTGCGGGGATGGGAGCGCCTGAGCTTGCGGCTCGAAGGGGGGCTGGCCGGACACGTGCTTCTGAACTGAAGCGGGGTCGAGGAAACCGACCGGTTACGGTCATGCCCGCCCCGGGCTCAGCGCAGCAACGTAGGTGTCCGCAAAGCACATCAGCCGCTGCAGGAAATTCGTCGGTTTCTGAGCGCTTTTGGGACCGCCCGACGCACGGCCCCGCCCGCGTGTTCACCCTGGATCGGAGGTGCACGTGCGAAGCCGCATCGCGACCGTGCTCATGCTTTCTTCTTTCCTCGCCACCTGCGCATCCGGGCCGCTCAGCGGAGGCGAGAAGGGTGCATTGGCCGGTGGCGCGCTCGGTGCCGGCGCCGGCGCCATGATCGGCAATCAGCTCCACCATCATATGCAGCCGGCTCGGCGACCGGCGGCGCTGCCGGCGCGCTGGGCGCTGCCATCATCGGCGACCAATCCGACGCCGCGGCGCAGCGCCGATACGACGACTACCGATACGGTCGCTGAGGTTCGCGGAACCGCTAGCGTGCGTGGTACGGGGCAAACGGCCTCACCACGCCGCGCTTGCGAAGATCGGTGACGTCGAGCACGTGCCCCGTGTAGTCGATCGACTGTCTCGCCAGCCAGAGAGTCGCATCCGTCATGATCACCGGATCTTCGAAGGGAAGATCGGTGTCCTCGGGGAGCGTCGCGGCGAATCCCTCGCTCCAGACCGGCAGGTCGAGCCGCACGGCGTTCACCGCCACGCGTCCGCGCAACTCGAACGCCAGCCCTTCCGTCAGGCCTTCGAGCGCACGCTTGGTCGCGGTGTAGTTGGGTCGCCCGAACTGTGGCGTCACCGCCGCTCCCGAGGAGATGTTGATCACCCTGCCCTCGCCCGACGGCATGCGGGGACAGAAATAGTACATCATGTAGAAGGGTCCGTTCAGGTTGACGTCCACGCCGAGCCGCCACCGGCGGGTGGTGTCCTCGAGCGCCGGCAACGGGGCAGCGACCGCCGCGTTGTTGATCAACAGATCGCAGCGGCCGAGCTCGCCGAACACGCGATCCGCGAGCGCCGCCACGGCCTTCTCGTCGCGCACGTCTAGCGCCACCGCAAGCCCGCGACGGCCTCTCCGACGGACCAGTTCCGCGGTCTCGTCGACCGAGCCCGGCAACCGGCTCGGCGCCGACTCGGTCGAACGTGCCGCGCAGACGACGTCATATCCCGCGCCGGCGAGATCGACGGCGAGCTGCCTTCCGATACCCCGGCTCGCGCCGGTGACGACTGCGACGGTCGTGGCCACGGTGCCTCCTCGACTCGGAGCGGAGCACCGCACTCTTACCCAATGGCCGCCGCCGATCAATCCGCGGCGATCCTCGCGCTTCGATCCTTGGGTGCTGCGCGGCTTGAACATGGCGACCGGGCGCGTCACAATCCGATCTTCGGCAGGGAATCCAGTGCGGAACTCCCTCACGTGATGGGAACACACGCGTGGGATGCCTCGCCTTGCCGGCCTCGGCTTCCCAGGATGCTATGACCGTGAGCTCGGCGACACGCAAACAGCGGTTGCTCATCATCTCCAACCGCGCACCGTTTTCGTTCCGGCGCCGCGGCCGGAGAACCGAGCTCGTGCGCTCGATCGGCGGGCTGTCGAGCACGCTCGACGATGCGCTGCGCGCTCGCGGCGGCGTGTGGCTAGCCTGGTCGGGAAGCGTCGCGCGCGGCAACCGTCCGACGATTCGCTCGCTCGCCGCACCCGGAGGCACTTACCGGCTCCGCCTGCTCTCGCTCACGGACGATCAGGTTTCGCGCTACTACCACGGCGTCTCGAATCGGAGTCTCTGGCCGCTCTGTCACTATTTCCCGACCCGCTCGCAATTCGACGTCGAGGACTGGCGTACGTACGAATCGGTCAACCGCACGTTCGCCCGCGCGGCGAGCCGCAGTGTGCCCGCCCGCGGCATCACTTGGGTGCACGACTTCCACCTCGCGCTCGTTCCCCGCATGCTGCGCTCGCTGCGGCCCTCGGCACGGATCGCCACGTTCTGGCACATCCCGTTTCCGGCCCCTGCGGTGTTCGGCGTGCTGCCCTGGGCGCGCGAGATCGTCAACGGCCTGCTCGGCTCGGATCTGATCGGCTTTCACACCGCGGAGTACGCCGATCACTTCCTCGAATGCGCGCGCGCGCTGGCGGGCGCCGACGTCGCCTTCAGCCGGGGCGAGGTCGTGCAACACGGTCACCGCACGCGCGTGAGCAGCTTCCCGCTCGGCGTCGAGGCCGAGCAGTTCGATCGCTATGGCTCGGACGGCGCTGTGCTCGAGGAGGTCTCGGTGCTGCGCGCCGCGATCGGTTCGGAGCGCATGATCCTCGGCGTGGACCGCCTGGACTACACCAAGGGGATCGTCCAGCGGCTGAGCGCGTACGAAGCCTTTCTGCTCGAACACCCGGAATGGCAGGGCAAGGTCTGCTTCGTGCAGATCCAGGTACCCTCGCGCGAAAGCGTGCCGGAGTATCGCACGCTTCGCGAGGAGATCGATCGAATCGTCGGACGCATCACCGGACGGTTCTCGACTGCGGAATGGACGCCGGTGCGCTACCTCGGTCACGGCTTCAGCCGGCGCGAGCTCGCGGTATTCTATCGCGCTGCCGACGTGCTGTTGGTAACTCCGCTTCGCGATGGGATGAACCTCGTCGCTCAAGAGTTCGTCGCGACGCGCGCGGACGAAGATGGCGTACTCGTGCTCTCGCGCTTCGCCGGCGCCGCCGAACGACTGCGCGAGGCGTTGATCGTCAACCCCTATGACGTGAACGGCTTGTGTCGCGCGATCGAGCACGCCCTGGAAATGAAGCCCGTCGAGCGCCAGGCGGCGATGCGCACGATGCGCCGGCGAGTGATGAGCGAAAACATGCAGTGGTGGCTCGGGTGGTTTCTCGCCGCCGCGTCCACCGTGGATGGCGGCCGCGGCCAAGCCTCGAGGAAGCGGGCCAAACGGGCGAGGCCCGTGACGCGGCGTGCACGCCCGGTTCGTCGCTGATGCGCCATCTGCTCGAGGAAGCATCGGAGGCTCTCGACCGGTACGCGCGCCTGCCGGACGCGCTTCTCATACTGGACTTCGACGGCACCATCGCACCGTTCGCGCCGACGCCGGACGCGGCACGCCTGGAGCCGATCGCGGCTCGCGCTCTCGACCGCCTGCTGACCGCGCCCGGTCCGGATCTCCGCATCGGAGTCGCGAGCGGTCGCACGATTCAAGATCTTCGGCGCTTGCTGCCGCCGCTGCACGTCTGGATCGGACTCCACGGGCTCGAGCTGGCGATCGGTGACGAGCCGCGCCGCTTGCGCTTCGATCCCGCACTCTCGGATCAGGCGCTCGAGCGGCTGCGTCCGCGGCTCGGGGCGGCGATCGGCGCGGGCGGTCGCATCGAAGACAAGGTGCATTCGATCGCGCTGCACGTGCGAGGCCTCGAGCCCGCGCACGCCGCCACGGCCATCGCCGCGTTCGTGCGCGAAGTCGAGCGTGAGCGCGAAAACGGCGCCCCCCTCGAATGCCTCCCGGGGGCTATGGTCGTCGAGGCGCGGCCGTCCGGCGCGGGAAAGCATCAAGCGATTGAGGAGGTATTTCGGACGCTCGGCGCAACGGGCCTCGCCTTCGTCGGCGACGATGTGACCGACGAAGAAGTGTTCCGCGCGTTTCGTGGCCACCTCACCGTAGCGGTGATGGACCCGCCGCGTATGAGTGCCGCAGCGTACTATCTGCGCACACCGCAGGAGACGGCAGCCATGCTGCGCGCGATCGCTGCGCGTCGTGCTTGAGGCATGTCCTGATGCGCTCGTCGCGCGCGGACTCAGTGCAGGCGGCGGCGATCGCGGTCGCGTTCACGACGTGAGCGCCCGGATGGCGGAGAGCGGAACCGACACCCACGTAGGGCGATTGTTGATCTCGTAAACGAGTTCGTAGAAAGCCTTCTCGACTTCGAACACCGTCAGCAACCCGTCGCGGATCGAACTGTCGGCCGGCAGGATCGGCGCAGCGGGAGCGGCGGAAAAGTAGCCTTCGAGAAACGCCGTGCGCAACGGAGCGCCGAGCTTGGCGGTCGTGGCTTCGACTCGCGCGTCGGCCTCGCCGCGGAGGTCGTCCTTCGCCGTGAACGCGGCGGCGTAGGAGAGCGATCGCAACATGCCCGCCACATCGCGCAACGGACTGTGCCGGCGTTGGCGCTCCGGCAGCGGGCGCGCGGGCTCGCCTTCGAAGTCGAGGATCACGAAATCGCCGTTCGCCTTCCTCAGCACCTGACCAAGGTGATAGTCGCCGTGGTGGCGGATGCGCGCACCAGCATCTCCTGAGATCGCCTCGAGAAACTCTCTCGCGCGATCACCAAGCGAGCGCGCTCGATCGACAACGACCCGCGCGGCCGCCGCGCTTGCTGTGTCCAGTCGTCCCGCGGTTAGCTCCGCTTGCAAGAGCTCTGCGGCGCCGTCGACTTGCCGGCGAAGCGCGCCTCCCCACTCCGCGAGGTCTTCCGCCCTTACCGGTTGCGGTACGAACGCCTCGTCACCTCCGGCGTGGGCGAGCGCTCCGTGGAGCTGTCCTGTGATCTCGCCGAGTCGCCAGCAATCGTCGAGCAAGGCGGCGGGGATGGCCGACGACGAATGCGGCGAGCGCAGCACGTCTCGGAGAAGGCCGCGGACGTAACTCCAGCCGTCGCCGAGGCTGGCGACGAATTCCTGCACGACGCCAAGTGTCGTCTGTTCGCCGTTGCGGTCCTCGAGCCGAATGTCGCCGAGAAGCGCGGGGACGTGCGGAAAATCTTGCGCACGGAGGAACTGGGCGATCTCCGCCTCGGGATTCGGGCCAGGCGTGAGACGCCGATAGAGCTTGACGATCGCGCAATCAGCATACGCGATCGAGGTATTGCTCTGCTCACCGCCGAGTAGCCGCGAGTCGGTGCCGGGGGGCGGCAGGTCTCCCGCGTAGCGCTCGACCACCCAACGAAGGTTCCCGTCGGTGAAGGTCTCCGCGTCGCGGACGGCCTGCAGGAGCCTACCGCGAAACGCGGGATCGCCGGCCGCGTCGGCAATGAAGCCCTGTTCCGTAGCGCCGGCGACGTTGGCGAGTCGCTCAGCGTGGATCCCCCAGCTCTCCAGGTCGCTGCCGACGGTCAGCGGCAGCTGAAAGTCGAGCGTCGACTCGTCGGCCGCCGTCACCTGCACACGTGCGATCAGCGCACGCATGTCCGACCCGAAGATGGGCACGCTGTCGCGGAACCGCGCCCTCAACCCTGCTCGACCCTTGGCGCCAAACCATCTTTGCGCGCCGAGGAATCGCAGCAGGCGCGGCCCGTCGAGCGCACGCAGCGCCGTCGAGGTCAGGGCGTCCGCCAGGCGCGAGTGCGTCGTCAGCGTGGCGAGCGAGGCGGATTCCATCCTCAGTTTCTCGGTGGGGGAACCAGCTTGAACCAGAAGAACCCGTGCGGCCCGAACGTCAGCGGATAGGGAAGCTCGCCGATCTTCGGGAACGGCGTATCGCCGAACAGCTCGGTCGGCGTCCACCCGTGGAAGCGGTGGAGGTCGAGCTCCACGGCTTGCGAGAAGCGCGATAGGTTGGAGACGGCGAGCAGGGCGTCGTCCTGGAATTCTCGCACGAAGGCGAAGATCTTGCGATTCACTGGGTGGAGAATCTCGAAGGTGCCCCGTCGAAACGCCGGGTGGCGCTTCACCAGCCGGATCAGCCGCTTCATCCAGGATAGCAGCGACGAACCCGAACGCTCCTGCGCCTCGACGTTCACCGCCTGATAGCCGTACAGCGCGTCGACGATGACTGGGCTAAAGAGCGCTGCGGAGTCGCCCTCCGAAAACCCGGCGTTGCGGTCGCCGGTCCACTGCATAGGCGTGCGTACGCCATTGCGGTCACCCAGATAGACGTTATCGCCCATGCCGATCTCGTCGCCGTAGTAGAGGATGGGTGTTCCCGGCATCGACATCAAAAGCGCGTTCATCAGCTCCATCTGTCGTCGCCCTCCCCCCATGAGCGGCGCCAGGCGCCGGCGGATTCCTAAGTTGATGCGCGCCTTCGGATCGGCTGCGTACTCCTTGTACATGTAGTCGCGTTCATCCTGTGTCACCATCTCGAGCGTCAGCTCATCGTGGTTGCGCAGGAACGTGGCCCACTGGCAGTTCTCCGGGATCCGAGGAGTCTGCGCGAGGATGTCGACGATCGGCGTGCGATCTTCGCGGCGGATGGCCATGAACATCCGCGGCATGAGTGGGAAGTGGAACGCCATGTGACACTCGTCGCCATCGCCGAAGTACGGTCGCACGTCTGGCGGCCACTGGTTCGCCTCGGCGAGGAAGATGCGATCCGTGTAGTGCTTGTCGAGCTCGGCTCGCAGCTCCCTCAGCACCTCGTGCGTCTCGGGAAGATTCTCGCAGTTCGATCCTTCGCGCTCGCACAGGTACGGGATCGCGTCCAGACGCAGGCCGTCCACGCCGAGGTTCAACCAGAAGCGCATGGCGCGCTGGATCGCGCGGCGAACGGCGGGATTGGCGAAGTTCAAATCCGGCTGGTGGGAAAAGAAGCGGTGCCAGTAGTAGGCCTTGGCTACCGGGTCCCAGCTCCAATTCGAGTTCTCGAAGTCCTTGAAAATGATGCGTGCGCCGGAAAACTTCCGGTCGCTGTGGCTCCACACGTAGAAGTTGCGGCGCGAAGAGCGCGCCGGCGCGCGTCGCGCCGCTTGAAACCATGGGTGCTGGTCCGACGTATGGTTAATCACCAGCTCGGTGATTACGCGAATCCCGCGGTCGTGCGCCTCGTTCACGAAGCGGCGAAAGTCCCGAAGCGTGCCGTAGCGGGGGTGGATCAGGGCGTAGTGCGAAATGTCGTAGCCGTCGTCGCGTAGCGGCGAGTGATAGAAGGGCAGGAGCCAGACGCAATTGATGCCGAGCTCCTCCAGGTACGGAAGCTTCTCGATGAGACCGGGAAAGTCGCCATATCCGTCGCGATTGCTGTCGCGAAACGCCTTGACGTGAAGCTCGTAGATGATCGCGTCCTTGTGCCATCCGTTCTGATCGCTCACCGTTTCGCTCCGCGTTCCACTCGAAGGATGTGACCCCACTGGCCGATCGTCGGATCGAGCCGCACGAAGTTGCGCGCGCCGCGCCAAGGGTGGCGTTCCCCGGAGAGCAGGTCCTCGACGACGTACGGCTCGTCGCGATCGAGGCCGAGCGCGTCGAGCGGAACGTGCACCATGGTCTCGAGCGGACGATGCGGATCGCAGTTGACGGCGACGAAGAGATCATCCTCCGGCGCCGATCGCCAGTAGAAAAGAATCCCGTCGTTCTCGGAGAGCAGAAACGTGAGGTTTCCGTTGAGCTGCAGCGCGCGGTGCTCGTGCCGGATGCGGTTCAGGGTCGCGATCTCGCGACTCAGGTTCCCCGGAACCTGCCAGTTGCGTACACGGATCTCGAATTTCTCGGAATGAAGGTACTCCTCGCTTCCCGCGCGCAGCGGGATCGCCTCGCAAAGCTCGAAGCCGCTGTACATCCCGTAGAGCGGCGATAGAGTTCCTGCAAGCAGCAGCCGGACCATGAATGCCTGCCGCCCTCCCGTCTGCAGGTATTCATGCAGAATGTCCGGAGTGTTCACGAAGAGATTGGCGCGGAAGTATTCCACCATCTCTGTACCGGTGAGCTCTGTGAAGTACTCGCGGATCTCGCGCGGGGTATTGCGCCACGTGAAGTACGTGTAGGACTGCGAGAATCCGAGCTTCGCGAGACCCTTCATGCGCTTGGGGCGTGTGAACGCCTCGGAGAGGAAGATTGTTCCGGGATGTGAACGCTGCACGTCCTCGATGATCCACTCCCAGAAAGCGAACGGTTTGGTGTGCGGGTTGTCGACTCGAAAGATGCGCACGCCGTGATCAATCCAGAAGGACAAGATGTCGCGACACGCGGCCCACAGCGCGGCGCGGTCCTCGCACCAGAAGTTGAGCGGCACGATGTCCTGATACTTCTTCGGAGGATTCTCGGCGTATTTGATGGTCCCGTCGGGCCGCACCAGGAACCAGTCCGGATGCTCGCGTAGCCAGGGATGGTCGGGGGAGCATTGCAGGGCGTAGTCGAGCGCGACTTCCAAGCCGAGCCGGTTGGCTGACCGCACGAAGTGGTCGAAGTCATCGAGCGTGCCGAGCGCGGGATGCACCGTCGTGTGCCCGCCCGTCTTGTCGCCGATGGCCCACGGGCTGCCGACGTCGTCGGGCGTGGAAACCAGCGTGTTGTCCGGCCCCTTGCGGTGCGTACGCCCGATGGGATGGATCGGGGGTAGATAGACGACGTCGAAGCCGAGCGCGGCGAGCTCGGGGAGGCGACGCTCCGCATCGGCGAAGGTGCCGTGCCGCCCGGGAATCGTGCCCTGGGAGCGCGGGAACATTTCGTACCAGGCGGCAAACCCGGCAAGCTTGCGATCGACGACGACCGTGAGCTCCCGTTCGTAGCGGCTGACCTGGCGTTCACCGCTCTCGCGTACCGCCGCGAGCAGTTCGGGCGCCAGCCCGATCTCTGCCCGCTCGGTGACCGGTGTATTGCGGTCGCGCAGACAGGTGGCAGCCTCCGTCAGCCGAGCGCGCAGACCGTCGCGAGCGCGACGCGCGGCAGAGGCAATCATGGCGGCGCCCTCGAGAAGCTCGGAAGAGACGTCCTGCCCGGCGGCGATCTTCTTGCCGACCTCGTCCCGCCAGCTGCCGAAAGAATCGGGCCAGGCTTCGACCGTGTAAACCCAACGCCCGACGCGGTCGGGCGTGAAGGCTCCCGACCAACGGTCTTCGGGCTCGTCGTACGACATCGGCACATAGGAGCAATGGTGGTCGTCGATGAACCGATACGTGACGCGCGCGCCGACGAGATCGTGCCCGTCCCTGTAGACATCGGCTTCGACGACCACCCGGTCGCCGACGACCCGCTTGATCGGATGGCGGCCACCGTCGATCTGCGGCGAGACGTCCTCGATCACCACCCGCGGCCCGTCGACCCAACCGGGCGGCGGCGCCGTGGGTCGTTCCCGCTTCGGAGAGCCGCGCTCCGCAGTCCGATCGATCGCCTCACGCGTCACTACGGGCAGCCATCTCTCGTGGGAAGGAGAGCTTCTCGACGTCACCTTAGCTCCCAGGATCTAAGGCGTGAATCGACGTCGAGTTGCGAACTCGGTCCCCTCTAACCCCAATCCGCAGGTGCCGGACCATCGCAATGTCAGCGCATTTCGACCTTCGTCCAGGGCGTTCGCCGTGGTGATCGACGAGTCGAATCGCTTCACGTGGCGTCGCACCGCAACGACGGAACTCCCCACGGCGCGCGTCGGCGCCCTCGCAGGTTCTGCGGCGGGACGGTCTCACCCGGCCCGCCGCGATCGATCTTCAGGCCGGCAGACGGAACGCCGATGCGTCCGCGTACTGGCCGACGCCCGCGCGCGCGATCAGCTGATCCTCGATCGGCACGTGCTTCTTGAGCTCCGGCATCACCTCGGTGGCGAACAATCGCATGTTCGCCTCCGCGATGTCGTAGGGCATGCCGGCGTAGCTGAAGACGGCGGTGTACGCTTCGGCGCCCGTGCGCTTCTGGACTTCGAGGATCTTCTCGTAGCACTGCTCGGGCGTCCCCCAGATCTGCAGGTTCACGAAGAACTCGGTCATCGCGTCCACGCCACCGGGCGCCGACGCCTTCTGCTGCATCTCCGCGTACGACTCGTAGCCCTTCATCTTCGTCAGATGATCGCCGATCAGCTCGTAGTGCTTGACGACAGTCTTCCAGTAGCCACCGATGTACTTATAGGCGAGCTCCTGGGCGCGGTCGGCGTTTTCGTCGCAGAACGTCCAGCCGGCGCAAATCGGCGGCGGGGCGTCCGTGCCGTTCACCTCGTGGAATACGCGGCGATAGTCGGATAGCTCCTTGGCCACCAGCTCCCACGGCTTCTGAGGGATGATCAGGATGCCGATGCCGAGGTTCGCCATGATGGTCGACGACTCGGGCGACACGGCGGCGGCGTAGGTGCGGCCGCGGAACGACTTGAACGGCCGCGGCCGCAGCTCGCGGCGGGTCTGCTTCACGTACTTGCCGTTGTACTCGCAGAAGCCGTGCTCGAGCCCGTCGATGATCATCTGCGCCGCTTCCGTGAAGCGTTCGCGACTCTCTTCCTGGTTGACGCCGAAACCCTCGAACTCCACGCGCCCGAGGCCTCGGCCGAT
>JBEVNX010000253.1:0-20594 GCA_040507895.1 Binatia bacterium | reverse complement strand
TCTGGTCGAGGCCGTACGCCTTGCCGGTGGGGCCGACCCGGCGGGCCGAGAGGAGCACGTCGATACCGCCGCCGGAGCCGAGATCGAGCACCACCTCGCCGGGGAGCAGCTCGGCGAGCGCGGTCGGGTTGCCGCAGCCGAGTGAGGCGCGTACCGCCTCCTCGGGGAGGCCCCCGGCCTCCGTCTCTGAATAGAGGTCGCGCGTGATCGGGTCACAACCCGAAAGTGGGGAAGGGTCGCAGCATCCCGCCTTCCCTTTGGTGGCCCGTTCGGCGGCTTCGGCGTAACGCTCTCGTACGACCTCGCGGATCTCGGCATCGCTCTTCATCGAACTCTCCTTTCCGTCTAGCCGTTGCGGACGTCGCTCTCGCCGATCTTCCGGATCTCGCGCTGCAGCGTCAGTCGATCCAAGAGTTCGACGCGAAGGCTCGTAAACAGCCTGATTCGCGCCTGCAGCGTCCGGTAGGCTGCACGGAACGCTCGAAGGCGTTCGGCATCCGATCCGACTGCGGCGGCTGGATCGTCGACGCCCCAATGCGCCGTCATCGGTTGCCCGGGCCAGAGCGGGCACTGCTTTCCCGCTGCCTTGCTGCAGACAGTAAAGGCGAAGTCGAGCCGCGGGGAATCGGGCTTCGCGAACTCGTCCCAGTCCTTGCTCCGCAGCCCCTCGGTCGATTCCCGAAACTCTGCGAGGACGCTGAGGGTCAGCGGATGCACGTCTCCCTTCGGGTGGCTGCCTGCGCTGAACGCGCGAAACCGGCCTTGGCCGATCCGGTTCAAGAGGACTTCGGCGAAGATGCTACGCGCCGAGTTTCCGGTGCAGAGGAACAGGGAGTTGTAGCATCCGTGCTTCGCTCACGACCCCTCTCGCTCGAGACCGTCTGATGACTGCCTTCGATCGCGGAACGCGTCATCCGTGCCTCGATAGAAGGTGCACTCGTCCTGCAAGGCATCTTTGAGGCGGAGTGGAACGCGACCGTCGACCGATGCATCACGATGGAATCGGAGGGTCGAGGACGAGCTTCATCAAACGCGCGGTCGAGGGGCAGAGCTCGCTGAACTCGCGTGTTGCGCGGATCTCGGCCGGCGCCTCCGCGTGATCGACATGGCGAAAGCCGAACTGCTCGAAGAAGGGAGCCGCATCCAGCGTGAGTAGAAAGAGATCGCGGATCGGCTGTTTGCGCGCCCGCTCGATGACGGCACGGGCAAGTGATGAGCCGATGCCGGCGGTTCTCGAAGAGGGCGCCACGACGAGCGAGCGGAGAAGCGCCCGCATGCCGTGAATCTCCAAGCCCACGGCGCCGACGATGGCGCCATCCCGATCCGCGACGACGAAGTTTTGGAAGTGCGGCTCGACGTCTTCCGGCAGGCCCGCACCGCGAACGAGCGCGAGTACCGCCGGAAGATCGTCGGGTAGCGCGTTGCGGAGACGAAGCGAGCTCACGCGCCGCAGGCGGAGTCCTTTGCGCAGCAGCCGCCTTCCGGTGAGCCCTCCGGCAACGCCATGGCTCCCTGGCCGAGAAACTTCCGTAGGCGTGGGTCATCGGCGGTTTCGGCCTCCACGTCGGCCAAAAGGGTGTACATCTCCCACGACATCCCGTCCGCGTCGCGCACCCAATACTTGTCAGCCTTCGCGTAGCAACAGGTGACGCCCTCTTGCTGGAGGAGGTCCAGTCCCTCGCGCTGGGTCCTCGCCATCTCGGACGCGACCTCTCCCGTTCCCGGGTAGCGGATGCCGAGGTGGCTCACCTTGCCCGGCTCCCCCCCGCGCACGAGCGAGAAGATCACGGGCGGATCGACGAGCTCGAACTTGGCATAGCCGGGGCGGACTTTCGCCGGCTCGGCTCCCAGGATCTTCCGATAGCGCTCGATCGCGGCGTCGAGATCCTGGACGTACATCGAGACGTGGAACGTGTTGGCCATGGCGGTTCTCCTCTTGGCTAGCAGCACTTCGCGTTCGCGCAGCACTGCGACATGAACTTTCGGAACTGATCGGCGAGCCCCTGGCAGCACTTGGTGTCGAGGCGATACAGGCGCTCGCGCCCCTGGCGCTCTTGCACGAGCAAGCCCGCGGTCGAGAGGATTCGCAAATGATGGGAGATTGCAGGCTGCGACAAGGAAAAGCGCTCGGTGAGCTGCGTCACGTTCAGTCGCTCCCTCGACAGCACCGCGACCATCTGTTGGCGGGTCGGATCGGAGAGGGCCGCGAGCATCCGGCGCAGAGCGTTGAAATCGACGCCTTCGATCGTTCCCGTTCGCGCTCGAGATGATATATTCATATATTTCGATTTATTAAATCGATAGCCACGTGAAGTCAATAGGGGATAGGCGCTCCCCCGGTTCGCGCCTCGGGCCGCACCCGTAGGAGCCGAGGTTGGGCGCCTTGCGGGGACAAAGGCACCGTCGCTGGACGAAACCCGTGTGCGCGCCGTCGAGACGCACCTGGTTTAGCGGGTGGCAAAATGCTGCCGAGTTGAACTAACGTGCCAAGACGCCAGGGCTAGGACACGACAACGAGGAGGCTGCGACGCCTCCGAGAAAAAGCGGTCCTAGTCGAAGAGGAGGGCAATCGCCATGAGTGAAGCCGTAGAGCAGATCAAACCGAGCGGAATCCCGACTCCCGAGGAGCTGGGCTTCGACCCGGCCGTGATACGCGCGAAGTACACCGCCGAGCGCCAGAAGCGTCTGCGCCCCGACGGGAACGATCAGTATCAGGAGGTCACCGGCAAGTACGCGCACTTCGAAACGGACCCGTACGTCGACCCGGGCTTCACGCGACCCGCCATCCAAGAAGAGCTCGACGCGGTGATCATCGGCGGCGGCTTCGGCGGGCTGCTGGCCGCGGCGCGGCTCCAGGAGGTGGGGATCACCGATACCCGCATCATCGAGAAGGCCGGGGATTTCGGCGGAACCTGGTACTGGAACCGCTATCCCGGCGCCCAGTGCGACATCGAATCCTACGTCTACCTGCCGCTCCTCGAAGAGACCGGGTACATGCCGAAGGAGAAATACTCCTTCGCGCCCGAGATCTTCGAGCACGCCCAGCGGATCGGCAAGCACTTCAACCTCTACAAGCACGCCTGCTTCCAGACGCAGGTCGAAGAGGCGCGCTGGGACGACGGCGCCGGGCGCTGGACGGTCAAGACCGATCGCGGCGACGTGTTCCAGGCGCGCTTCGTCGTCATGTCAAGCGGACCGCTCAACCGACCCAAGCTGCCCGCGATCCCGGGGATCGAGAAATTCAAGGGGCACATCTTCCACACGAGTCGCTGGGACTACGACTACACCGGCGGCGATACCACCGGCGGCCTGCACAAGCTCGCCGACAAGAGCGTGGGCATCATCGGGACGGGGGCGACCGCCATTCAGTGCGTGTCGCATCTCGGCCGGCACGCGAAGCAGCTCTACGTCTTTCAGCGCACGCCCTCCTCGGTGGACGAGCGGGGCAACAAGCCGACCGATCCGGAATGGGTGAAGACGCTCTACCCCGGATGGCAGGCCTATCGGAACCACAACTTCTGCTCCATCTTGGCCGGGATCCCCATCACGGAAGATCTGGTCGGCGACAAGTGGACGAGCCTTTTCAAGAATCTCGCACGTCTCCTCTCGGGCGCGAGCGGCGCCGTTTCCGAGCAGGAGATGGCGCTCATGTCGGAGATCGCCGACTTCCAGAAGATGAACGAGATTCGCGATCGCGTCGACGCCACCGTGAAGGATCGCGCGACCGCCGAGGCGCTCAAACCGTGGTACGGCCAGTGGTGCAAGCGTCCGACCTTCAATGACGAGTACCTACCCACTTTCAACCGGCCCAACGTGAAGCTCGTCGACACCAACGGCAAAGGTGTGGAGCGCATGAACGAGAACGCTTTGGTCGTGAACGGCGTCGAGTACGAGGTGGACTGTGTGATCTTCGCGACCGGCTTCGAGGTCGGAACGGCCTACACCCGGCGCGCGGAGTTCGAGGTGCACGGTCGCGGCGGCCTATCCCTGTCCAGCTACTGGGCGAACGGGATGAAGACTCACTATGGATTTCTGAGCCACGGCTTTCCCAACCTCTTTCACATGGGCCTCACGCAAACCGGCCTGGCTCCGAACTTCACCTACATGCTGGGAGGGCAAGCCACACACATCGCCCACGTCATGGCGGAGATGAAAGCTCGCGAAGCCAAGTCGGTCGAGCCCACCCCCGAAGCCGAGGCGGAGTGGGTCGAGAGGGTGACGGGCAAGACCTTCATGACGGCCTATCAGAGCACTTGCACTCCGGGCTACTACAATGGCGAGGGCAAAGGGCAGGGCTTTCTCGAGACCCAGGACCCGGACGGCGCGGTGCGCTTCTACGAAGCGCTCGCGCGCTGGCGTGAAAAAGGTGATCTCGAAGGTCTGATCGTCGCGTAAGGGGAAGCAGCGGACGGCCGGGGAAATGGGGCTCAGCGCTCCGAGCCCGCGCTGCCGAGCACGCTCCGAAGCGCCTCCACGAGTTTTCCTTCGCCGCCGACCGCGGGCGCCGTGCCGAAGACGTGGAAGTCGGCCCGCAGGAGCGCGACGGCGACGCCGTGCTCGGCGAACCGCCGCTGATAGCTGCCGTTGACGTCGTGGATCGGGCCCGCGGGCGCCACGTGCGCGCGCATGCCTCGAATCGACGCGAAGTACCGGGCTAGCTCGGGATCGAGTTTCGCCGTAGGGTCGGCGACCGAGCTGACCAGGGTGAAGCCCCTTCCGACGACGTCGTCGAACCGGCCGACTCGGCTCGCTCGACGCATTCAGAAGGGCCGCGCGCAACACTCCGCAAATGGCTTGACCCGGCTCCTAGGGCAGAGGTAGTCCGCATTCGATAAGTCGGGTCCTCCGTTCGAATCCATGGAAAGGAGACAGACAGATCATGGCCACACAACAGACCCCCCAGGACTTCGAGGCGCGGCGATTGCTGAAGGCTTACCGCAAAGGGCTGATCTCCGATGAGCTGTTCGAGGCGGAGATGCGCGAGATCCGCAACGGCAATCACTCGGCCCAAGGCCAGTATCTCTACAACGGCGTCCCGCACGCGACGGAGCGGGAAATGATCATGCACGTGCTGGACGAGTTTCGCTGCACCGAGGACTTCGGGGCGGAGTATGTGATCCTCTGGCTCGAGACGAGCGATCAGGAATGTGTGCGCGGCGGCTTGCGCGTCGTGCAGAAGCGCGAGGCGTACCATGCCGAGCTCATGGAAGCGCGGCTGCGCGAGCTCGGCGGCGTGCCGCAGTGCACCGTGCCCGCCGACGTCCGCAAGAAGAAGCTCGCCTTCTACGGCTCGAGAGAGCTGAAGGATGCCGGAAAGCTCAAGGTAGAGGCGGCCGATCTCGAGGATCCGGCGCAGGCGCTGAAGGTGTACACCAACGTCGTCGACCAGATCCGCGAGGACCTGCACAGCAAGGAGCTGCTCCACTGGATCCTGCAGGACGAGCTGAACACGATCCGGTGGGTGAAAGAGAGCTGCGCCTTGTTGAATCCGGCGTAGTCAGCCTCCAAAGCGAAGATCTCCATGAGGTCCGGCGGCCGCGGATCACTCGCCCCAGATCCGCGGGCGACCGCGGATCCGATCGTTCCTGTAGCCCCGTCCGGCGAACGGCGATGCGACGGCAATCGCCGCGCGGGTGCATGCGGCATCGCCCGCCGCGTTGCGCAGGCCGCGTGACCTCTTGTTGCGCAGGAACGTGTGGGCTCATAGTCTCCCACGACCGCACGGACGCGAAGACAGCCGCATGATCGTCCATCTCATCGACGGCACGTACGAGCTCTTCCGCCAGTTCTACGGCCTGCGCCGATTCCGCAAGGATGGAGACCCGCCGTTCGGGGCCGTGATCGGCGTGCTGAACACGGTGCTGGAGATGATCGAGAAGGGAGCGACCCACCTCGGAGTCGCGACCGATCACGTCATCGAGTCGTTCCGCAATCGCCTTTGGGCCGGCTACAAAACAGGGGAGGGGATCGAGCCCGCGCTCTTCGCGCAATTCCATCCGCTCGAGGAAGGACTCGCGGCCATGGGAGTGACCGTATGGCCGATGGTCGAGCTCGAGGCTGACGACGCCCTCGCCTCGGCGGCTCGCATCGCCTCGGGCAACGACTCCGTGGAGAAAGTCTGCATCTGGACACCAGACAAGGATCTCGCGCAGTCGATCCGTGGCGATCGCGTGGTGCAGGTCGATCGCAGGAGTCAGAAGATCCGCGACGCGAAGGGAGTCCGCGAGAAGTTCGGGGTCGAGCCCAGCCTGATTCCCGACTACCTCGCTCTCGTCGGCGACAGCGCCGACGGCTATCCGGGCATCCCGGGATTGGGTCCGGTCACGGCTGCGCGGCTGCTGAACCGATACGGAGCCATTGAAGCCTTTCCGCCGGAGGTGCTGGGCGAGCGCCGCGACCTGGCGCTCCGCTTCAAGAATCTGGCGACGCTGCGCACCGACGCGCGTCTCTTCGACGACGTCGAGGAGCTTCGATGGCGCGGGCCCACTCCGGCGTTCCCCGCGTTCGTGGAGCGTGTCGGAGGCGATCGTCTGCTCGAACGCTCCGCGCGGGCGAAGTCGGGCGGCGGCGCGCGGCGATCGGAGTCGAGGCTCTGAGATGGATCTCACACTCAGCGAAGAGCACAAGATGCTCAAGGATCTCGTCCATCGCTTCGTCGAGGACGAGTTGATGCCGCTCGAGCGCGCGACCTTGGAGCGCGAGGCCGCGGGACAGGGCGCGTATCTCACGCCCGAGGAGCGGGCGCCGATCGACCGGAAGTCGCGCGAGATCGGCCTCTGGGGGCTCGATGCGCCCAAGGACGTCGGCGGATCGGACCTTCCTGCCGAGGCCATGATCGGCGTGTGGGAAGAGATGGGCCGAACGGTCACCCCCTATTTGCTGCCGCCCGACTCGCCGAATCTGCGCATGCTGATGGCGACGGTGAACGATGAGCAGAGAGCGCGCTACCTGGCTCCGTACGTCGCCGGTCGGACGACTTCTGCGATCGCGATCTCGGAACCGGGAGCGGGAACCGATCCCGCCGCCATGACCACGCGAGCCGTCAGGGACGGCGACGAGTGGGTCATCAATGGCCGCAAGATCTGGGTGAGCCGCGCAGCCGATGCCGACTTCACGATCCTGATGGCCGTCACGGACAAGAACGCCGGCGCGCGCGGCGGCATCTCGGCGTTCCTCGTCGACAAGGAAACGCCCGGCTTCAACGTATTGCGGAAGATCCCGATGATCGGCGGGGCGATAACCTACGAGATCGCTCTCGAGGATTGCCGGCTGCCCGCTTCGAAGCTGCTCGGCAAGCTCGGGCAAGGTTTCGCTCCGATGCAGCTCCGCCTGTCGACTCGTCGCCTCCAGATGGCCGTGTGGTGCATCGGGCTTTCGCAGCGGGCCGTGGACATGATGTGCGCGTTTGCGCCGCAGCGCTCGACGTTCGGAGTCCCGCTCTCGGAGCGACAAACCATCCAGTGGTGGATCGCGGACGCGGCGACGAAGATCCACGCTGGTCGGCTGATGGCTTACGACGCGGCTCTGAAGATCGACGAGGGCCGCGACGTGCGAACCGAGATCTCGATGATGAAGGTGTTCGCGACCGAGATGGCTTGGGACACCATCGACAAGGCGATGCAGACGTTCGGCGCGATGGGCATGACCAAGGAGATGCCGCTTCAGTTGATGGCCTCGCAGGTGCGTACCATGCGCATCTACGACGGTCCGTCCGAAGTGCACCGGTGGGTCGTCGCTCGAAATCTGCTCGGAGTGCGACGCTGAGCGAGATCGCTCGAGACGGAGGAGGCGCCATGGCGGAAGAACGATACGGCGACGTGAGTGTGGCCCTCGGCGGAAACGTAGCGCAGGTCGAGATCCATCGTCCGCCGCACAACTTCCTCGACGTTCCGCTGATTCGCAGTCTCGCCGATGCGCTCGAAGCGCTCGACGACTCGCCCGAGTGCCGCGCGGTGATGCTTTGCGCCGAGGGGAAGTCCTTCTGCGCCGGGGCGAACTTCGCCAGCCGCGAGACCGAAGCTCCCTCCGGTACCACGAACCCCCTCTATGCTCAGGCGGTTCGGCTGTTCGCCTGCAAGAAGCCGATGGTCGCGGCGGTGCAGGGCGCGGCGATCGGCGGCGGAGTCGGGCTCGCGCTCGTCGCGGACTTTCGCGTCGTCTCTCCGGAGGCGCGCTTCTCGGCGAACTTCGTGAAGCTCGGCATCCATCCGGGCTTCGGTCTCACGCACACGCTGCCGCGGCTCATCGGTCAACAGAAGGCCGCGTTGATGTTCTACACCGGGCGGCGCATCGGCGGAGAGGAGGCCGTCGCCTGGGGCTTGGCCGATCTCATCGCCGGGGCGGATCGACTGCGCGCCGTCGCCGGCGAGCTGGCGACAGAGATTGCGGAAGGAGCGCCCCTCGCGCTTCTCTCCACCCGCGCGACGATGCGCCACGGCCTGGCGGAAGCCGTGAAAGCCCAGACCGATCACGAGGCGAAAGAGCAGGCGCGGCTATTCCGAACCGAAGATCATCGCGAGGGCGTGAAGGCGGTGGCGGAGAGAAGGCCAGGCCGGTTCACCGGCAAGTGACGCACTTCCCGAAAGTGGGGTTCTGCTAGGCTACAGGGCGCTAAAGCAGGTTCGGAGTGCGCATCGCCACCTGGAACGTCAATTCGCTGAAGGCTCGCCTGGAGAAGGTGATGTGGTGGCTCGAACGGGCGAGGCCGGACGTGCTGCTCATGCAGGAAACCAAGCTCGCCGACTCGGACGCGCCCGCGGGGGCGTTCCGCGATGCGGGATACGAGCTGGCGCACCACGGAGAGGGGCGATGGAACGGGGTCGCGATCGCGAGTCGCTGCGGCGTCGACGACGTCGTGACGAACTTCGGTCAGCCGCTCGGCCCCGCGCGGACCCCGGACGCCGGCGATGACGAGCCGCTGGCGGAGGCGCGGATGATCGCGGCGAGGTGCGGCGGCATTCGAGTGGTGAGCCTATACGCGCCGAATGGGCGGGCCGTCGGCTCGCCCTTCTACGACGCCAAGCTCGCCTGGTTCGATCGCCACACCCGCTGGCTCGGCGAGGCGGCGGATCCGGCCGAGCCTCTCGTGCTGGGCGGCGACTTCAACGTCGCACCCGAAGACATCGACGTCTGGGATCCGCGTGGCTGTCACGGCGGAACCCACGTTTCTCCAGCCGAGCGTGAGGCGTTCGCCAGGCTGTGTCGCTGGGGATTGGTCGACGCGTATCGCCTGCGCCATCCCGAGCCCGGCCGCTATACCTGGTGGGATTACCGGGCAGGCAACTTCCACAAGAACTTCGGCATGCGAATCGATCACCTGCTGGCCACACGACCGCTCGCCGAGCGTACGGTCTGGGCGGAGATCGACCGCGAGGCGCGCAAGGGTAAGCCGCTTCCCTCCGACCATGCGCCGCTCGTGATCGACCTCGACCAGCCGGGTCGGCCCTTCGATGCCGGTTGGAAGTCCGCCGAAGGCAGGATCGCCGCGCGGCGCACCGCCGCGCGCTGATGGAGAAGAGGGCGTGGGCGCTGGATTCCCGATCGAGCCGCCGATCGAACCGATGCTGGCGAAGCTCGCCACGGAGCTGCCCGCGGGCGAAGGATGGCTGTTCGAACCGAAGTGGGACGGCTTCCGCGCCATCGTGTTCCGCGACCACGACCGGTTCTACATCCAGAGCCGCGACCTGAGGCCACTCGATCGCTACTTTCCCGAGCTTCAAGCGACCTTTCGCGCGAGCCTGCCCGCGCGCTGCGTGATCGACGGCGAGATCGTCATCGCCACAGAGCGCGGGCTCGACTTCGATCGGCTGCAGCTTCGCCTGCACCCGGCGGCTTCCCGGGTGAACAAGCTCGCCGCCGAGACGCCCGCATCCTTCGTCGCCTTCGACGTGCTCGCCGATGGCCGGCGCGACCTCCGCTCTTGCCCGCAGGCCGAACGGCGAGCCGCGCTCGAAGAGGCGCTCGGGCATGTGTCGGGGAGCATCCATCTCACGCCGTGCAGTCGCGACCGAACTGTCGCCGAGCAGTGGTTCCATCGCTTCGAAGGCGCAGGGCTCGACGGCGTGGTCGCCAAGCACGAGAGCACCGCATACCAGTCCGGCAAGCGCGCGATGGTGAAGGTCAAGCACGTGCGCACCGCGGACTGCGTGGTGGCGGGCTTTCGCTGGCACAAGAACGGTCCTGGGACGCTGGTCGGCTCGCTGCTGCTCGGGCTGTACGACGAGGCGGGAGCGCTCCACCACGTGGGCGTGACCTCGTCCTTCACGACGGAAACCCGCCGCCGTCTCGCCCGCGATCTGGCGCCGCTACGAAAGGATGCGCTCGAAGCGCACCCCTGGCGGGATTGGGCCGAAGCGGCCGTGGGTGAAGTGCGCATGCCCGGCGGCCACAGTCGCTGGAGCGCGGGCAAGGACCTGTCGTGGGAGCCGCTGCGGATCGAGCGCGTTTGCGAGGTCAAGTACGATCACCTCCAAGGCGATCGCTTCCGGCACGCGGCCGTCTTCTCGCGCTGGCGTCCGGACAAACGGCCCGCCGACTGCGGCTACGATCAGCTCGAGGTCACTCCGCCCGTCGAGCTCGCCGAGATCTTCCGCTCTTAGCGCCGCCCCACGGGTCGAAGTCGGGATCGATCGCCTCCTGGGCGGGACGGAGCGCCTGAGGCACGTGCTCGAGGTTCACGCGCACGCGCGTCCAAGTCGAGGAGCGCCCGCGCATGGAGTCGACGAGGACATCGGCCGGCTGCAGGTGCGGCGCGATCTCCGGGTGACGCGCCTTCCAGCGCTCGAGCCCGGCGAGCGCGGCTTCCTTCTTGGCGGCGCGTGCGATCTCGATCAGCGGCTTGGTGGGCACGCGCCGACCCGGGCGCGTCGCCTCTTTCCTCTTTCGCGAGGGCTGGACGCGCGGCGGCTCGCCGGCCTGCTTGGCGTAGTGCGGAGGCCACGGCGCATCGCCGAGCCCGGCGGCTTCTTGCCGCGCCGACAGCTCGAGGACGGCGTCGAGCGAGCAGGCGCTCCGGTCGATGCCTGCATGCCGGTCGCCGACGGCGGCGAAGCGAGCCGGCATCGTGCGCAGCGTGAACTCTTCGGGCGCGCACTCGAAGAGTTCCTCCCAGGTCACGGGAGCGGAGACCCGCGCATCGGGCTTCGGGCGCACCGAATAGGCGCCGGCGACCGTCCGGTCTTTCGCGTTCTGGTTGTAGTCGAGGAACACGCCATGGCGCTCCTCCTTCCACCACTTGCTGGTCGCGCGGTCGGGCGCGCGACGCTCCACTTCTCGAGCCAGCGCCAGGGCGGCTCGCCTGACCTGCTCGAACCCCCAGCGAGCGTGAATTCGTACGTTGACGTGGATGCCGCGTGAACCCGAGGTCTTGGGCCAGCCGACCAGACCGAAGTCGTCCAGCACCTGCCGAACTTCGCCGGCGACGGTTTGGAGCTCCGACCACTCGATGCCCGGCTGCGGGTCGAGGTCGATTCGCAGCTCGTCGGGATGATCGAGGTCCTCCGCGCGCACCGGGTGCGGATGAAGCTCGAGGCATCCGAGGTTCGCCATCCAGGCGATCGTGGCCGCATCGCGTGGCACGACTTCCTCCGCCTCGCGCCCCGACGGGAAGCGCAGCGCGACGACCTCGATCCAGGGCGGGCGGGAAGTCGGCGCCCGCTTTTGATAGAAGAAGTCGCCGTGGATGCCGTTCGCGTAGCGGACGAGAACGTTCGGCCGACCGCCCGCTCCACGAAGCGCACCTTCCGCCACGGCGAGGTAGTAGCGTACGACGTCGAGCTTGGTGATTCCGGCGTGCGGGAAGTAGACCTTGTTCGGGTTGGAGATCGTCACTTCGCGGCCGGCGACCTCGAGCACGACCTGTTCGCCCCTGCGTGCCACGGGTGGAGTATACGACTGCGGTGGTCGTGACTCACGCCCTCGGCGCGCCGGGATGGTTTGAGCTTCTTCGCCAGGGTACAAATGCGGGCCTGGTGGACGCCGTGCTGAATCGGTGGCGCCACGGCTCTACGGAACAGGGCTCACCGGTTTTGTGAGCCTCGCAGTGACCGCGACGCGGACCGATCGAGGAGGACATCATGGCGAAGATGCGTGCCGTCGAAGTGCGAGAGCCGAAGGGACCGCTGGAGATCGTCGAGCGCGAGATTCCGGTGCCCCCTCGCGGCGCGGTTCGGATCAAGATCGACGCTTGCGGCATTTGCCACAGCGACTCGCTCACCAAGGAAGGCATCTGGCCGGGAATCCAGTACCCCCGCGTTCCGGGGCATGAAGTGGCGGGATTCATCGACGCGCTCGGCGAGCACGTCGCCGGCTGGAAGGTCGGCCAGCGGGTCGGCGTCGGCTGGCACGGCGGCCACTGCGGCTACTGCGGCTCGTGCCGACGTGGCGACTTCGTCACCTGCCAGGTCGCACCGCAGATCCCCGGTATCACCTACGACGGCGGCTACGCGGAATACATGCTCGCTCCCGCCACGGCGCTGGCGCTGATCCCCGATGAGCTTTCCGGCGTCGAGGCCGGGCCGCTGATGTGCGGCGGGATCACCACCTACAATGCTCTGCGCAACAGCGGGGCCAGGCCGGGCGACCTCGTTGCGGTACTCGGCATCGGCGGTCTCGGCCACCTCGGGGTTCAATTCGCCGCAAAGATGGGGCTTCGCACCGTCGCGATCGCGCGCGGCAAAGACAAGGAGACGCTCGCGAGAAGGCTCGGTGCCTGGCACTACATCGACAGCCGGGCGAGCGATCCTGCCGCGGAGCTTCTCAAGCTCGGCGGCGCCCAGGTGGTGCTCGCCACCGTGACGAACGGCAAGGCGATGAGCGCGGTCCTCGGAGGTCTCGCCGTCGACGGCAAATTTCTCGTCGTGGGCGCTGCCGACGAGCCGCTCGAAGTCCCGCCGGTGCTGCTGATCCTGGGGCGCCGATCGATCGTCGGCTGGCCGTCGGGGACATCGCTCGATTCGCAGGAGACACTGGCCTTCAGCGCGCTCAGCGGAGTGCGCCCGATGACGGAGGTCTACTCGCTCGAGCGAGCGGCGCAAGCCTACGAGCGCATGATGAGTGGCGACGCGAGATTTCGCGTCGTGCTCACTACAGGGAACTAGAGGCTCGCGACCGTTCGCGGTCCGGGCGGCGACGCGCGCCGAGCGAACCGTCGCGCCTCGAGTTTGACAAGGCAATCTTCGCCAATATACGGCCGGCAGGGCGAAGCTCGCCCTCGGTGGCCGACCCCTTGCCCGGTCGCAGGGGCCGCCCAAACCCGACGTGGAGGTAGACCATGGCCTACTGGGATGTCGAAGAACGCGGAGGGATCGTCATCGCCGCGCACAACAACCCGCCGATGAACTACCTCGTCGGGGGCGGCACGGCCGAGCTCGCGAAGCTGATCGAAGGCTGGCGCCGCCCGGAGGTGCGCGTTGTGGTCATCACCGGCGCGCCCAAGGACAAGTACATCACGCACTACAGCGTGGAGGAGCTCGTGCAGTCGGGCGATGATCCGGAGCGTCTCCGGCAGTCAGCCCACGGATTGATCTTCGGCTATCACGCGCTGCTGCGCTCGCTCGCGTATCTCGACAAGCCCGTCATCGCGGCGATGACGGGCGACACGATGGGCGCCGGGCTCGAGCTATCGCTCAACTGCGACATCCGCATCGCTCAGCGAGGCGACTTCCGCATCGGCTTTCCGGAAGTGGCGCTTGGCATCCTGACGGGTACCGGTTCTCAGTTGCTGGCCCGGATGATCGGGCTCGGACGCGCGCTCGATTTTCTCCTGCGGAGCCGAGTCGTCACGCCCGAGGGTGCCTTGGAGCTCGGCATCGTCAACGAGCTCGCCAACGACGCGCGGTCCCGCGCGATCGAGGTCGCGGAGGGCCTCGCGAAGCTGTCGACGGTATCGGTGATCGCCGCCAAGCGCTCGATCGTGCGCGGAGCGAACCTGCCGATCGAAGAGGGGCTCCGAATCGAAGGCGAGGAATGGCTGAAGACGATCGTCACGCCCGACGCCATGCGGCTCATGCGGGACTACGTCGGCACACCCTTCGAGAAGCGCCGGGAGTGGCTTCGCACGCACAGCGTGCCGCCGGCTGCGGGCAACGCCACCGGAGCTTAGCCGTAGATTCCGGCTTGCAGCATCGGACTCCGCTCCCTCCGAGGGGGCGCGACGATCGTAGGGTTCGGCGGGATGAACCCGCCGTGCTTCAGCTGACCGCCGAATGCGCCGTCGGGGCCCAGAGCTAGACTGACGCTCTGATCTTCCCCCCGGTCACTTCTTCGGGGCTGCCTTCACGGAAATGGCCAGCGCGCGCGTGTAAGTGATTTGCACCTGATCGCCCACGCTGACGACGTCCAGCTTCTTCGATCTGCTCGACCGTCGCGGTCACCTTCACGGTTCCACCCACCTTCCCGCTGGTGAGGGGAGCCGGCGCCGCTTCTTCGGCCGCGATCGCGGGCAATGCGAAACCGGCGATCGCGGCGGCGACGGCCGCGACGGTGACGGTTCTTGCAATCAGGGTCATCCCCTTCTTCGCGCGCTGCCTTTCGGTTCCGATCCGTTCAGGCGAAGCCGGCAACTACCATGATCGGGTGATCGTCGGCCACCGGAAGGGCTCCCTTCCGTCAGCGGGTCGCGGTAAAGAATAGCCGTGGCGTCCGAGCTGATCCTCCACCACTACGACTTCTCCTGCTTCTCGGAGAAGGTTCGCTTGGTCCTGGGAATGAAGGGCCTTCGATGGCGCTCGGTTTCGATTCCGCCGATCTTGCCGAAGCCGGACTACACGCCGCTCACCGGAGGCTACCGGCGCGCGCCCGCGCTGCAGATCGGCGCGGACGTGTTCTGCGACTCGGTGCGGATCGTGGAGGAGCTGGAGGAGCGCTTCGCGGAGCCTTCGATCTATCCCGGTCCCAACCATCGCGAGCAACGGGCTTTTACGGCCGCGCTACAGGGATGGACGGATTCGACGCTGCTGCGCTGTACGATCAACTACATTTCCTGCCTGCATCCCGATGCCCCGCGTTTCACTGCGGAATTCTTGGCCGATCGGGCCCAGCTATTCGGCAAGTCGAAGGTTGGCCTCAAAGGGCGCGAGACCGCCATGGAGTATCTCGCCCAACTGCGCCCGCAGCTCGAATGGATTGGCGACGTGTTGAGCGACGGACGGCCCTATATCTCGGGCGCGGCGATGTCCCTCGCAGACTGTGCCGTCTATCACGCGCTCTGGATCATGGATCAGCTGGCCTACGAGCGCGTCGCCATGATTCCCCCACCGATCCGCGACTGGATGGATCGAGTCGCCTCACGCGGACACGGGTTCCCTTCGCCGATGACCGCTCTCGAGGCGTTGGCCGTCGCGGCGGCGACCGACCCGCTACCCGCTCTGCCGAGTCGACTCCTCGAGGGGGATCCGGCGGTCGGCACGGAAGTGCGGATCACGCCGACCGATACCGGGCGGGCCAATCCGAGCTCCGGCGTGTTGCACTACATCGATGCAACGCGCGCCGGTCTCTTGCACCGGAATGATCGCGTCGGCACCGTGGCCGTGCATTTCCCGCGCTTCCGGTACGAGATGCGGCCAGCCGCTGGCCATTAGAGGCGACCAGGCGTTCGCATCGACTCGCCCGATCCACTCATCCGGCGAATCAAGCGCTGCCGCGACTCTTGAGTCGACGCTCGGCCCTGGGTGCTCTCCACGGCTCCGAGCCAGCTCCTGCTCGTGGCGACGC
This sequence comes from Binatia bacterium, assembly GCA_040507895.1. Taxonomy (GTDB): domain Bacteria; phylum Desulfobacterota; class Binatia; order JACPRU01; family JACPRU01; genus JBEVNX01. The sequence continues at coordinate 4,883 of JBEVNX010000253.1, read as the reverse complement.
TGCGGTTCCATCCCATCGCGTCGAGCCGGGGCCGCGTACCACTGGTCCCGAGGGACGACCTTCGGCTGTTTCGGATCCGTCTCGTAGGCCGGCGTAATGATCTGCACGCCGTACTCGTTGAAGACGTCGAGGATGTTGTGGTGCAGCGCCGTCGCAGGTGCCTACGGAGCACTTGACCCGAGGACGTCATGACCCTTCCGCCGACCGCGCCCCTCCCTGGCGGATTCGATGTCCCGTCCGGTCCCATCTGCCCGTGGTCTCGGCCTCTTCTAGAGCTGCTCTTGAATCGGTAGCAAGCCCGCGACGGCGACTACAAAACGCCGCCAAAGGCTCGTTTCTGGGTCTTTATCGTACTGCACTCTGGCGCCGTTCGTCTCCGCCGTCCACACCAGATTTCCATCCGAGTCCAGGGTGATGTGAAAAGCACTGCCGGGCGAGACCCCCTCGTCCATCAACTCTCCCACCTGGCCGGCAATCTCCGTACTGTCGATCATCACTCCGATCTCCGTGTTGAGGGACGCCGAGCGCGGGTCGAGATTGAAACTGCCAATGAACACCGACTCACGATCGAACACGACCGACTTGGTGTGCAGCGCCGCGTTAGATCTGCCCGCCCGCAGTGACCACTCCCGTTTCATATTGCTGTCCGGCCGCAGCTCGTACAGTTCGGCTCCCGCCCTGAGTAAGTCCTTGCGGGTGGTGGCATAGCCCGCGTGCGCCAGCATCACGTCATTGGAGGCCGCAGAATTCGTCAGGATGCGCACTTTGTCGCCTCGGGCTGTGAGTTGCCGCACCACGTCAATAGGCCGCTCACCCAGCATGAGGTACGGCGACTCGATCAACATTTCGCGCTCTACCTTCAGCGCTCGCTCGCGCAGCGCCTGAGCGATAACCCCGGTGCTGGGATCCGCTGTCACGCGGGACGGCTGCTCCGCGAGCACCCGGCCCGGCGCCCAGATGGACTTGTCCCGAACCTCGACCAAACGCGCGCGAAGGTCAGCGACATTTTGGTGGAAGGGATAAGGGTAGCCGGCGGCAGCCACGCGCGCCTCTAGCTCGGTCATTCGGGTCCGCAAATCCTGTTCGGTCGGCAGCTCCTTGACCATGGCGCCCGCAGGGATGGCCCACTCACTGTTCCAGAACAGATCGAAGGCCGCCGATAGCTCGCTGACGATCGGCCCGGTCGTAACGACATCGAGGTCACGGTAATTGTGGTCGGCTCGCACGCCGAAATAGATATCGGCGATATTGCGCCCCCCCGTAATGCCCACCGCGTTGTCCATGACCATGAGCTTGTTGTGCATCCGGTGGTTGACGCGGGCAAAGTCGGCCAAGAAACTCGTCATGCGCCACACGCGGTGCCTCACGGGGTTGAAGAAGCGGATCTCGACGTTGGGGTGGACGTCGAGCGCCGCAACCCTGAAGTCGGAGGCTTGCGTCGAATAGTTGTCGTCGATCAACACACGTACCTGCACGCCGCGATCGGCGGCGCGCATCAGGTGGGTGGCCAAGATCTGGCCAGTGGCATCGCCATCCCAGATGTAATACTGCGCGTCCAGCGTTTTTTCGGCCAAGTCGATCATCGCAAGCCGGATCACGAATGCTTGACGTCCTTCTTGAACGAGGGAGAAGCCGGATAGGCCAGGGTGTTGATCGGCCGCCTCCTGAAACAACGCACCAACGCGGGTGGTCTCGGGATGGACGAACGCGTTTGACGGCACGCGCGGGTAGTTCCAATCGATCGTGCTACATGCGCTCAGCAGGAGTAGCGCTCCGAGAGTCAGGGCGATCGCGTTGTAAGGGCGCAACACGGTTAGCATCGTCTTCTCCTTTCTCTCGGAGATGTGCGCATCTAGTCCTATTTGGCCGTCGCGTGTTCTGTCGTGCACCTGCAGGAATGCGGTCCACAGACGGCGACGGCGGCTGCACCGTGGGCCGGCGCCGCGGCGGCGCTCGAGGGAACGTGCCGCGGTTGCTTCGTTGCCGACAGGCGACACATCATTTCCCGAATACGCTTGTATCACGGTAGTCCGCCGGGGCCCCCCAGCGCCAGTGGCCGTGCGGGGCGTCTTGAAGGCCGGTCGAGAACCACGCTCAACGATCTAATGCGGAGTCAGTGCGGGGGCGATGGAACCTCAACAACCCATTCCACCGCCTGATCCAGCGAGGTGCCCGGCGGCATAGCGCCGGCCGAGCGGTCGAAGTCCCTCCAGGTGAGCGGCCCCCGAATTCCCCACGGCCGGACCGTTAGCGTGCGTCCGACGGGGTCCACCGTCACGACGACGAAGCTCTGAAAGAACGGCGCGACGTTGTAGTCGAACATCGCCGACAGCCACTCGGGTGACGAAGGCCATGCGCCGAGCTTGAGCGTCCAGAACCATGCCGGCCGTTTCCACCAGGGTGTGCCGGCCTGGATCTTCTCGACGACGTCGTGCCGGCTTGGATAGTACGCCCATTGCGAGGTGACGGGTTCCGCCGGCCAGGCCAGGGATGTGCCAAAGCTCAGGTAGGCACCGCCCCCGCCGTTCACCCAATGGTGGACGGTGACGGGGCCGGACGGACCGTCCACGATCTCCGGATAGTATTCGAGGTCGTGCGTGTCGCCCGCCATGACGACCGGCACGCGGTATTCGCGGAGCACGTTGCGCACGACCATGAACCCTTCGTCGCCCCTGGCGACGTCGTGGCCGCCGGCAAGGAGCGGGTGCCCGAGGACGGCCATCACCATCTTCCCGCGCGACGCATCGAGTACCGCGCGAAGCCACTTCATCTCCTCGTCGTCCACACGCCGCAGCACGCCCGTGTCCACGGCGACGAGCGCGAACGCTGGCGTCTGCAGTTGAAAGAAAGGCGCCTGCTGGAATCCAGTGGCCACGCCGTATTCGCGACGCAGGAAGGCCGCCTTCGCGATGAACTCCTCGATCCTCGCGTCCGTCGTGCTGGACAGTCCTTCGTCCGCTGCGATGCGGGCGCGCATGGCGGCCCGGGCGGCCTCGGGCCGGAAAAACGTAGCCGCGAACCCCTCGAGAGCGTCGTACCAGTCGTGATTGCCTGGAATCGCGTAGACGGGCTGCGAGACGCCCTTGAAGGGAAGCCAGAATCGAGGCTCGTAGTCGCGCATCGCCCCTGTGGGGTACACCACGTCCGAGGACAACAGCACGAAGCGCACGTCGTCCGCCGCCGCAGCGCGAATCAGCGAGTCGCGCAGCACATCCTGGCTGGCATCACCTTCGCCCGTGTCGCCGATGACGATGAACGAGAACGGCTTGGAGTCGGTTAGGCCCTCGGGACTCACGATGAAGCCTTTTCCGTCGAGCGTCGTCTGGCCGGCGTCCACCACCGCTCGCACCATCGCGGCGCGCCAGGCGACCGTGCGCGCCGCTGCCCACGAGTTCCAGATCCCGGCGGCCCAGTTCTCGGTGTCGAAATACCAGCTCATGCCCCAGATGGGGACCGAGGCGACGATGACGGCAGCCATCGGCAGCCCGATCTGGAGACCGCGTCCAAAGGCGGAGCGCAGCGAGTAGCGGGCCGAACGGAGCCGAATTGCGAAACGCATGCGCGACTCGAGCCAGGCACGGAGAGCGCGCTCGGCCCAGGCTATAGGGCCGCTTCGCGCCGGCCCGTCCAGGATGCGCTCCCACGACCGGCGTTCGAGCCTGCGGGTCAGGCGGCGCCCTAGCAGTCGAAGCGGTACGATGACGAAGTACGCCAAGCCGAGCGCGACGACGACGTCACCGATCACGGCGACGAGGGGCGACAGGACACCGAGGGCCGACTTGTCGAGGCCCATGCGGCTGACGTGAATCGTGAACAGAACCGCCAAGAGCGCGGCGATCCAGCCGCGATCCGCCGCGACGCGGCTCTCCTCATTCGACTGCAGACGGGCCCCGGTCTCGGTCAAGCGTTCGGGCCGCTCGATACCGATGTCGGCGATGACGCTCTCGTCCGCTTCGCGCTCGGAGTGGAGGGGCGCCGTCACGAGATTGGTCGTCGTTCCGACCAGCCGCAGGCCCGCGGCCAGCGCCACGACCCAATCGACGGCGACCCGGCGGAGAAGCAGCACCCCGAGCATGACCGCCAGGTTCCAGACTGCGGCCCACGCGTCTTGGAGGAACGGCTTGCGCCTCGCCGCCTCGCGCAGGGCCAGTCCCAAATGTCGGATCCCGTCGACTGCAAACGGCACGGCGACGAAGATCGCCAGCGCGCTGACGACGAGCCCGGCGGCGTTCAAGAGCAGCAGCGCGAGCAACAGCGTGTAGGCGCCACCGATCCAGGCGCTGCGCTGCGCCGCCGGCGTTGTGCGCCGAAATCCCTGCGTTATCTCGGCGGCTGCGCCACCGAGAAGAAGCAGGCCCGCCATGCGCGCCGGCTCCGCGGCCCAGATCGGCGTGAGGAGCGCGGCAACGGCGAGGAGCGCCGTGAAGGCGGCCAGTGCCCGCGTGCGCTCGCCAGCGGGTGCTCGGAGCGACTGAAACACTGTGGCCAAGCGTTGATTCAACGCGTCAGAGAGGCTGTGAGCAGAAGGTCAGATGCGCGTGTCTCTCGATCGCGCCGGGAACGAGCGCCGGACGTGTTGTCAACCTTCTTCGATCCGTGATCAAGAAAGGTCCCCTATGAAAAAGCTCTTCGGGTTTGTCGTGAGCGCGCTCGTTAGCGGCTTCCTGTTCGTGGTCCCGGTTTACCTCTCCGTCTTGCTGCTGCTCAAGGCCATGAAATCGGTAGTGGCTCTTGTGCGGCCGCTCGCCATGTTGTTCCCGGAATGGTTCCCCGCTGAACGCCTTCTCTCTCTTCTCCTCGTATTCGTTGTTTGTTTCCTGATCGGAGCAGCCATCCGTACCTCTGCAGGGCGATCACTCCGGGAGCGAATTGAAAGATCTCTT
>JBEVNX010000244.1:0-14854 GCA_040507895.1 Binatia bacterium | reverse complement strand
CGAAAGTGGGGTTGCGCGTCTACTGGACGCTCTACGAAGACGAGACGTCCGAACTCTGCCACTGGAACGTTCCCGCGACGCATCCGCTCGAGAGTTGGAGCGATGCGCGCGCGTACGACGGCACCGTGACGATTCTCCAGCCGTTGATCGGGCCTCTCTACGAGGGCAAGTCGGCGCACGAGCTGATCGACGCCTTGTTCGGCAGCGAAGGCGCGCAGACGAGCTACGACATCGTTCGCGCCACCTATGCCAAGGACCGCGACCCGGCGGAGCTCGAGCGCTTCTGGCGCCGCGCGCTCCACGACGGCGTCGTACAATCCAGTGCGCTGCCGCCGCGGCCGACGGCACTGAAAGGCGACTGGGCTTCGTCGTTGCCGCCTGCCGCCGCTCGCGATCCGCGCGTCCTCGAGATCGCCTTTCGGCCGGATCCCACGATCTTCGACGGCCGCTGGGTCAACAACGGCTGGCTGCAGGAGCTGCCGAAGCCGCTCAGCAAGCTCACCTGGGACAACGTAGCGATGTTGAGCCCGGCGACCGCGAGCCGTCTCGGCCTCGAGAACGAAGCGATCGTGATGCTGTCGCTCGGCGGCCGCAGTGTCGAGGCGCCGGTTTGGATTCAGCCCGGCCAGGCCGACGACTGCGTGACCGTTCATCTCGGCTACGGCCGCAGCCGCACCGGCCGAGTCGGCGCGGGCGCCGGCTTCAACGCGTATGAAATCCGCGCATCGACCAGCCTCTGGGCGGCCTCGGGGGTAGAGATTCGCAAGACCGGCCGAAAGCACCTGCTGGCGTGCACGCAGTATCAGCAGACGACGGAAGGCCGTCACGTCGTGCGCTCGGCGTCGCTCGAGGAGTTCCGGCACGATCCCGAGTTCGCGCAAAAGCTCGGCGAGACTCCATCCGCGGACGAGACCATGTACGTTCCGCCGGTCGTCTACGACGGCTACGCGTGGGGCATGGCGATCGACCTCTCGACCTGCGTCGGCTGCAACGCCTGCGTGATCGCCTGCGTGGCGGAGAACACCATCTCGGTGGTCGGCAAGGATCAGGTAAGACGCGGTCGCGCCATGCACTGGATCCGCCTCGACCGCTACTTCAAGGGCGATCTCGACGCGCCGCAGACCTTTTTCCAGCCCGTCCCCTGCATGCACTGTGAGAACGCCCCATGCGAGGTCGTTTGCCCCGTCGGTGCGACGAACCATAGCGCCGAGGGCTTGAACGACATGGTCTACAACCGTTGCATCGGCACGCGCTACTGCTCGAACAACTGCCCGTACAAAGTGCGCCGGTTCAATTGGTATCTCTATTCGGACTGGACGACCGAGAGCCTGAAGGGCCTGCGGAACCCGAACGTCACGGTGCGAAGCCGCGGCGTGATGGAGAAGTGCACGTACTGCGTGCAGCGCATCAACGCGGCGAAGATCGAGTCCGAGAAGCAGAACCGCCGGGTCGCCGACGGTGAGATCAAGACCGCGTGCCAGCAAGTCTGCCCGGCCGACGCCATCGTGTTCGGCGACATCAACGACCCGAAGAGCGCCGTGGCCGAGCGCAAGGCGGGTCCGCGGAACTACGGCCTGCTCGCCGAGCTGAACACGCGCCCGCGCACGACGTACCTCGCACGCGTCGAGAACCCGAATCCCGAGCTCGCCAAGCTCGCCCTGCGCCGCTCCGGCTCGAAGGAAGGATGATCCGATGGCGGTCGAGCCGCACACTCCAACGCCTCATCCCGAAGCCGATCGCCCGCCGATCATCGAGCCCGGGCACAGCTTCTCGACCGTCACCGACCAGATCAGCTCGATCGTGCTCACCCGGGGCACGCCGAGAGGCTGGTATTTCGGTTTCGCGATCGCGTTCTCGATCACGATGATGCTCTTCTACTCGCTCGCCTATCTCGTGGTGATGGGCGTGGGCATCTGGGGCGAGAACATTCCCGTCGGCTGGGCCTTCGACATCATCAACTTCGTGTGGTGGATCGGCATCGGACACGCCGGCACGCTGATTTCGGCGATCCTCTTGTTGCTGCGACAATCGTGGCGGACGTCGATCAATCGCTTCGCGGAGGCGATGACGCTGTTCGCGGTCGCCTGCGCCGGCATTTACCCCGCGATGCACACGGGGCGCCCGTGGCTCGACTACTGGCTGTTTCCGTATCCCAACACGATGAACATGTGGCCCCAATTCCGCAGCCCGTTGATGTGGGATGTGTTCGCCGTGTCGACCTACGCCACCGTCTCCGCGCTGTTCTGGTTCATCGGACTGATCCCCGACTTGGCAACGCTGCGCGATCGCGCCGAGAGCCGCCCGGCCCGCATCATCTACGGCATGCTCGCGATGGGATGGCGGGGCTCGGCGCAGCACTGGCATCGCTACGAGACCGCGTACCTGCTGTTGGCGGGCTTGGCGACGCCGCTGGTGCTGTCCGTGCATACCGTGGTGTCGTTCGACTTCGCCATCGGCATCATCCCCGGCTGGCACTCGACGATCTTCCCGCCGTACTTCGTTGCCGGCGCGATCTACGCTGGCTTTGCGATGGTGCTGTTGATCGCGATTCCGTTGCGCTGGGCGTACGGCCTGGAGGACTTCATCACGCTCCGTCACCTGCAGAACATGGCCAAGGTGATGATGGCGACCGGACTGATCGTCTTCTACGGGTACATCATGGAGGCGTTCTTCGGCTGGTACAGCGGCAACGAGTACGAGTGGTACATGACCGTGAACCGCGTCGTAGGTCCCTATGGCGCGATCTACTGGGCGCTGATCTTCTGCAACGGCTTCGCCCCGCAGATCTTCTGGTTCGCCTGGGCGAGGTCGAGCATCGCTTGTCTCTTCATCGTCTCGATCATCGTCTCGATCGGCATGTGGCTCGAGCGCTTCGTGATCGTCGTCACGAGCCTGCACCGCGACTTCGTGCCGTCGTCGTGGGGCATGTACTACCCGACGAAGTGGGACTGGTCGACGTACATCGGAACGATCGGGCTTTTCGTGACCCTCATTTATCTCTTCATCCGCGTGCTGCCGATGATCTCGATCTTCGAGATGCGCACCATTCTTCCCGAGGCCGAGGTGAAGGAGAAGCACGCGTGAGCGCTCCGATCCGCAAGCCGACCCTCTGGGGATTGATGGCCGAGTTCGACACGCCGGCCGATCTGGTGCGAGCCTGCCGCGCCGCGCGTGAAGCGGGCTATCGGCGCATGGACGCTTACACCCCGTTCCCGATCGAGGCGGTCTTCGACGCGCTCGGCCTCCACCGCAACGCCATGCCTCTCATCGTGCTCTGCGGCGGCATTCTTGGCGGCCTCGGTGGCCTCGCGCTCCAGTATTGGGTTTCGGTCGTCGCGTACCCGCTCAACATCGGCGGCAAGCCGTTCTTTAGCTTGCCGGCGTTCATCCCGATCACCTTCGAGTGCACGATCCTACTAGCGGCGCTCTCCTGCGTGCTCGGCATGCTCGCTCTGAACGGGCTGCCGATGCCGTATCATCCGGTGTTCAACGTGCCGAGCTTCGCGCTCGCCAGCCGCGATCGCTTCTTCCTTTGCATCGAGTCGACCGACGCGCGCTTCGATCTGGAGGGCACGCGGAAGTTTCTCGAGCAGTTCGCTCCGCGATCGGTCTCGGAGGTCGAGCCGTGAACGCACGGTTCTCCCGCGCCGTGCTCGTCGCCATCGCGCTGGCGCTCTGCGGTGGCTGCCGGCAGGACATGCACGACCAGCCGAAGTACAAGACGCTGGCGGCGAGCAGGTTTTTCCCCGACGGGCAATCGGCGCGGCCGCTAGTCCTCGGCACGGTGGCGCGCAACCACCTCGACGACGACGTGGAGTTCTACTCGGGCAAGACCGCGGCGGGGAAGCTCATGGACGTCTTTCCCATGGCGGTCACGGCCGACGTTTTGAAGCGCGGCCAGGAGCGGTTCAACATCTACTGCAGCCCCTGTCACGACCGCACCGGCGGCGGCCTCGGCATGGTCGTGCGCCGCGGCTTCAAACAGCCGCCGTCTCTGCACATCGAACGGCTGCGTCAGGCCCCGCCAGGACACCTCTTCGACGTGATGACCAGCGGCTTCGGCGCGATGCCGGACTACCGGTCGCCGGTGCCGGCATCGGATCGCTGGGCCATCGCCGCCTACATCCGGGTGTTGCAGCGTAGCCAGCAGGCGACGCTCGCGGACGCGCCGCCGGAGGAAGCGGCGAAGCTTCAGGGGGGCGGATGAGCCGAGGCCAATCCCGATGACGACGCACTCGAACAGCGCTTCGCAGGCCGACTTCAGCCAACCTCAAACCCGTGCCCTCGGAGTCGGCGTGGCGGGCCTCGCGCTCTGTATCGTCGGGTGGCTCACCAACCCGGAACAGTTCTATCGCTCTTACTTGCTCGGCTACCTCTTCTGGTTCGGCATCGCGCTCGGCTCGCTGCCGCTCAACATGTTGCAGCACATGACCGGCGGGGCCTGGGGTCTGTCGATCCGCCGTCTGCTCGAGGCGAGCACGCGCACGCTGCCGTTGATGGCCGTGCTGTTCGTGCCGATCGTGCTCGGCATGCATTCGCTCTACTCGTGGTCGCGTCCCGAGGTGGTGGCGGCCGACGAGGTGTTGCGCCACAAGGCGCCGTATCTGAATCCGACCTTCTGGCTAGTCCGGACCGTCCTGTATTTCGCGATCTGGATCGGGCTCTCGTGGCGTCTCAACACGTGGTCGCGGGAGCAGGACCGCACGGGCGACATCACGCTGTCGCGAAAGATGCAGTCGCTGTCCGCGCCGGGCGTGGTCTTCTATTTCTTAGCCATCACGTTCGCGGCCATCGACTGGGTGATGGCGCTCGTCCCCCATTGGTACTCGACGATCTTCGGCCCGCTGATCGCTGTGGGACAAGTGCTGAACGCGTTTGCGTTCGTGGTGATGATGCTCGCGCTGCTGGCGCGCTACGAGCCCTTCGCTCCGGTGGTCGGTCCGGGGGTATTCCACGACCTCGGCAAGCTCATGCTCGCCTTCGTGATGGTCTGGGCCTACTTCTCCTTCTCGCAGTTTCTGATCATCTGGGCGGGGAATCTCCCGGAGGAGATCCGCTGGTATCTCGACCACTCGCGGGGCGGCTGGCTGGGACTCGGCATCGTCGTCAACCTGCTCCACTTCTTCGTGCCGTTCGCGCTGCTGCTCTCCCGCGACTTGAAGCGCAACATGCGGCTCTTGGCGCGCGTGGCCGGCTTCATCATGCTGATGCGCTTCATCGAGATGCTGTGGATGATCGCGCCGCTCTTCCACCACGCGGGCTTGGCCATTCACTGGCTCGACCTCGCCGCTCCGGTCGGCATCGGCGGAATCTGGCTCTGGTGGTTTTTCCGCGAAGTGGCCGCCGAGCCGCTTCTTCCCCTCCACGACCCCTACATGCAGGAAGCTTTCGAGCATGTCGGACACTGAACACTCTCAGCCGTCCGCGGACGTCGGCTACGAGACCAGCGACGTCAGCCCCAAGACGCTGCTCTGGTGGGTCGCCGGGCTGGCCTGCATGATCCTGCTCTCGATCGTCGTGGCCTGGGTGTTCTTCGACGTGCTCGCGGGGTACGCGCAGCGGGCGGATCCGAAGATCTCGCCGCTGGCGCCGATGGAGCAAGCGCCGCCTCCGGAGCCGAAGCTCATCGTCGACGAGCCCCACGACCTCGCCTCGGTGCGCAAGCAAGAGGAGCAGGTCCTCGACAGCTACGGCTGGGTCGACAAGGAAGCCGGCCTGATCCGCATTCCCGTCGCTCGAGCTCTGGACCTCGTTGCCAAGGAAGGCCTGCCGAGCCGCTCCACTCCCAGGAATATACCATGAAACGGTGGATCCACCCTGCGAGCTTCGTGTGGGCGCTGCTGGCGGCGACGGCGTCGGCGAGCAACACCGCGCCTCCGCCGGGGCTTCGCGACGTGGGCATCGAGCAGCGGCTCGATCAAGTCGTGCCGCTGGACCTCCGGTTTCGTGACGAGAGCGACAACCCAGTGCGGCTCGGCGATTTCTTCGGACAGAAGCCCGTGCTCTTAGCGTTCGTCTACTACCACTGCCCGATGCTCTGCCCGATGGCGCTCGAAGGGCTGGTCAGGAGCTTGCGGCCGTTGTCGTGGAACGTCGGCGAGGAGTTCCAGATCGTCACCGTGTCGATCGACGAGCGTGAGAGCCCGGCGCAGGCGGCCGAGAAGAAGCGCAAGATCGTCGCCTTGTACGGCCGCGACCGGGCCGCCTCAGGATGGCATTTCCTGGTCGGAGAGGGTGACGCGGGCCGGCGGCTCGCCGAGGCGGTCGGCTTCCGGTTCCGCTACGACGGGGCCGACGATCAGTTCGCGCACGCCACCGGCCTCTTCGTGCTGACGCCGCTCGGGCGGATCTCACGCGTCCTTTTCGGCATCGACTACGCGCCGCGCGACGTGCGGCTGGCGCTGGTCGAGGCGTCGCAGCAAAAGATCGGCACGCTCGCCGATCAGCTGCTGCTCTTCTGCTACCACTACGACCCCGCAACCGGAAAATACGGACCCGCAGCGATGGCCGGGGTCCGCATCGGCGCGGTGCTGACGCTCGCCGCGCTCGCGGCGTTCGTCGTCATCCAGCTTCGACACGAAAGCGCACAGCGGAAGGTCTGACCAGGCGCCTCCATGGAGAAGCTGCTGTTCTTCGTTCCCGATCAGGCGTCGAGCGTGGCCTCGAGCGTGGATCTGTTCTTCTTCTTCATGGTGGCAGTCAGCGGCTTCTTCTCGGTGCTGATCGCGTTGCTGATCCTGTTCTTCGCCATCCACTATCGAGAAGGCGGGCCGGCAGCCGAAAAGCTCCGTGCGCAGCGGGAGGAGATCGAGGATCCGATCGCTCACGGGCATGGCAGAGGAGCGATGGTGCTCGAGATCGTCTGGACGGTGATTCCGTTCGGGCTGGCGATGGTCATGTTCCTATGGGGCACGAGGCTTTTCTTCACGCTCTCGCGGCCGCCCGCCGACGCCATGCAGATCTACGCGGTCGGCAAGCAATGGATGTGGAAATTCCAGCACCCCGAGGGCGTGCGTGAGATCAACGCGCTGCACGTTCCGATCGGCCAGAACGTGCGGCTGACGATGTCGTCGGAAGACGTCATCCACAGCTTTTTCGTTCCCGCTTTCCGGGTGAAGCAGGACGTGGTGCCGGGACGCTTCACGCAGACGTGGTTCCGCGCCACTCGAACCGGCACCTTCCATCTGTTCTGCGCGGAATACTGTGGCACCCAGCATTCCGGCATGATCGGCACCGTGACCGTCCTCGAGCCCGACGACTACGAGGCATGGTTGGCGGGCGGCGGCACCGTCGCGCCCGGCCAGACGCTCGCGCAGATGGGCGAGCGCCTGTTCAACGAGCGCGCGTGCAACACCTGTCACCTGCCGAGCGGCGAGGGCCGCGGACCGTCGCTCGTCGGCTTGCTCGGGTCGACGGTGAAGCTCGAAGGCGGGGGTACGGCCGTCGCCGACGAGACCTACGTGCGCGAGTCGATCCTCAATCCGGCGGCGAAGATCGTCGCGGGCTTCCAGCCGCTCATGCCGACGTTCCAGGGTCAGTTGAGCGAGGAGCAGATCGTCGAGCTGCTCGCTTACATGCGCTCGCTCGGCCCGAAGCAGGGCGGGGCGACGGCTGCCGCGCTCGGTTCCGAAGGAAGGAAGCCATGAAGAGCTCGCACGCTTTGGCCGAAGGGCCCGGTCCGGCGGAGCAGGAAGTCAACTACCTGAATGCCGACTATGGGATTCGCTCGTGGCTGCTGACGATCGACCACAAACGCATCGCCATCCTCTACCTCGTCGTCATCACGGTCATGTTCTCGGTCGGCGGGATGTTCGCCGCGGCGCTGCGCATCGAGCTGCTGACGCCGCGGGGCGATCTCGTGCAGGCCGATACCTACAACAAGCTCTTCACGATGCACGGCGTGGTGATGATCTTCTTTTTCCTGATCCCTTCGATCCCCGCCGTGCTCGGCAACTTCCTGGTGCCGCTGATGATCGGCGCGCGCGACCTCGCGTTTCCGCGCATCAATTTGCTGAGCTGGTACATCTACATGCTCGGAGCCGTCTTCGGCACCTACGCGATCATCGCGGGCGGCGTGGACACGGGGTGGACATTCTATACGCCCTACAGCACGTCGGCGTCGCAGACGCAGGTGATCTCGACGGTTTTCGCGGCGTTCATCGTCGGCTTCTCCTCGATCCTCACAGGGCTCAACTTCATCGTCACGACGCACAAGATGCGCGCTCCCGGCCTCACGTGGTTCCGGCTGCCGCTGTTCGTCTGGGCGATCTACGCCACGAGCCTGATCCAGATGCTCGCCACCCCGGTGCTGGCGATCACGCTCGTGCTGCTACTGCTCGAGCGCGGTCTCCACATCGGCATCTTCGACCCGGCGCTCGGCGGAGATCCGGTGCTCTTCCAGCACCTCTTCTGGTTCTACTCGCATCCGGCGGTCTACATCATGATCTTGCCGGGCATGGGTGTAGTCAGCGAGATGGTCACCTGCTTCTCGCGCAAGCAAATCTTCGGTTATCACTTCATCTGCTTCTCGAGCCTCGGCATCGCGATCATCGGCTTCCTCGTGTGGGGGCATCACCTCTTCGTCAGCGGCCAGTCGGTGTATGCCGGGATTCTCTTCTCGCTGCTCTCGTACCTGGTCGCGATCCCCTCGGCGATCAAGGTTTTCAATTGGACCGCAACGCTCTACAAAGGACGGATCTCCTGGCAGACGCCGATGATCTACGTGCTCGGGTTCATCGGCTTGTTCACGATCGGTGGCCTGACCGGGCTCTTCCTCGCGGCCATCGGCCTCGACGTGCACCTCACGGACACCTACTTCGTGATCGCGCACTTCCACTACATCATGGTGGGCGGCGCGATCATGGCGTACCTCGGCGGCCTGCATTTCTGGTGGCCGAAGATCACCGGCCGGCTGTATCCGGAGTTCTGGGCGAAGATCGCGGCGGCGATCGTCTTCATCGGCTTCAACCTGACGTTCTTTCCGCAGTTCCTACTCGGCTACATGGGGATGCCGCGGCGCTATCACGTATACGCCCCGGAGTTTCAGGTGCTCAACGTAATGTCGACTGCCGGCGCATCGATCCTCGGCGTCGGCTACCTTCTGCCGATCGTCTATCTGATCTGGTCGATGCGCTACGGACCGAAGGCGAGCGCCAATCCGTGGAACGCGACTGGGCTGGAGTGGCAGACGCCGTCGCCGCCACCGACGCACAATTTCGACCGCGTGCCGGTGGTGAGCCAAGAAGCCTACGACTATGAAGCGATGGGGAGAGCCCTTGGCCGATCACACTGAAGCGCACGCCCTCGCGTCGCACCACAAGCACCAGTTCGAGACCATCGAGCAGCAGCAGGAGACCTCGACGCTCGGCATGTGGGCGTTCTTGGTCACCGAAGTGTTGTTTTTCGGCGGACTCTTCTGCGCCTACACGGTCTACCGCTATTTGTACCCCCACGCCTTCGCCGCCGCGAGCCACCATCTCAACTACGTTATCGGCGCGATCAATACGGCGGTGCTGATCGGCAGCAGCATGACGATGGCGCTCGCCGTGCGAGCCGCACAGCTCGGCAACCGGCGGAGCCAGGTCGTGTTCTTGCTGCTGACCATCGTGCTCGGTTCGACGTTCCTGGGCATCAAGGTCGTCGAATATCACGACAAGTTCGTGCACCATCTCGTTCCCGGCCCGCATTTCCAATTCGAAGGACCCTACGGCCGCGAGGCGCAGATCTTCTACAGCCTGTATTTCGCCATGACCGGGATGCACGCCGTGCACATGATCATCGGCATTGGCATGCTGGCAACGCTCACCGTCCTCGCCTGGCGGGGAAGGTTCTCCGCCGAGTACTTCACGCCCGTCGAGCTCGGCGGGCTCTACTGGCACTTCGTCGACATCGTGTGGATCTACCTCTTTCCTCTGCTCTATCTGATCCGGGAGGGTGGATGAGCCAGCACGTCGTTCCGTTCAAGATCTACGCCGTCATCTTCGCCACGCTGCTGCTGTTGACGCTCGTCACCGTCGACGTCGCGACCTACAACTTCGGCATGATGAACATCTACATCGCTCTCGCCGTGGCCACGGCCAAGGCGACGCTGGTGATCCTGTACTTCATGCACGTGCGGTACGCGCCGGCGCTGGTGGGGGTGTTCGCCGCCGCGGGGTTCGTGTGGCTGCTGCTGCTGCTCACCTTTACGCTGAGCGACTTCATCACCCGGGGCTGGATCGCGGGGTTCATGGGCTGAAGCGCGTGCGAACGGCCGCCCTCGGCGGCGCTCGCTTGACGCCAGCGGCCCCGGTGCGTATTCAATCAAACGATTGAATCGATTCCGCCGGCTCCACGTCGCAGCACAGGGCCACAGGGCGAACGCGCCGCTGCGCAAGATCCGGGCGGTGCCGGCCTCGACCAAGGCACGCATTCTACTGGCCGCCGAGGAGGTGTTCGCCAGCCAGGGGTTCGAGGGTGCCTCGACGCGAGAGATCGCCGCCAAGGCCGGCGTGAACATCTCGAGCCTGCACTATCACTGGGAATCGAAGGACAGGCTCTACGACGCGGTCTTCCGGAACGTCTACGGCCAGCTGATCGAGATCTCGCGCGATGCGGTGCCGCCGATCGGGCCGCGAAGCGAATCGGCGCGCAATGTTTCCGAAGCGTCGGTCGGCCGGATCTTCGACTACTTCGCGGCCAATCCCAACATCCCGCGCTTGCTGTTGCGGCGCATCCTCGAGAACGGCGAGCTCGGCGACGCGGTGGAGCCGGACGTCTTCCTCTCTTCGTGGACGAGGGGGCTCGGCGAGTGGATGAAGCGGCACGGTGGCCGGCGGGTTCGCGACGTCGATGCGCGGGCCGCCGTTCTGACGCTCCACTCCGCGCTGCTGCTGTTCACGCTCGACAGCCGGCAGTACGCGCGGGCGCTCGGCGGCGGCATCGCCGACCCGGAGATCGCGCGCCGGCTCCGTGCGTACCTCGTGGAGGTCTGCGCACGTCTCGTCTTCGCCGGCCCGAAGCCGTCGACGTGAAGGCGCTCGCCGCGGCGAGCTTGAGCTACGCGAAGAGCGGCACCGGCCCGCTCCTCGCGAGAGCCGAGTACGATTGCGCTGCCGAGGGGATTCTGGCTATCTGACCAAGTCACACCGCGGGAGGGAGAGCCCGTGGAAAGGGGGGTCGTATGAGCGCTCGTGGCGCGGCGATGTTTGCTGGATTGGTCGGGATGCTGCTGTGGATGGCGCCGCAGCCGGCGGGTGCCGCGAGCCTCGTGGATCAGCTCGACAATCTGTTCGGTCGCGATGGCATCACGCTCGACAACGTCAGGGTCAACAATGTGCTTCACACCGCGCACTTCAGCAGCGCGGCCTTTCAGCAACTAGGCGTTCTCACCAGCACGCTCTCCGCACAAGCCTCGGATTTTCCGGCCGTCTCGACCGTCCCCGGCTTTGCGTACCGGTACGACGAGAAGCTCCAGGTGTTCACGCCGGTGACGGGATCATTCGGGTCGATCTTCGTCGAGCGGCCCGAGACGCTCGGCAAGGGCAAGTTCGAGTTCGGCCTCTCATACGCCTACGTTAGCTTCAAACAACTGAACGGCACCGATCTCGACAAGCTCAACTTCACGCTCAACCACAACGACTGCTGTGACGCGACCCGTCCACCGCCTTCGCCTGACTTCCCGGCGTTCGAGCTCGACACCGTCGACGTGAACTTCCAGAAGTTCGACCTCACCTCGAACGTGATCACGCTCAGCGGAACCTACGGCGTGACCGATCGCTTCGACCTGAACCTGCTGCTGCCGGTCGTGTACACGGACATGGATGTGCGGGCAGCGGCGACGATCGACGATATATCAGGCACGGATGTCCATTTCTTCAACGTCGCCAATCAAGTCACTCAGGAGACGCGCTCGGTGAGCGACAATCACCTCGGAGTCGGCGATCTACAGCTTCGCTCGAAGTATCGCCTAGACCCGATCGCAGGCTTCGGCGCGGCAGTCGGGTTGAATTTCCGATTCCCGACCGGCTCGCAAGACAACTTCCAGGGGTTCGGCGACTTTACATTGGAACCCTACTTCGTGACGGCGCGCGACTTCGGCCCGATCAACCTACACGCAGCGGGCGGCTTCCAGATCGATCCACAGACAATCGACCGGACCCGCGTGCGCTACGGCGGCGGCGTGGCCTGGCAGGCGCTCGAGCGCGTCGCGATCATCACCGACATCATCGGCAGCGCGAACATCACCACGGAGGAGGACGACATCTAGGTTCCCCAGTTCGCTCAGGCCAATCAGCAAGCCCCCAGCAGTTTCCAGACGACGACCACCCGTTTCAACTCGACAATCGTCGACGTCGTCCCGGGGATCAAGGTCAACGTCGCGGGCTCGGCGTTTGCGTTCTTCTCCGCCTTCGTGCCCCTCAACGACAGCGGGCTGCGCACTGACTTCACCCCGATCGGCGGCGTCGAGATGAGCTTCTGAGAGGGCGGCCGGCGATGGGTCTGCTCGATCCAGATTCGCCGCCGGTCCACCACGCAAGACCCGCCCTGCCGAGCGGGTATTCTCACCTTCGGACAGCCGGCCGTCTGTTCGAAAAGAGGGGCGAGACGCATCTCCGGCAGCCGCTGGGCGACCACTACCGGGCGAACGCTGCGGGAGGGATTCTGGCTTATCTGAGCGAATACACACCGCGGGCACGCAAAGCCCGTGGAAAAGGGGGGTCGATGAGCGCTCGTGGCGCGGCGGTGCTAGCCGGATTGGTAGGGACGTTGCTCTGGATGGGGCCGCAGCCGGCACACTCCAGCAGCTTGTCGAGTGAACTCGACAGCCTGTTCGGGCAGAACGGAATCACGCTCGACGTCCAGCCGATAAACCCGGCCTTTCCACCTCACACGGCGCACTTCCGAAGCGCCAGCCTGCAGCAACTCGGCGTCCTCACCAGCAACCTTTCTGCGGCAGCTTCCGATTTTCCGGCGGTTTCCACCGTGCCCGGCTTCACCTACCAGTACGATGAGAAGCTTCAGGTGTTCACGCCCGTAGCTGGAACGCTCGGATCGATCTTCGTCGAGCGCCCCGAGACCCTCGGCCAGGGCAAGTTCGAGTTCGGCCTGTCGTACGCGTACGTCAGTTTCAAGCAGCTCAACGGCACGGACCTCGACAGCTTGAGCTTCACGCTCAGTCACAACGACTGCTGCGGCGGCCCGAACACGCCCGACTTCCCGGCGTTCGAAGACGACACCATCACCGTGAACTTCGACAAGTTCGACCTCACCTCGAACGTGATCGATCTCAGCGCCACTTACGGCCTGACGCCGCGTCTCGACGTCAACTTGCTTCTGCCGATCGTGTACACGGACATGGACGTGAGGGCGACGGCGACGATCGACAACACCTCCGGACCCATTCACTTCTTCGACAACGCGACGCAGAGCCTTCAGCAAACGCGCTCGGTGGACGACAACCATCTCGGCGTCGGCGATCTGCAGCTCCGCTCGAAATTCCGTCTCGACCCGATCGCGGGCTTCGGCACCGCCGTCGGCTTGACGTTCTCGTTTCCCACCGGCTCGCAGGACAACTTCCAAGGGTTCGGAGACTTCACCCTGGAGCCGTACTTCGTGACGGCTCGCGACTTCGGCTCGATCAACGTGCATGCGAGCACGGGCTTCCGGATCGATCCGGAGAGTCTCGACCGGACCCGCGTGCGCTACGGCGGCGGGGTCGCCTGGCAAGTGCACGAGCGCGTCGCCATCATCACCGACGTCATCGGCAGCTCGAACCTCACATCGGAGGAGGAGACGATCGACGTGCCCGAGTTCGATCAGCAGGGGAACGTGATCGGTTCCGAGGCGGTGACGACCAAGTTCAACTCGACCATCGTCGACGTCGTTCCGGGAATCAAGGTCAACATCGCGGGAACGGCATTCGCGTTCTTCTCGGTGTTCGTGCCCATCAACGACAGCGGGCTGCGCACCGATTTCACCCCCACCGGCGGCATCGAGATGAGCTTCTAAGAGACCTAGCCCCGCGGCGGCCGTAGAGGGTCTGTGCCGTGGCTCCGAACAGCCGGGCGGCCGTTCGGAGGTGAGCATACCCGCTCGGCAGAGCGGGTTTTGCGAGGCGGGTCGTCGACGAGCCGGACGGAGCGCGCCCAACTATGCTGCCGACGGGGGACTAGTGCTCCGCGAACGTCGATTGACCTAGCTGCGACGGTAGCACTAGAAGCCACCACGGAGGTTGGCCATGAGCTCGCACGATCTCTGGGCGCGCTATCGTAAGCTCCTCTGCGTCTGTGATTCGATCGGAATCACGCTGGACGTCTCGCGGATGAAGTTCTCCGACGCGTTCCTTGAGCGCATGGCCGCGCCGATGGCGAAGGCGTTCGATGCGATGGCGGAGCTCGAGAAAGGGGCCATCGCCAACCCCGACGAGCAGCGCATGGTGGGCCATTACTGGCTACGCGCTCCCGAGCTCGCTCCCGACGCCGCGATCACCCGCGCGATCCGTGAGACACTGGCGGGCGTGCACGGCTTCGCCGCCGACGTGCACGCCGGACGGGTCAAGCCGCAGAAGGCGGATCGCTTCCGCAATCTACTGGTCGTGGGCATCGGGGGCTCGGCGCTCGGGCCACAGTTCGTCGCGGAGGCCCTCGGTACGCCGGCCGATCCAATGCGGCCGTTCTTTTTCGACAACACCGATCCGGACGGGATGGATCGCACGCTCGGCACGATTGGTGCGGAGCTGCCCCGGACGCTGACGATCGTGGTCAGCAAATCGGGCGGGACCAAGGAGACCCGCAACGGCATGCTCGAGGCGTCGCACGCCTACGCACAGGCGGGGCTCGAGTTCGGACGCCACGCGGTCGCCGTGACCGGCGAG
>JBEVNX010000221.1:0-12416 GCA_040507895.1 Binatia bacterium | reverse complement strand
CGCTGATCGAGTCGGGTCAAGCCGCCGCTCGCACTATCGATACCGCGCTCAGCGCGCGCCACCGCCGCGTCATGCGCCACCGCGGCTACCAACGGGCGGTGGTGGCCGTCGGACATGAAATCCTGGTCATTTCGGCCGTTCCGCTGACCCGCGGTCATTCGCGGATTTCGACGACCGTCCCCACCGGAATCATCTCGTAGAGCTCGTCGATGTCCCGGTCGCTGACCGCGATGCAGCCGTCCGTCCAGTCCGAGACACGGCGGAGCTTCGCTTTCCGCCCGCCGGCGCCGGTGCCGTGGATGCCCACGAAGGCGCCAAGCGGAGTGTTCCACGGCGGCTCCTGCCCCATCTTGTCCGCTAGCCAGATGTCCGCCCAGGTGTCGGCGGAGATGCGGTCGGCCGCGAACGCGCGATCGGCGTCCTCTTTCGCCGGATAGTTGAGCGCGAGAAACCAGCGGAAGCGGTCGCTCGGCCGCTTGTCGTAGACGCTGTACACGCCCACGGGCGTCTTGCCGTCGCCACGGATTATCTTGGGTCCGACGGGGGAGGCACCGAGCGAGACGCGGTAGGTCCGAACGATCTTGCTGCCCCTCAAGACGTCCAGCTTGTGCTGCGCCTTCCAAACGCGGATGCGCAGCGGCTGGCTAGCGGCGGCCTGCGAAACGACCTGCCCCGCGACGACTAGCGTCACCCCGAGCAGGTATCTCCACGCTCGACGCATCGAGCGCATCCTAGCCAACCGAGATGCGCTCGGTAAAGCCGCTTTGCATCCGCCGCCGTGTTGCCCCGCGAGGGTGTGGCGTGACAAGAGCGGAAGGCATCCAGGAGGTCCATGCCGTGCACGACCGTACGTCCGAACAACAGCAGATCGTCGACACGGTACGTCGCTTCGTCGACCGCGAAGTGATGCCGACGGCCTCTTCGTTCGAGCACTCGGACACCTATCCGACGCCTCTCGTCGAGCGCATGAAGGAGCTCGGCCTGTTCGGGGCGACGATCCCGGTCGAATACGGTGGCCTCGGCCTCGACGTCACGACGTACGCCATGATCGTCGAGGAGCTAGCGCGCGGTTGGATGAGTCTTTCGGGCGTCCTCAACACTCACATGATGCTCGTGTTCACGCTCAAGAGCTTCGGCACCGAAGCGCAGAAGGAACGCTACCTGCCGGCGATGGCGCGGGGCGAGCACCGCGCCGCGCTCTGCCTCACCGAGCCTCATGCCGGCAGCGACGTGCAGAGAATCCGCTCCATCGCCGTGCGCCGCGGCGACCACTACGTGGTCAACGGCTCGAAGATGTTCATCACCAACGCGGAAACGGCCACGCTCTTCAACACCGCGGTGAAGACCGATCCCGACGCGGATCCGCCCTACAAAGGAATCAGCCTGGTGATCGTCGAGAAGGGCCCCGGGGTCACCGTGACGCGCAAGCTCGACAAGCTCGGCTACAAAGGCATCGAGACGTGTGAGGTCGTCTTCGAGGATTGCGCCGTGCCCGTGGAGAACCTCGTCGGTGACAAGGAAGGTGAGGGGTTCAAGCAGGTGCTGGCCGGCCTCGAGGTGGGTCGCGTCAACATTGCGGCGCGAGCGGTCGGCGTGTCCCGCGCGGCGCTCGCGGCGGCGCTCCGGTATAGCCAGCAACGTCAGACGTTCGGCAAGCCGATTTGCGAGCACCAGGCCATCCAGCTGAAGCTCGCCGACATGGCGACGAAGGTCGAAGCGGCGGCGCTTCTCACATACTCGGCAGCGGCGAAGAAGGACCGCGGCGAGCGTTGTGACCTCGAGGCAGGCATGGCGAAGCTGTTCGCGTCCGAGACCTGCCAGGAAGTCACGCTCGAAGCCATGCGCATCTTCGGCGGTTACGGCTACATCACGGAGTTTCCGGTCGAGCGCTACTACCGCGACGCGCCGCTGATGCTGATCGGCGAGGGAACGAACGAGATCCAGCGAACGATCATCGCGCGGCAACTCGTCGAGCGGAACAAGCTGTAGCCGGACGCCATCAATGGCGAAGATCGGGCTTCGCGAGCCCGTATGGGGATCCCGGGCCCTCTCTCAGGCAGACGCCAGCTTCCCCGCCAGACCGTCGACCAGCATCGCGAACTCGACGTCGGCGAGGCGGCGCGCTTCGACCTGCTTGACGGCATACATCACCGTCGAGTGATCGCGCCCTCCGAAGCCGGCTGCGATCTCCGCCAGCGTGGCCGGAGTTCGCTTGCGCGCCAGGTACATCGCCACCTGGCGCGGTACGCTCAAGCGGCTCGCGCGGCCGCGGCGGACGAGGTCGTCGAGCGTGACGCGGAAGCTCTCGGCCACCATTCGCTGCACTTGCTCGATCGTGCATGCCAGGGCCGGGCGCAGCAGCGGGCGGAGAATCTCCTTGGCGAAGGCGAGGTCGAGCGTACGCTTGCTCCAACCGCAGGCCGCGACGAGCCGGTGGAGGGCGCCCTCGAGCTCCCGCACGCTCGACACCACGTTCTCCGCCACCCAACGCGCGACGTCGAGGGGCAACTCGAAGCGCAGGACCTTCGCCTTGTGCTCGAGAATCGCCAGCCGGAGCAAGGTCTCGGGCGGCCGGATCTCGGCGATCAACCCCGATTCGAAGCGGCTCTGCAGCCGCTCCTCCAGGTTGGCGATCGCGCGCGGCGCCTGGTCGCTGGCGAGCACGATCTGCTTGCCTGCGGCTTGGAGCGAGTTGAAGGTGTGGAAGAACTCTTCCTGCATGCGCTCCTTGCCGGCGAGGAATTGAATGTCGTCGACGATCAGCGCATCGAGCTGACGCAGCCGCCCTCGCAGCCCGTCGATGCCTCCGCCGAGAATCGCTCGGATCAGCTCGTTGGCGAGCGCCTCGGCCGACACCAGGGAGACGCGGCGCGGGCAGCCACGGCCGAGCGCGTGAGCGACGGCCGAAGCGAGATGCGTCTTGCCGAGCCCCACACCTCCGAACAGGAACAGCGGATTATACGCCGCACCCGGGCGATCGGCGACCTCGCGGGCGGTGGCATGCGCGAGCGCGTTGCTCTCGCCGACGACGAAGCTCTCGAACGAATGCGAATTCGGCCGGCGATTCGCTCCGGCCGCGCTCGGCGTTTCACGTCGTGCGCGATCCTTGTTCACCGAGAGGATGAGCTCCGCACCCGGACCGAGCAACTCCTCGAGCACTCCTGCGATCTCGGGAGCGAGTCGCGCACGGATCTGCTCGAGATGGAGCCCGCTCGGCACCTCGCCGTAGAGCCGCCGCTCTCGAATCGCCGCCGGGTGAATCGCCTGGACCCAGCAACCGATCTCGGTCGAAGACAAACGCCCCTTCAACCGATTCAGGGTCTCTTGCCAAAGAGCTTGCGGCACCGCTGCCTCCCCGCGCGAACGCCCTTGTCCACAGATGGGGATAACGCATCCGCGCCCTGCGTTTTCCCGCGCTTGCACGCCGCGTCCACATCTCCGTCCACACGAACGAGCTGGACCAACCCTCGGCTCCGTTCTTGCGGGCCCGCGGTTGGCGTCGTTCCACGGTCATCTTGGTGAGCGTGTCGGAAACCGACTTCGATTCGAGAGGGCGTGCCGTAGCGCAGCCGGAATCCGATTGCAAGAATTTTTTTCGCGCGAGTGATACGAACGGCTGCGCGCGTGATCTTCGCACCTGAACCCGATCTCGACTGGCACGCATTCTTCGGCCGCGCGGCCGCCGTCGAAGTGGAGATCGGTTCGGGAAAAGGAGCGTTTCTCATCGAATACGCGCGCTCCAATCCGCAGCGCAATTTGCTCGGCATCGAGAACCAACCGCGATGGTCGCGATGGATCGCCGAGCGCCTGGCTCGGGCGCCGCAGCCGAATGCGCGGCTGCTTTGCGCCGACGCCGCACTCGTCATCGCCCGCTTCGTACGCGACGACAGCGTCCGGGCGTACCATCTCTACTTTCCCGACCCCTGGTGGAAGCGGCGCCACCACAAGCGCCGTCTCGTACAGTCGGACTTCGCCGCCGAGCTGCTGCGCACACTCGAGCCCGGCGGCGTGCTGCACCTCGCGACCGACGTACGGGACCGATTCGACGCGATGCTCTGCGACCTGACACGCGCGTCGTTCGTCGTCCGCTCGGAGCCGGGCCCGACCCCCGCCGGCCGCCCGCTCACCAACTTCGAGCGCAAGTATCGCGCGGAAGGCCGCGCGCTCCACTACGCCACAGCGACGAAACCGCGGCGGTGATTCAGCGCCCGCCTGCGAGCGCCTCCAGTCCTCGCTCAGCGCCGTGTGAGGGCTTCGAGAATCCCCACCGCGTGGCTCCCGCGCGCGTTCGCGGAGAACGGCCGCGAAGAGAACGAGATCAGGCGTGCGGACGCGCAGGCTCGAGCTCGGCCGAGTGCCCCGCGCCGTTGCCCGTGCCGCTAGCGGACGACACGCCGCTGCAGAATCCTTCGTAATCGATCAGATCGGTGACCGTCGGGTGATCGCCGCAGACCACGCAGTTCGGGTCTCGCCGCAGCCTGAGCACCCGCACGTCCATCGTCATCGTATCGAAGTGGATCATGCGGCCAACCAGCGGCTTGCCCTCGCCGAGAATCAGCTTGATCGTCTCGAGTGCCTGCACGCAGCCGACGAGCCCCGGCAGCACCCCGAGTACGCCGGCCTCCGCGCAGCTCGGTGCCACCCCGGGGGGAGGCGGCTCGGGAAACAGGCAGCGATAGCAAGGACCTTTCCCGGGATAGAAGACGCTCGCCTGTCCTTCGAACTGGAAGATCGATCCATCGACCAGCGGCTTCTTCGTGAACACGCAGGCGTCGTTCACGAGGTAGCGGGTCGGGAAGTTGTCGCAGCCATTGACGATAATGTCGAAGCCCTCGAAGATCCGCCGCACGTTCTCCGACGATAGCCGCTCCTGGAACTTCACCACCTTCACGTCCGGGTTCAACGCCTTCAGCGTCAGCTCCGCCGAGTCGACCTTTGGCATGCCGATGCGTTCGTTGGTGTGCAGGATCTGGCGCTGCAGGTTCGAGAGGTCGACGACGTCGTGATCGACCAGACCGATCGTGCCAACTCCGGCCGCCGCCAGGTAGAACGCGGTCGGCGAGCCGAGACCGCCGGCTCCGATGAGAAGCACTTTCGCGTCGAGAAGCTTGGCTTGTCCCTTCTCGCCGACCTCGGGAAGCAGGAAGTGACGGCTGTAGCGCGTTGCTTGCTCCTGAGTCCACTGCCGGTCGACGGCGAACGGCAGGCCGGCGTTCTTCCAGCCGCTGAAGCCACCCGACATCGAGAGCACGTTCTCGTATCCCATTTCACGCAGCGTGCGCGCGGCGATCAGCGACCGCGTGCCGCCGGCGCAGTACGCGACGATCGGCGTGGAGCGGTCGGGAATCGCTTCCTCGACGCGGATCTCGAGAAAACCTCGCGGCAGCGACAGCGCTCCGTCGAGGTGCCCGTCGCGGTACTCCTCCTTCTCGCGGACGTCGAGCAGAATCGGCTTCTCGCCGCCGTCGAGCTTTTGCTTGACCTCGGCGGGAGACAGCTCAGGGACGAGCTTTCGTGCCTCGCCCATGATCTCTTTGTAGGTCTTCGGCATCGCCGTCACCTCGGAACGGTCCATTCTACGCAGGCGAGGGGCTGAATCAACCGCCGGCGGCGCTCAGCCAGCCTTGCCGTCGAACAGCTCGACCCGATACTCGAGCCAAGCGAAAACCTCCCGGGCGCGGTGCGGCGAGAGCAGAGCAGCGGCCCAGGGGATCGCCCGCCACAGCGGATGGTTGCGCGAAAGGTATAGCCCGTGGGTGAGGCCGAAGAAGAACCTCAGCTTTTCGCCGTCCAGAGACCGCCAGAGACCGGAGCGCAGGAGATAGAGGATGAGCACGCTACCTCGGCAACTTGCGGGCGTCGCGACCCACGTGAGCGACCGGTGGCCCGGCCTCCTACGAGCCGTAACTCTTCAACATGTCTTCCATCAGCGCATCGCGGCCCCGCTCGGCGATCACCCTCGAGCGCTCCATCAGCACTTCTTTGGTCTCGATGAAATCGAGTCGCGAGTAGCCCCAGATGCGCGGATGCACGTTGGTGTCCATTCGAATAGCGTCGCACGGGCACGCCTCGACGCAGTAACCGCAGTAGATGCAGCGCAGCGTATCGATCTCGTAGCGCGCCGGGTACTTCTCCACGGCGGGGTCCGGGCTCTCCGCGGCCTCGATGTAGATGCATTTGGCGGGACAAGCGGTCGCGCAGAGGAAGCACGAGGTGCAGCGCACCGAGCCGTCCTCTTTGAGCGTCAAGCGATGGCTCCCCCGGTAGTGGCCGCCGTAACGCTTGCGCTCCTCGGGGTACTGCACCGTGACCATCGAGCGGCGATCCCTCAAGAGCCCCACCTGGTGCGCGAGGTTGAGCCCGAGATTTCGCCAGAAACGGTAGCCGGTCACCAACAGGCCGCGGAGCACTTCGGGAAGATAGATCCGCTCCCAGAACGTCATCTGCTCGAGCCGCTTCATGGTGGTCCTGTCCCGGGTGGCGCCGTCAAGCGACTATAGCGGGCGTCGGAAGGCGGTCAAGCCGCCGTGTCACTGCAGACGGAGCTTCGACGACTCGATCGAGGGCGAGAACTCGCGCTCGAGCGCATGGAATTCCAGGGTCTCGATCAGCCGCGCGGCTCGCACCGAGAGGCTGGCGACCTCGAGCAGGCTCTGCTTTTCCGCGACCGGAAAATCGAGCGCGAACGCGAACAGATTGACGAGCATCTCGTCGCTCACCGTCGGGTCCGCGAGGATCCCGGCCCCTTCCTGTTTCGCGCCCAGGGCGGCGCGGATACACGCCACCATGCGCTGCCGAGTGTCCGCCGGAAGGCGGAAGTCGCGTTCCACGGCGGGCAGCCAATCGACCGCAGCGGTGCGGTAAGGCCGGTCGAACTGCTGCTCGCGCGGCACGAACTCGCGCACGCCCTGGAGGAGGATGTTCGAGCGCCCGTCCGGCAGGTCGACTTTGCGCACCATCCTCCCCGCGCACCCTACAGTGTAGACGTCGCGCGCCGATCCCGTCGGATCCTCCTCCCCACGTAGTAGAATCATGCCGACGAGCTCGTCTCCTGCCGCGACGTCCTGCACCATCTGACGGTAGCGCGGCTCGAAGATGTGCAGCGGCAACAAGACCTGGGGAAACAGCACCACGTTCGGGAGGGGAAACAGCGGGATCGATCGCGGGAGCAGCACAATTCGACCGACTCTAGCACAGAGCGAACGCGCAAAGTAACGACAAAAGACGCGTCCCGCGGGCCGGGGACGCCACTTGACCGGGTATGTCTATGCGACTACTTCCAGAGCGGCATCCCGCGGTTCGTACAAACGGAGTCGGGGACAGGAGGGTCGGTCATGGACGTGATGAACCTCATCGAATCACTCTTCCGCTGGATTCACGTCGTCGCGGGCATCGCCTGGATCGGCCACCTCTACTTCTTCAACTGGGTCAACTCGCAGTTCGAGCCGACGCTCGATGCGGAGACTAAGAAGAAGGTGATTCCCGAGCTTCGCCCCCGGGCGCTCTACTGGTTTCGCTGGGGCGCGGCGTTCACCTGGGTGACGGGAGTGCTCCTGCTGCTGATGGTATTCTACCATGCGGGGGCTCTGGTGGCCTTGAGTGCTGGTGCCATCGTAATGCTCCTCGTCACGTTCACAACGGTGTTCCTCTACGATTACCTCACCAAGGTGATTACCGACGCGCAGATGCAATTTTGGGCGGGCGTGATCGCCGCCGTGGTGTTCGTCCTCCTCTGTGATGTGATCGGCGGATTCAACTATCGTGCCGCCGCCATTCATCTCGGTTCCATGTTCGGCACCATTATGGCGTTCAACGTGTGGTTCCGGATCTGGCCGAACCAGCAAAAGATCATCACCGCGATCAAGGCCGGCCAGGCGCCCGACGCTGCGATGGTCGCGCTCGCCGGCTCACGCTCGAAGCACAACACCTACATGTCCGTACCGTTGGTGTTCATGATGCTGAACGCGCACAACTTGTGGACGAACAGCGCGCCGCTGATTTTCCTCCCGCTGGTCGTGCTGATCGGTTTCGTCGGCGTATACCATCTCTACAAACACGCGCCGTCGGTGAAGGGATTCTAGCCTAGTAGCGCAGTCGAACGTCGGTCGCCTTGCCGGCGCGTACGGTCGCGCGACCTCCTTTCGGCCGAACCGCTCGTGCCATACGTCCAGCGTGTACTCGCCCGCCGGGACCCCGGCGAGACCGAAGCTGCCGTCAGCGCCGGTCCGCGCGAAGAACGGGTGGTCGAGAACCGCGACCCAAGCGCGCATCCAGGGGTGCACGTCGCAGCGCACCGCCACCATCACCTCGGCGGCGTCGATGTGGATCGAGCGGCTCGCACCTTCGAGGGCCAGTCCGAAGTTCAGGCCGCTGGAGTGCTCAGCGACGATGTGCACGTTGTGAAGGGTCGGGTCGCTGTTGAGGAACTCGATGGTTTGGCCGGTCTCTGCTGCGCTGACGCGCGGCGCAAAGGCGCATCCCCGCTGATCGATGCGCACGACTTGCTTCGGCCGTTCGAAGACCCGGTTCTCCAAGCCCCGCGCGACGTACACGAAGGCGTTCTCGACTCGCCCGGCGCTGACGAGCACGTCGCCCGCGTCGACCTCGCTCCTTCCGCCGGCCGTGCATGCGCCGTCGCCGGCGAGCTGTAGTCGAGTTCCAGGGGGCACGGCGCCGTCGAGCCGGACCGTACCGACGATGACGCCCGCCTGCTCCGGGTCGAGCGGGGTGGCAGGGCCGCGGTCCCGGGGCGGTGCATCGGCCCGCGCGCAGCCCATCAGGAGGGAAGCCGTGAGCGCCAAAGCGGCGCGCGCGCTCACGGATCGACCTCGTCGGCCGCCGTTACCGCCAGCCTTCGAGACCCTCGAGCTTGTGCACGCTCGGACGCTCCGCGAGGCGGTCGATCCACCGCTTGAGCGGCTCCCATTGCGGCTTGAGCTCGATACCGACCGCGCGCAACACCATCATGCGCGGCGCGAACGCTGCGTCGGCCACCGAAAACTCGCCCGCGAGGAATTGCTGCTCCCCGAGTTGTGAGTTCAAGTGAGCCAGCGCGCGCTCGATCTCCTCTCGGCTCTTGCGCATGCGCTCGGCGTCACGCTCGGCCTCGGCCTTGCGCACCTCGTTCATCAGCACGCCGACCGGAAGAATGAAGGCGAGATCCGCGTAGTCCTCGAGCGACCGCGCACGGGCGCGTCCGTGCGAGTCTTCCGGAAGCAGCCGAGGGTGCGGGTATTCGTCCTCGAGGTACTCGTTGATCACCGTCGAGTCGTAAACGACGACCTCTTCGTCGACCAGCACGGGCACCTTGCCGAACGGATTCATCTTGAGAAATTCGGGCCGCTTTTGCTCTCCCCGTCGCAGGTCGACGTTGGCTAGCTCGTAGGAGAGTTCCTTTTCCGTAAGCACGATTCGTACCTTTTGTCCGAACGGGCACTGCGGATAGTCATAGAGTTTCATCGTCTCTGTCACCTCTTCCCAGCTGGCGCCGACTAAGACTCCTCTTCTATGGGATTTTCCCCACCTGCGCAATTCTTGGGCCATGTTTTTGGGAGCGGGACGCGGGCGAAGGGTGCCTGTAGCATGCCCCACCAGGGCCGTAGCTCAGAGGTCGTGCTTTTTGAGCTTGGTCCACAGAGTTCGCTCACCGATCCCGAGCAGCTTGGCAGCCCCGCCTTTGTCGCCGTCGGCGACCGCGAGTGCATCCAAGATGAGGCGCCGCTCGACATGCAGCAGGCCCCGCTCGAGATTGAGACGGTCGGAGTCGGACTGTCGGGACTCGCTTGCGGCAAGCAAGAACGACCCGAGCATCGAAGAACCGACCACCTCGCCCTTGCTGAGAACAGCCGCGCGCTCCATGAGGTTTCTCAGCTCACGAACGTTGCCCGGCCAAGCGTAGCTCTGGAGCACCGTAGGGGCCTCGGGCGAGAGTTGCAGATGAGGCTTACCGAGATCTCGGGCGAAATCGGCTAGAAACATCTCGGCGAGTGGGGCGATATCGTCCCTGCGTTCGCGCAGCGGCGGCAGTTGCAGCTGGATGACATTCAGGCGGAAGTAGAGATCCTCGCGGAACTCGCCTTGTCGTAGCGCCTTCTCGAGGTCGCGGTTCGTCGAAGAGATCACGCGGACATCGATGGGGATCCTACGGTTGGTACCGAGCGGCTCGATCACGCCTTCCTGCAGCACGCGAAGCAGCTTCGCCTGCAGTCGCACGTCCATGTCGCCGACTTCATCGAGGAAGAGCGTTCCTTCGTCGGCCGCTTGAAATTTCCCGGTACGGTCGGCGTGAGCGCCGCTGAAAGCGCCGCGCGCGTGACCGAAAAGCTCGCTCTCAAGCAGCTCGGAGGGAATCGCCGTGCAGTTGAGCGGGACGAAGAGCTTGTCTCGCCTCGGGCTGAGGTGGTGAATCGCGCGGGCGATCAGCTCTTTTCCGGTCCCGGTCTCGCCCGTGATCAACACCGAGCTCCGGGTGGGAGCCACCTGTCGGACCATCTCGAGGATCGGGGCCATCGCCGTGGAGCCGGCGATCAGCTCCCCCGACCGTGCGATGGCTCCCGTCTGCTCGCGCAGAAAGCGGTTCTCGAGGCGAAAGCGGGACAGGTCGAGCGCGCGGCGGATCACCATCTCGAGGGCATCGAGATCGAAGGGCTTCTGAAGATAGTCGACGGCGCCGAGCTTCATCGCCTCGACCGCGGTCGGCACTGTAGCGTGCGCGGTGAGCACGATGACCGGTACCTCGGCGTCGATCTTCCGCAGCTCGCGTAAGAACTCGATCCCGCTCTTCCCCGGCATCTTGAGATCGGTGACCACCACATCGCTCCGCTCGGCGCGAAACGAAGCGTAGGCTTCCTCGGCGCCCGAGGCCGCCGTGCAAGCCAAACCGGTCTTGCCGGCGAGCATCTCGAGAACCCGACGCATGCGGGCGTCGTCGTCGACGACGAGGAGACGCTTCATGCGAGGCCCCCCACCAACGGCAGCTCGATCGTGAACCGCGCGCCATGACCGGGCGCACTCTCCACCGAGATACGGCCGCGGTGTTCTTGGACGACGCGCTGCACGAACGTAAGCCCGAGGCCCGCGCCGCCATCCCGGCGCGTAAAGAACGGTTCGAAGATACGTGTGCGGATTTCCTCCGTCATGCCGGGCCCGTCGTCGCGTACCACGAATCCGCCGTAGCCGTCGCGCGGGGGCAGCAGCCCGATGTCCACCGCGCCGCCGGCGGGGAGAATCTGTACGGCATTGACCAGCAGGTTCAGGGCAACCTGATAGAGGAGATCGGGGTCGCAAAGCACCTCGGGATCCGACTCGGTCGCGTGCCGGCGCACGACGACGCGCTTCTCACGCGCCTGGGCCTCCACGAAGTCGGTGGCGCGAAAGACCAGCGGCGCGAGAGGCGTAGGCTCACATCTGAGCTCTCGCGGCCGTCCGAGCTCGAGTAGCTCAGAAACCACGCGCTCGATTCGATCGACCTCCGCGCGTAGCAGGTGCAGAAGCTCACGAGCCTCGTCGTCCTTAGCCTCGAGCGAGCGTTCGAGAAGCTGCGTGGAGCTGCGCAACACGCCGAGCGGGGTGCGCACCTCGTGCGCGACCCCAGCGGCGAGCTCGCCGACGAAGGCGAACTTCGCCGCATCCACGAGGTCGCGCTCGGCGCGGCGGAGGTCGACCGACATGCGGTTGAACGCCGCGCTGAGCGTACCGATCTCGTCGCGCGATCGCAGCGGCACGGTGGGCGCCGCCCCGCGGCCGCGGCGAACCAAGTCCGCGGCAGCGGTGAGCTCGGCGAGCGGACGGGTGGTGCGCCGCGCCGCGCCCAGCGCGAGCGCGAGCGCGGCGGCGAGAATCGCAGCCAGCGCCGCGCCGAGCAGACTCGCAGCGCGGCGTACCGGTGCGAAGGCGTCGGCGAGGGGCTGTGCCACCACGATGCGCCAGCCGGGCAGGCCATCGGAAAGCTCGGCTTCGCCGAACAGCATTCCCTCGCTCGAGCCGGCGCGACCGGTCGAGGGGAATTTTGCAAGGTTGGGCGAGCGCAGCTCAAGCACGCGGCCTCGATGCCAGAAGCTCCCCGGTCGCGCGGCGCCGCCGATCACCTTTCCGGACGCGTCCACGATCAGCACGTCGGCGTCGAGACCGACCGACGTCAGGTTGGCTCGCACGCGGGCGATGACTTCGGTCTCTCGTTCCCAGTCGAACAGCGCCACCAGCCAACCGAGCCGCGACCCGGGGGCCTCGGGGTCGGGCACAGGCGTGATGAAGCGAAGGATCGGCGTCCCCGCCGGAGCCGCGAGCGGCCCCTCGATCGTGTCGGCTGCACCATCACTCACGTCCACGGCCCGGCCGATCCACTCCGGGCCACTCGCGGCGACCACCCGATCCTGACCGTCGAGCACGAGAAGATCCGAGCAGGCCGGACATCCGCG
>JBEVNX010000054.1:0-15984 GCA_040507895.1 Binatia bacterium | reverse complement strand
GCCCTTCGAGCACGACGTACATGCGCTCACCCTGCTCGCCCTCGCGAAATAGAACCTCGCGGGGCGAGAGCCGAAACGCATCAAGGGCCCCGCTCAGCATCTCAGCGGGGTTAATGGGTACTTCCCGTCGCCTGCTTCGGACCATTGTCTACACCTCAACGCATAACGGCGTCTTCACGCTGCCGCGCCAGAAGGAGAGCAAACCACCCAAAGCGAGTGAAATGGTCGCACCAAAGAGCGGTTCCATCAAGTGACACGGGCACTCGCCTCGAGCCGCCTAGCCCTGTTGCGCGGCGCTCGATTGCGCGTGGCAACCTGAGGTCACCGACATGGAACTCTCCTTCGCGCCTTCTGGCGCGCGCTGAAGTCCACGCTGCGGCTTCTACCCACGTGTAAGGGGATCCGGGACCCGAGCTTCGTCCTTATCAAAAACCCGCAGCCGCCTCCGTACAAGGGGCCCCCACGTCCTTCGGGGCGGGTCGTCACAAGATTTCCTTGACGCCACGTTCTTAATTCCGTACGGGGGGCGTCTGCGCTGCCTACGGCGATGGGAGGACCTTGTCGTCGTAGGGAGCAGCTTCTGTTCCTCTCGGTATTCCCGAGAACGGGTGTTCGTGGGAGGAGCGGGAGGTGAGTGTCCGAGATTAGGGTTCATTCATCGTCGCACCGATTCGAACGTAGCCCGCGTGGTTTGACCGTACTTCCAAGCCTGACTGCGACACTTTATAATCGCGACTTTCTGCCCCCCGCATGCCTGAGCGTGACAACGACGAACACGGCGACCGGACTACGCCCGTCGACAGCCAAAATCCCGCTCCACGCGAGGAACCTACCGCCTCATGGGGGCGGATGAGTAGTACGCTCCGCGAGGCCGAACGCCGGTATCGTGAGCTGGTCGAACACAGCCTCGGCCTGATCTGCACCCACGACCTGGCGGGCAACATCCTCACGATCAATCCCGCTGCGGCCAACTCACTCGGCTATCGCCCGGAAGACGGCATCGGACGTAACCTGCGCGAGTTTCTGTCGCCGGAGACGCGACACCTGTTCGACGCCTATTTGCGACGTATCCAGGACCACGGGCACGATGAGGGGTTGATGCGTGTGGCGGCGCGCACGGGATCCATCCGTGCCTGGATGTACCGAAACGTGTTGTCGTACGATCCGGACGGCACAGCGTACGTGCTGGGGCACGCGATCGACATCACGGACCGCGTCGCTGCCGAGCAGAGGCTCCGCGAGCACGAAAAGGCACTGCTCGCTGCCCATGCCGAGCTCGAGGCGCGAGTCAAGGAACGTACCGTCGCGCTCGAGCTCGCCAACGACCGTCTGCGCGTCCAGATTACCGAGCGCGAGCAGGCCGAGCAGTCACGCGAGCGAGCGCTCATCGAGCAACGCGACACCCTGGCGTTTCTGTCGAATTTTTCCGACCACCTGGCTCCACTCGTGACATTCGAAGACCTCGTCGAGGTCGTACGGCGGCTACCAGTGCCATTCCTCGCCGATTGGACGATGATTCACATCGTCAACGAGGATGGGAGTGTTCGGTGCGTACCGGGAGTCCACGCAGCAAAGGCACATGAGGCGATCCTCACGGATCTCGCGGCGGCAGCATCCGGTGATGTCCTCGCAGGCTCTGATCTCGCTCGGGTGATCGCAACCGGACAGCTAGAGATTTTAACGGCCAACTCGGAAAATCTTTCACGCACGCTGATCCGACCAGAACTGATGACGGCGTTCATGCGGCTGGGAATCGCGACGGCGGCGATGCTCCCCCTCATCGTGCACGGCAGAGTGAGCGCTGTTGTGTCACTGATCTCTAGGCGCGCGGGCCGTTTCACGGCGTCCGGGGCCCTCATCGTCGAGGACGTTGCGCGTCGCATTCGTCTGGCGCTCGATCGCATCCAGTTGTACCGGGAAGCACAGGAGGTGAACCGTCTCAAAGACGATTTTTTGAGCACGCTATCGCACGAACTGCGTACGCCGCTGAATGCCATCTTCGGGTGGGCGCAGATTCTGCGGATGCGGCGTCTTGACGAAGACACGGCGCATGCCGTCGAGGTCATCGAGCGGAGCGCCCGAGCGCAGATCCGACTCATCGAAGAGCTGCTGGACGTCTCGCGGATCGCTACTGGCAAGATGAAGCTGGCCATGGAGGAGGTCGACGTCGCTGCCATTCTCCGTGCGACGATTGAGACACTCCATCCTGCGATTCAGGTCAAAGGGATCATCTTTCAAGAGCGTATTGAGGCCAATCTCTCTCCGGTCTTCGCTGATCCGTACCGGCTGCAGCAGGTGTTCTGGAATCTGCTGTCGAACGCCCTGAAGTTCTCCGGCGCCGGCGGCGAGATCACGGTGACGCTTCGACCCGCGCCTGGGTGGGTCGAGTTCGAGATCATGGATACGGGCGTCGGCATCGGCCCCGAGGTCCTGCCATTTGTCTTCGATCGTTTTCGTCAAGGCGACTCGTCGATCACGCGATCGCATGGCGGGTTGGGGCTGGGTCTCGCGATCGTCAGCCACATCCTGGAACTGCATGGTGGCAAAATTCGGGTCGCCAGCGCGGGAGAAGGGCGCGGCGCGACGTTCACGATTCTGCTGCCGATCGCGGATGACCGTCAGGCGACGACGGCTGAGGATTCGCCGCGAGGCGAACCGAACGACGGGGAATCTGGGATGCTTCGCGACCACGTCGTGCTCGTGGTCGAAGATCACGACGACACGCGCGATCTGACCGTGCATGTGCTCGAAGACGCTGGCGCCCGGGTCCTTTCGGCGTCGACGGCAGAGGAGGCACTCGATTGCGTGAGCAATTTGAGACCTGACGCGATCGTCGCCGATCTGGGACTGCCTGGCGAGGACGGTTACGCGTTGTTGGATCGGCTGCGAAGGATGTACCGGAACGTGCCGGCGATCGCCGTGACGGCTTACGCCCGCACGTACGATCGCGATCGAGCGTTTGCCGCTGGATTCCAGGAGTATGTCGTGAAGCCGATCAATCCACATCGATTGGTTCGGATCGTGGCTTCGAAGCTTTGAGGCGCGTGGCGGCGCGTCGCCGTGCCCCCGCGGGGCGGGCCTGCGCGAACCTGTCGCGATGGTTCGGAAGCGGCGGCGGATCGCCTTCCGTGGAGAAGATTCGCCGCGGGCCGAAGCCGGGTCCCCGCGAACCCGGCTTCGACCCGTCTCCACGACCATGCCAAGGAGCGCTTTCGTTTCGTGCCGCCCCTCGACAATTTCGCTGCCCTCGCACTTCATCCACTCTGGCAAGCTCGAGGCGCCGTGGATCTCGACTCTTGCAAAATCCGCCGGCAGAGCGGCAACTCTTGCGGGGCGCGTAGCCATTCGTTCAGGGGCAAGTCTCAGCGGACGCTGAAACTACGGAAGGGGCTGCGGCTCGCCGTAGATGAAGTCATCCATCATGACGATGTCGTGCCTGCGATCGTCATCGGGCCCCGGCGCAACGTCGCCAGCGTGGATCCGCACCTGGGCGATCAGCGCATCGCTGAACATGATTCCGAAGAAAGACAGACTCCCATCGCCTTGCGAGGCCGGGACGAAGCTCCTCAGCAGTAGCGAGCCATCGGCGCCGAAGTATTCGATCAGCGTGCTGGGATTTCGGTGCGTCCTTCCGTCCGGACGGTCAACGTCTGTAAAGACCGCGCCGAAGCCGGTGACCGTTGCCGGGTCGCCCCCATTTGTTCCCGGCACGAAGAACAAGCCCTTGGTGAAGTTGCTGCCGACCGGGGTGAAAAGTCGCTTGGCGCTGAAGGCGCTGAAAGTGGCGCCATAGGTTGGATTGCTGAACAACCCCACCAGACCATTTTGCTCCCCGCCTGATGGCGGCGCCTGCGAAAGACCGGCCCCCCGTGTGGTGAACTGAGCGCCGCGGGTGTTCAGGAACACGTTGAACGGCGTCACCGGGTCCGTCGTCGTGTCGACACCGCCGCCGTCCCAATTGATCTCGCGCCGACCGGTCTCGAAGGCTTGAGCATTGTTGCCGTTGTTCGGGTCGCCCAGGGCTGAGCGAAACGCATCGACCGTGGACTGAATCGAGTCGGCGGTTGGCCCGGCCGCCTGGAATACGATCGGCGGAACGACATCCGGTTTCTTGTCCTGCGCGCAGGCTGGGCGAACCGGGATCGCCAGCGTCAGGCTGAGCGCAGCGGCGCTCGCCGCGTACACCGTACGCAGCGGAGCGCGTTCCCTGCCGTGACGCCCGAGTGTTGCGGAACGGATCATACCTTCTCCTTTCGCGCTTGATGCGCGGTCTGTGGGTCGCTGCCTACCGGCGCTCCCCGTATCGACAAACTACGGACGGAGGGATCGAAGGTTTCCATCAGCTCTACAGGCTGACTATTTTTGTGTAGACGGAGAAACTTCGATGGGTCGGTTTCGTATCTCCACTAGGGAAGAGCGTCGGATTTGGTTGGTGACTAACTCAGGCGATGAGGGTGCGGACGCGGCCATGGAGCGCTACTCCAACGGTGACGACGCCGCGTTTTCCGAATTCTACGATGCGATTGCGCCGCGCCTCTTGGGTTATCTGCGCAAAACCACACGGGACGGGTTCAGTGCGGAGGACCTGATGCAACAAACGTTCCTGCAGATGCACCGGGCGCGTGGGTCTTTCGTTCCGGGTGCCCCGGTGATGCCGTGGGCGCTTGCGATTGCGAAGCGGCTGATGATCGATAGCGCTCGACGACAGCGAGTGGAGCTAGGCCTATTCCTGCACGCTCCAGCCGACGACGACCGCATGACATCCGAACCGTCAAGGACGGCCGCGGCTGATGATGTCTTGGACGCTTGCCATCTGGAGCGGCGCGTACAAGAGCGGCTCGACGCTTTGCCCGAGGCTCAGCGCACCGCGTATCGTCTCGTCAAGCAAGAAGGCTTGAGTCTCAAACGTGCTGCGGAAGTACTGGGCACCTCGGTCACCGCCGTGAAGCTGAGGACTCACCGTGCCTATCAGGCTCTGCGCGCCGTGTTTCGCGAGGAGGGCGGCGCAGCGTGAGCGCGGAGCTGAAAGCGAAAGTGTTGGCGGCGGCCGCGGCCGAGCCGTCGCCGACGCGCGCCGCGGCCAAGCGCCGCAACTTAGGGATCAGCATGCTCGCGGCCGCAAGCGGCGTGCTCGCGTTCGCGATCTTCGTGCTGCTCATGTCGGAGGGCCACCTCGTGCGACTGGGCGGCGAGGTTGGGCCGTCCCGATATTCGGAGCGATCCGTCCGGCTCGTCGTGACGACGGCCGGAGGTGCACTGGGCGTTTCCGCGGTCGCCCTGTGGCTCGCACTCTCCAGAGGCCGATCGATGCTTGGCCGGTCTCGCAGCTCGCTGCTTTACGCAATCGCTCTGGTGCCGCTCGGTCTCTTCGCGTGGAAAGTGATCTGCAGCCTGGCGTTCGGTGACCCGATGGCGGACTGGCCGGAGCGGGCAGGCCTCAAATGTCTTTCGTTGTCGCTCGTCGTCGCTGCTGGGCCCCTGTTGGCATTTCTCGCCATCCGCCAGAGCGCGCCCGTGCGGCCCGCGCTCAATGGCGCGGCAATCGGCGTTGCGGCCGGCGCTTGCGCGTGGGTCGCGCTAGATCTCTGGTGTCCGGTCGCGTTTGTGCCGCACTTGTTGCTCGGCCACGTCCTGCCGCTGTGCATTCTGGGCGGCGCAGGCGCGCTGCTCGGAAACGCGCTGCTTTCGCTTCGAAGCCGCTAGCGGTGAAGGCCCCCTAACCAGCGCTCTGCGGGTTTTCTCGATAGACGGCGGGTGGCGCCGATGCTGCGCAGCTATTTCTCCGGTCTCTTGAGGGCACGAGCCACGCCAGGCATCACTTTCGGAAAGCCTTTGCCGTCGAGCTTGTCCTTGGTGAAGCTGTCCAAGCCCTGGACCATGTAGTGTGAATGGGCGTTGCGGATTGAATGGGAGAAGCCCATCGCGTCCTGGGCGGCGTTCGCGGCCCACTTCATCATGCGCAACGTGAACGGATCGTTCCCTGCGATTTCGGTTGCGAGCGCCATCGCTTCGCTGTCG
Organism: Binatia bacterium; assembly: GCA_040507895.1. GTDB lineage: Bacteria > Desulfobacterota > Binatia > JACPRU01 > JACPRU01 > JBEVNX01. The sequence goes on along the minus strand of JBEVNX010000054.1, from coordinate 9,966 downwards.
AGACGATCTCGTGGAACGACCACGTTGACGAACCCGAGCCGAGCCGCCTCTTCGGCACCGATGAACCGGCTGCGAAACATCGCCTCCTTCGCTTTACGCAGCGGAATGTCCCAGGGAATCGAGAAGTACTGCAGCAGAGCCGGCAAAAACCTGGCGTCGTCCGACGCGACGATGAGGTCCATCGCAGCGGCGAACATCCAACCGCCGAAGATGCACAGGCCCTGCACCTGAGCGATCGTCGGCTTGTCCAGATCGCGCCAGCGTAGCGTGGTATCCAGGAATAGATGACGCGAGAGTGCGTACTCGCCGCGTACACCCTTGGGAAAGGGACGGCGTCGCATGTCGGCCTTCTCTTCCGGAGTACCGATGTCGTGCCCGGACGAGAACGTATCGCCGGCGGCAGCGAGAATGATCACGCGCACATCGTCATCGGCATTGGCGGCGGCGAACGCATGATCCATCTCCTCGATCATCAGGCGGGATTGGGCATTCTTGTAGCGCGGGCGGTTCGCGATGACTTTGGCAACCGCGCCGTGCTTCTCGTATAGGATCGCTTCGTATTTCATCCCTGACGTCCCCGCTGATCACCGTTCTCGAGGTTCGGCTTGCGCGGCAGCTGGCGCAAAGGCGGAATGCTACATAACGCCTCGTCCCCAGACGTTCAACGTCGGCTCGCTCTTGTCCACGGCCGTGTCTGTTGCGATTTCCCTACGCCAAGTTGTTCGTGACCGGTGCGACGCCGAGGGCGATTCGGGGTTTGCTAGTTAGAGAGGAGGACGAATCTTCATGATGCGAACTCCGATCGCAATCGGCATCCTCTGCCTTCCGCTTCTGTCGGCATGTGGCTCAGCACTCGGCGACACCGCCGTCGGCAGCGGCCTCGGCGCTGGCGCCGGCGCTGCAATCGGTTCGACGATGGGCGAGACCAAGAAGGGCGCGGCCGCGGGCGCTGCTGCGGGAGCGCTTGGCGGTTACATCGGCCACGAGGTGAACGACGACGACTGACACCCTCGTCCGCTAGCTGTTTCCTAAGAGCGAGGCGCGGCCGGGTTTGACCTCGGGTTGCTGGTTCGACAATGTCGGCCCATGCACCCCGTGTACGAGCTCTACTACTGGCCGGGGATACAAGGCCGTGGCGAGTTCATCCGCCTCACTCTCGAGCACGCCGGGGTTTCTTACGTCGACGTCGCGCGCCGTCCGAAAGGCATGGCGGCGATGATGAAGCTGCTCGAAGATGGCAGGCGCCACAGTCTCGAGCCCTTTGCTCCGCCGTTCTTGAGATCTGGCGATCTGATCATCGCGCAAACCGCCACGATCCTCGCCTACCTCGGCCCGCGCCACGGCCTCGTTCCGCACGACGAGCTGAGTCAGCTCCGAGCCCAGCAGCTGCAGCTGACCATTGCCGATCTCGTCGACGAGGCGCACGATACCCACCATCCGATCGCGGGCAGCCTCTACTACGAGGATCAGAAGCGCGAGGCCCTCAGGCGGAGCCGCACGTTCCTCGAGGAACGCGTGCCCAAGTACCTCGGTTACCTGGAGCGAGTGCTCGATCGAAACGGCGGCGATCACCTGGTGGGCGGCGCAGTCTCGTACGTCGATCTATCCGCGTTCCAGGTGCTCTCGGGCCTCGAATACGCATTTCCGAACGCGATGGCTCGCATGGCGCGGCGGATTCCGCTCCTGCGACGGCTTCGCGACGAGGTCGCGCGACAGCCGCGTATCGCGGCGTATCTCGCGTCGGACCGCCGCCTGTCCTTCAACGAGCAGGGGATCTTCCGGCACTACCCCGAGCTCGATCTGCGATCGCCCCCGAGAGTCGCTTCGACACGATCCCGCAGACGCCCTAGACGACGTCGGGCCGATTGAGGACGGCGTTGAACACCGTACCAGGAACCCTGGTTCCTTCGCCCGTTTGGTAGGCGGTCCGTAGCTCATCGAAGCTTCCGTCCGGCTCGCGAGGCGATCGAAGAACGCGAGCTGCGCTTCCGAGACGGTTTGACCCGGTTGGGGCATCGGCCCCCAGCAATCCCACGGAAGCATCTCCATGTTGTTGAGAGCCGCAGCGTCACGCACGACGTTGCCGGCGATGAACCAGAGCCCGTGCAAGTCGAGGATGCCGAAGGCCGAAGGGTCGGCGGCGCGCGACCGGCATTCCGCCCACGCATCGCCCGCGATGAGAAAGCGTTCGTGTGGCACGTCGAGCACGTCGAAATCGACGTGGAACAGCGAGCGTTGGAGCTCGTCGATCTGAGCATCGACGCGGACCCAGCGGGATGCGGCAGCGTCCCAGCATTCGGCGACCCAGTGATCGATGAACTTGCCCGGCTCGAAGTAGGCGGCGAAACCGCAGCGGGCGCGGGCCGGCGTGCCTTGCGCGCGGAGCAGGGTCACGAGCAGCACGGTGAAGTTGCGGCAGGTGCCGACCACGCGATTCTCCAGCGCGCGTGCTCGGGTGAGCGGACCTGCGTCATGGTGACGAACGAGCTCGAGGATTCGTTCCGCAGTCCGCGTGTGGGTCTCGCCACGGCGAGCGTCCGAAAGCTCGACGCCGTAGGCTGGAGCGATGTGCTCGTGCAATAGGAGGCCCTGGACGATGCGCACAAGCGACGGGATGTCAGGGGGTAGAGCGGCGAGCGCTGGCGCACACGCGCCGGCGGACGTCATCTTGGCCGGCATGCGGTAAAAGACGAGGATCTCCTCACGGGCTCCCACGATCTCAGTGCGCGACGCCCTTGTTCGGATTGATCAGGTACTTCTCGCCGGTTGCTAGCTTGCCGTAGACGACGATCTCCTCCAGTCGCAGCGCCTCCGCGAGGGAGACTTCCTTGGTGTAGTGGCTCGCGAAGGTGGTCTTGATGCCGGCGGCCACTCGCGCTCGCAACTTCTGTGAGGCTTCGGGTCCGATCTTCTGCAGGAACACGGTCAGCAACCAGCCGCCGACGCCCCAGGCCATGCCGAAATTGCGGACGATCTCCGTCGGCCCGCGGTCGAGGCCGCCGTAGATGTAGATCTGCTTGTGCTTCGTCGACCCATAGCGGCTGTACTCCTTGGCCGAGCGGTTCGCAGCCGCTTCCATGCACCCGAGAATCTGAGTCGCGAGCCTGCCGCCGCCGACGGCGTCGAAGGCCAGCGTCGCGCCCGTGGCGACGAGCGCTTCCGTGAGGTCTTCGATGAACGTCGGAGCGCCAGAGCTCACTACGTGCTTGGCACCGATCGCCTTCAAAACGTCCTCGTGGTCCGTCCTGCGCACGATGTTCACGAGCTCGACGCCGTCTTCGACGCAGATCTTGTTCAGCATCTGGCCGAGGTTCGAGGCCGCCGCCGTGTGCACGAGCGCGGAGTGGCCTTCTCTCCGCATCGTCTCGACCATGCCGAGCGCGGTGAGCGGGTTCACGAAACAGGAGGCGCCCTCCGCAGGCGTGGTGCCCTGCGGCAAGACGAGACACTGACCGGCCTTGACGCAGCGGAACTGCGCGTACATGGCTCCGCCGAGAATCGCCACGGTGTTTCCCATCAACGCCTGGGCCTGGTCGGAGGAGCCGGCGCCCACCACCACGCCTGCCCCTTCGTTTCCGACCGGCAACGACTGGTCCACGCGCCCGGCCATGGCTTTCATCAGCGCCGGCGAGAGGCTCACGGTGACGACCGGGAGGTCGGTCGTACCGGAAGCTTTCGCCGCGGACAGGTCCGCGCCGCCGAACATCAACCCCAAATCCGACGGATTGATGGGCGACGCGTCGATGCGGACCACCACCTCGTCGGGCTTCAGCTCGGGGACCGGCACCCGGGTGAGCGAGACCTCGAGGAAGCCTTCCTTCCTGACCATCGAGCGCAACTGAAGTCCCACTGTATGCTCCGTCATGCCTTCTTCTCTCCCTCCGGAGAACCTATTTCAACGCGGCAGCGAAAGCAGGGCGACGGTGCGGAAGCTCGTGAGGGGGCCGATCGAAGTCGAGCACCTACGGCGGTCGAGCGGCCGTTCGAACCTGCGTCGATCTGCAAGACGGACGACGTCGGCTGCCTCGAGCTACGGCGTGGGCCGACGTGCGGATCTCGCCCGAGCGTCACTCAGGCTTCTGCGCATCCTGCTTCTCAGCCGACCCCTGCTCTTCACCTCGGTAGTCGCCGATGATTCCCTTCGCGGGGCAAATCGCGAACATCGGGGCATTTCTTGCAGCCGACGGCCAGTGCGACGGGACAGAGTGTCATCGTAGGCCTCCGATGTTGGTGAGAGGTTTGCGTTGAGGCTTACGCTCGCCACTCGTTGGCTGCAATCCCTCGCGGTTGCGCGCCCACGCCCCGCGTTTTCGAGGCCCCGCCCATGGACGGCGCGTCCGGCATCTTCTAACCTCTCCGGCCGGCGACACAGCCGGAGGAGACCCCCATGATCTCTTGGAACATCGGAAACGTCCGCGTCACCCGTGTGGTCGAGCTCGAGGACCAGTGGCCGGGCACAGAGCTGCTGCCGAGCGCGACGCCCGAAACGCTCGCGAAGGAGTCGGACTGGCTGTTTCCGACCTTCGTCGACAACGCCGGGAAGATCAAGCTCTCGGTGCACACGCTGATCATCGAATCGCAGGGCAAGCGCATCCTCGTCGATACCTGCATCGGCAACGACAAGGAGCGAAAGGCGTTTCCGCAGTGGGATCATCTCCACCTGCCGTTCCTGCAAGCGCTCGAGAGCGCCGGTTGCCCCCGCCAGTCGGTCGACTGCGTGATCTGCACGCACCTCCACGTCGACCACGTCGGTTGGAACACGATGCTCGAGAAGGGGAAATGGGTGCCGACGTTCCCAAATGCGAAGTACCTGATCGGCGGCACCGAGTGGGACTTCTTCTCGAGGCAGGAAGACCCGTTCTACAAGGAGTCGGTCGACGACTCGGTGCGCCCCGTGATGTCCGACGGGCTGACGAAGCTCGTCGATGAGAAGGAGCGGATCACGGACGAGGTGTGGCTCGAGTCCACGCCCGGACACACACCCGGTCACTTCTCGGTGCGGATCTCGTCGAACGGCAAGAACGCCGTCATCACCGGAGACATGATGCATCATCCGATTCAGTGCTTGTACCCCGAGTGGGACGACGTGTTCGACAACGACGGCCCGCTCGCGAAGAAGACGCGGCGAGCGTTCTGCGAGCGCTACGCAGACACCGAAACGCTGGTGATCGGCACGCATTTCGCGGCGCCGTCGGCCGGCAGGATCGTCAAGCACGACGGCGCATTTCGCTTCGTCCTCGCCTGAGCTTGGGCGAAACCCGGCTCCACCGCGAGGTTCATCGGGGCGACGGCCCGTTCCTGCTGCTCGTCCACGGCATCCTCTCGGGCCGGTCGCTCTGGCAGCCGAACCTCGCGGCACTGTCGCGGGTGACGCAGCCGGTGGTCGTCGAGCTCTGGGGCCACGGGCGCTCGCCATCGCCCGAGGATCCAGCGCTCTACCATCCCGACGCCTACGTCCTGGCCTTCGAGGAGCTCCGCACCGAGCTCGGCGCCGAGCGCTGGCTCGTCTGCGGGCAGTCGTTCGGCGCCGCGCTGACGCTTCGCTACGCCCTCGACCATCCTGAGAGCCTGATCGCGCAGGTGTTCACCAACTCGGCCTCCGCGCTCGGTGACGCCGAGTGGGTGGCGAGGATGCGCGAAGCCACGCCGGCGCTCGCCGACGGGATCGAGCGTGAGGGGAGCGCGGCCATCGAGCGCCTGCCGATCCATCCGCACAACGCTCGCCGGATTCCGGCCGAGTACCGCGAAGCGATCCTGGCCGACGCAGCCCTGGTCACGCCCCGCGGGCTTGCTCAGACGTTCCGCTACGGCGTTCCCGAATCGAGCGTGCGCCCTCGCCTCGGTGAGAACCGCGTGCCGACCTTGCTGGTTTGCGGCGAGCGCGAGCTCGGCTTCCGGCCGCAACGGGAAGCCGCCGAGCGGGAGATGCCGCAGCTCGAGGTCGTCGGCGCCGATGCGGGCCACGGCGTGAACCTCGAAGCAGCCGAGGCGTTCGACCGCGCGGTGACGAGCTTCGTGCGGCGCCACGCCGGCTGAATCGGGGGCCTCTACCGGCGATCTTATTGCGACCGCTTGGCGGCACCAAGACCCACTACCGCCACGGCCGAACGGTCGGCTTGTCGCTGCGCATCTTCGATCTCGACGACGGAGCCACGGTGTGGAGCGGGAGCGTCGAGAAGGCGTCGTGGAACGAGAACAGGGAGGACGAGCGGGATGCGGATCTCGACGACGACCACGACAAGCACCAGAGCGTCGGCAAGGATCTGCGCGACGCGGCCCTCGCCGGCCTGGCGATCGGCGCGCTCGACGGCTTGCTCGGCGACGGCGGCGCTTCGAGCCCGACCGCAACCCCGACCCTATCCCGACCCACCGGACGAGAGCGACCTCCTCGAGCAGGCGTTTCGCGGCTTCGGGCAAAACCTGCCGCAGCGGTAAGCTCCGCCAGCGCTTCCCGGTGCGTTTGACAAACGGGGGCCGAGGGCGCGAGCATCTCCCCGCGTCAAAGAATCCGGGAGGGACGAGGATGAGTACGACGCTCATCTTGGTGTTGCTCGCGATGGTGGCCGCTGCGGTGGGATGGTTCATGATGAGCGGCTCCGACTCGGAACCGGCCGAGCCGGCTCCGCCAGCTCCGAGCAGCGGCTTCCGCTGCAAGCTCTGCGGGGCGAAGTCCGCGACGTTCCTCATGGCGCATGAGCATGCTTCGGCCGAGCACGATCTCGCCGGCCACCACGTCGACGAATCGATCATGCCGGAGTAGGTCGGCGAGCCGCAGGCGCCGGGTTCGGCATCTGGCTACGCGCTCATCGAATCATGCGCAGGTAAGCCGTCGATCTGCAGCGTGCGGCCGGCGCGCGTCAGCGAAAGCGCGGCATGACGTGCGTGGCGAAGAGCTCGAGGTGCTCGTCCATGCGCCGCACCGGAACTCCCGGCGGGATCGTCCACGTGTAGTAGCGCTCGATCCCAGTGGCAGCCGCGTACTCGTCGATCAGCTCCGCGGCGCGCTCAGGAGTGGCCACCTGCAGGAGGCCGCTCGCCTTCAGCGCGGCGTCGTCCGGCAGGTGCGGGAACAAGCTCTGTCCCGCCTTTGCGAGCCACTCGGCGTAGAGGTTGATCTGGTAGCGAACGTGCGGCGCAAGCTCGCGCCACGTGCGTTCCGGGTCGCGCGCCACGATGAGCCAGAAGTGACCGCCGGCAACCCGGCCGCGGGCGGGGTCTTTGCCGAGCGCGCGGAGCTCGGCCTTGTAGGCTTCGCCGAGCGAGGCCACGTCTCCCGTGCCGATGTATCCGTCCCCGAGACGCGCCGCGCGTCTCACCGCCGCGGGGCCGAACCCGCCGACCCAGATCGGCGGCCGGGGCCGCTGCACCGGCATCGGCGTCAGGCGGGCGCCGTCGATCCGGAAGTGCTTGCCGTGAAAGGTCAAAGTCTCGCCCTCCCAAAGCCGGCGGACGATCTCGAGCCCTTCGTTCATGCGGCCCGCGCGGTCGGCGCGCGAGATGCCGAGGCCCGCGAACTCCTCGACCCGGTAGCCGATGCCGGCGCCGAGCTCGAAGCGACCTCCGGAGAGGATGTCGATGGTGGCCCCGTCCTCCGCGACGCGCACCGGGTGATAGAGTGGCAGCAACAGCACCGCCGTGCCGATGCGGATCTTCTTGGTGCGAGCCGCGATGGCCGCGGCCTGCACGAGCGGCGACGGCGCGTGGCCGTCCTCCACGAAGTGGTGCTCCGTCAACCAGACGTCGTCGTATCCGATCGTCTCGGCCCACGCGATCTGATCGAGAACGGCTCCGTAGAGCTCCTCGAACGAAGTGGACCACGAGGACGGATTGCGAAACGCATACCAGAGCCCGAAGCGAAGCTTTCGCCGCTCCGATTGCAATGGCAAGCCTCAGGCCGCGCTCATCGGCCGCTCATGCCGTATGTCTGCGCACGAACGCGCCGATCTTCTGGATCGCCTGCTCGCCTTCGTCGAGCCGGCCCGCGAAGATCTGCCAGACGTGAATCTGGCCCTTCCAGACGTCCAACTCGACGTCGACTCCCGCCTTCTCCGCTTTGTCCGCGATGCGCACGGCGTCGTCGAGCAGCGTCTCGCGCGATCCGACTTGGATGAGCAGCGGGGGCAGGCCGGAGAGGTCGCCGTAAAGCGGCGCGCAGAGCGGATTGCGCCGATCGCCGTCGCCAACGTACGTCTTTGCCATCTCCAGGACGAGGGGCTTCTGCACCATCGGATCCTCGGCGGCCTTGCTGGTCATGGAGTCTCCGAGCGCTTCGAGATCGACCCAGGGCGAGAGCGGCGCGGCGCAAGCGGGCATGGGATCGCCGTGCTGCTTCAATGCGAGCAGGGTCGCGAACGTCAATCCGCCGCCCGCCGAGTCGCCGGCCAGGGCGACGCGCTTCGGAGAAAGCCCCTGCTTCAACAGCCAGCGATACGCCGCCCGAGCGTCCTCGACCGGGGCCGGAAACGGATGCTCGGGGGCAAGCCGGTAGTCCAGGGCCAGCACACGCGCTTGCGCCGCGCGGGAAAGGCGCTCGCACATGTCGCGGTGCGAATGGATCGAGCCGAGCACGTACCCGCCGCCGTGAAAATAGAGGATCGCGCGGTCGGCCGCGGCCCGGGGAGCGGTGATCCACTCCGCCTTCACGCCTCCGGCGTCGACCTTCTCGGTTTTGGCGCCTACGCTCAACTTGACGTTGGCGAAGAGGTCGTCCCACCCCTTGCGCATCTGCGCCAGAGTCGTCTGGGGGCCCCACGCCCCGAACGTGGCTACGACGTCGGTGATGACTTTTTCGAGCTGAGCGCTGGACATGGTCTTTCCCCCTTTTGAGTTGGGATTCGCAGCGTGGGTGTAGTCAAACCTCGCTCGGTTGCATAGTCTTGTCGAGGCACAACGGCGAAGCCTCTCCATCATGCACACGAGGTGAGACCATGCACGTAGGATACGGCTGCTACTTCCAGAACCCCGACGGGGCGGTTTCCGACGCTGAGGTGTATGCGCAGGAGCTGCGCCTAGCGGAGATGGCGGAGCCCCTCGGCTTCGACTCGATCTGGTCGGTGGAACACCACTTCGACGACTACACGATGTGCCCCGACGTGCTGCAATTGCTCACATATTTCGCCGGCCGCTGCCGGCGCATCCGGCTCGGCTCGATGGTGGTGGTGCTGCCGTGGCACGACCCGATCCGCGTGGCGGAGCAAGTCTCGCTGCTCGATCACCTGTCAGGCGGCCGGCTGATCCTCGGTCTCGGCCGCGGCCTGGCGCGCATCGAGTACGAGGGCTTCCGGCTCGATCAGAACGAGGGCCGCTCGCGCTTCGTGGAATACGCGCAGCTCGTGCTGAACGCGCTCGAGACCGGCTACATGGAGGGCGGCGAGATCACCCGCCAGCCGCGGCGAGCGATCCGCCCGTTCCCGTCGCGCTCGTTCCGCGGCCGCACCTACGCCGCGGCGGTGTCGCCCGAGTCGGTGCCGATCATGGCGAAGCTCGGCGTCGGCCTGCTGGTCATCCCGCAGAAGCCGTGGGAGTCGGTGAAGCAGGATTTCGAGACCTACCACCGCGTTTGGCGCGAGGTGAACGGCGCGACGCCGGTCCCGAGGCCTCTCTGCGGCGCGTTCGTATTCGTCGACAAAGCCGGCGCGCGGGCGCGCGAGCTCGGACTCAAATACATCTCCGACTACTATTTCACGGCGATGCGCCACTACGAGATGACATCGGAGAAGTTCGGCACGCACAAGGGTTACGAGTTCTACGGCGGGCTCAATCGCTACATCGCCAAGCGCGGCATGGACGGCGCTGCGCATGACTTCGCGAAGCTCATGCCCTGGGGAACTCCCGACGAGGTGCTGGAGAAGCTGGCGTTCATTCGCGACTTCATCGGCGCCAACGGCTTCATGATCGGCGCGAGCTACGCCGGCATGCCGCAAGCCGAGGCCGAGCGAAACCTCCGTTGCTTCGCCGAGTACGTGC
>JBEVNX010000126.1:0-7622 GCA_040507895.1 Binatia bacterium | reverse complement strand
TGAAACTTTTCGCCGAGATAGATCTCGCGCGCCTTCTTGCTCGAGGCGATCTGAGCGGGGCTGCCTTCCTCCAGAATCACGCCGTCGTTCAGGATATACGCTCGGTCGCAAATTCCCAAGGTCTCACGAACGTTGTGATCGGTGATGAGGACGCCGATGCCGCGGCCGCGTAACTGGCCGACGATGTTCTGGATGTCGAGCACCGCGAGCGGATCGATGCCGGCGAAGGGCTCATCGAGCAACATGAACGCGGGCGAGATGACGAGCGCGCGCGTGATCTCCAACCGGCGGCGCTCACCGCCGGAGAGCGAGTGGGCCTTGTTCTTGCGCAGGTGCGCGATCGACAGCTCGTCGAGAAGCGTCGTCAGGCGCTCCTCGCGCTCGGCGGCGGTGATGTCGAGCGTCTCGAGAATCGAAAGGAGGTTCTCCTCGACGGTGAGCTTGCGAAAGACCGAGGCCTCTTGCGGCAAGTAGCTGATCCCGGAGCGCGCGCGCTGATACATCGGAAGCTCGGTCAGATCCGCGTCGCCGAGAAACACCCGACCCTCGTTCGGGCGTGTCAGGCCGACGATCATGTAGAAGGTCGTGGTCTTGCCGGCTCCGTTCGGGCCGAGCAGGCCCACGACTTCGCCGCTGCGCACGTCGATCGACACGCTCTTGACGACGATACGTCCGGCATAGCTCTTGGTGAGGTCGGCCGCTCGGAGCACGCGCGGCGCCGCCGCGTTCTCCTCCTTGGCCGGCCGCTCCGCCGCGACGAGCCTCGGGTTGTTCGAGCTGACGGCCATCGCCGACTTCGGCAGAGAGCCCTCAGCGTCGCCGGCCGGCACCAGGGGTCGATTGAGGCGTCGGCGCGACCCCGGGCGTAGCCGTGGCCTTGTCCGCGGCGCCTCCGGCGAGCTGCCCCTGCCCGGGAAAGAGGACCACTTTGACGCGCCGGTTCTCCCCGATGACTTCCATCCGCGACTCATCGGGATGAACCACGATCTTGTCGCCGTTCACCTGGTTCGAGCCCTCCTCGAGAATCGCGTTACCCGTCAGCACCACCGTACGGCTCGCCTGGTTGAAGACCGCGTGCGTGCCCGTGGCCTTCTTCGTCCCCTGTGTGATCGTCACGTGCCCTTCCGCGTTGACCGCTTGGACCTCTTGCTTGTCCCCCACCTGGGAATAGTCCACCGTGAGACTGTCGCTCTGCAAGTGGACTTCGCCCTGAATCACTTCGACGTTACCCCGGAAGACGGTGCGGCGGCTCTTGTAGTCGAAGTCCAGCCGGTCCGAGGTGATTTCGATCGGCTCCTTCTTGGAGGTCAAGCTGAAGTCGCCGAAGCCCGGCAAGGCCGGTGAGTCGGCCTTGGGAGCACCGGCCGCCCAGCTGCTGCTGGCCAGAGCGAGCACGAGCCCGAGCACACCGGACCGGAGCGTATCTCGGGACATCACGAGAGTTAGGAGCGCGGCGAGCCCTGGGATGCTTTGGGAATGAGTGTCACACGCACCGACTTTCGGAGCTCGAAGCGAGAGTCCTTGACGTACACGGTCATGTCGTTCCCAGCGACCTGCAGCTCCGTGCCGACGATCGTCACCGGTCCGTTCGCGACGATCTTCTCGGTACTTCGTTCGTAGACCGCTTCTTCGGCGCGGACGACGAAGCCTCGCAGGTGGACCTCGACGCTATCGTGAAGCACCGCCTTGCGCAAATCCTTGCCGTTCGCGAACTCGACGGTCCCGTGATTGCCGGTCACGGTGACCTTTTCTCCATCCTGCATGTAGAGGGTAGTACGGGGGTTGCGAACCACCACCTGATCGCGCTCCTGCAGATACTGCGCCTCGTCCGCGATGAGCTCCCAAGCCTTCTTGCCCTCGCGGATCTCGATACGGTGGAAGTTTTGGATCCACTGCACCGCCTCGGGGAGCATGCCTTCGAGGCTCGAGTGATCGTCTTGGGTCGACTTCTGGACCTGGAAGCTCGTGTGCAAGAGGTAGCCGACGGAAGCGAACGCGGCTACGACGATGAAGCCGACCCCAAAGCGGACGTACTGGCGCCGCACGCCAAGAAGGTAGAGCGAACGGCCCGGCGAGTAAAGATGGCCTTCGGCGGAGCCGTTTGCTAGTGATCCGACCCCGGAGGTGAACCCTATGGAGCTCTCGCGCGACCAGTTACTGGGAACGTACCGCACGATGCGGACGATCCGCAGCTTCGAGCAGACGCTGAACGAGCTCTCTCAGGCAGGCCGCGTCCCCGGCTTTCTCCATTTGTATGCCGGGGAGGAGGCCATCGCCGCCGGGGTGTGCGTGTCGCTCAGCGACCGGGACTGCGTGACGAGCACGCATCGCGGGCACGGCCATTCGATCGCCAAGGGAGTCGAGCTCAACGCGATGATGGCTGAGATTTTCGGGAAGCAGGCCGGCATCTGTAAGGGGAAGGGCGGCTCCATGCACATCGCCGACGTCGGCAAGGGCATGCTCGGTGCCAACGGCATCGTCGGCGGCGGCATCCCCCTCGCGATCGGCGCAGCGCTCTCCGCCAAGGTCTTGAAAAACGGCGGCGTCGCGGTCTCGTTCTTCGGCGACGGGGCGACGAACCAGGGCGCCTTTCACGAAAGCCTCAACATCGCCTCGATCCTCAAGCTGCCCGCCGTCTTCGTGATCGAGAACAACGGCTACGGCGAGGCCACGCCCGTGGCGTATCACGTGAACATCCGGGACCTCGCCGACCGAGCGGCGAGTTACGGCATTCCCGGGGTGGTCGCCGAGGGCATGGACTTCTTCGACGTCTTCTCCAAAGCGTCGGCCGCGATCGAGCGCGCGCGCCGAGGCGAGGGACCGACGCTGCTCGAGTGCAAGACTTATCGTTACTTTGGTCACTACGTCGGTGATCCGCTCACCTATCGTACCAAGGAAGAGACCGAGAAGGTGCGCACCTCTCGGGATCCCATCGACAACTTCGAGAAGCGCGTCGTTTCGGATGGAAAACTCGCGGCGAGCGAGTTGCGGGGCGTCGACGACCAAGTCGCCAAGGCGATCGCCGAAGCAGTGCGCTTCGCCGAAGCGAGCGCGGCGCCCGACCCATCCGAGCTGACCACCGACGTCTACGTCCAATACCAAAGCTGAGGGGGCCATCATGGCGACACGGAAGCGAACCTTCGTGCAGGCGGTCAACGAAGCTCTCGATCAAGCGATGGCGGCCGACCCGACCGTCATCGTGCTCGGCGAGGACGTCGCCGGAGGCGCCGGACAGAAGGAGGACGCCTGGGGCGGCGTGATGGGCGCCACCAAAGGTCTCATCGGCAAGTATGGCGCCGGCCGCGTGATCGACACGCCGATCAGCGAGACCGGTCTCGTGGGCATGGCCGTCGGGGCGGCGACCACCGGCTTGCGGCCGGTGGCCGAGCTGATGTTCATCGACTTCATCGGCGTCTGCCTCGACCAGTTGCTGAATCAGGCCGCCAAGCTCCGTTACATGTTCGGCGGCAAGGCCAAGGTACCGCTGGTCGTCCGCACCATGACCGGAGCGGGTTTACGAGCCGCGGCACAGCACTCGCAGTCGCTATACGCGATGACCACGGCGATCCCCGGGTTGAAGACCGTCGTACCGTCGAACGCCTACGACGCCAAGGGCTTGCTGCTCTCCGCCATCGCCGACGACGATCCGGTCATCTTCTGCGAGCCGAAGTCGCTCTACACGACGAGCGGCGACGTTCCCGAGGAGAGCTACACGGTGCCGCTCGGCAAGGCCGCGATCGCCCGAGCCGGCAAATCGGTGACCATCGTCGCCTGCGGGCGCATGGTCGACACCTCGCTGGCGGCGGCTAAGACCCTCGCGAGCGAGGGCATCGACGCCGAGGTCATCGATCTGCGAACGCTCTCGCCCCTCGACGAAGATGCCGTGCTCGAGTCGCTCGGCAAGACGGGCTACCTCGTCGTGGTGGACGAGGCCACGCCCCGCTGCGGAATGGCGGCGGACATCTCCGCGCTCGCCGTCGACAAGGGCTTCGACCTGCTGCGCGGCCCGATCCGGCGGGTCACGGCGCCGCACTGCCCGGTGCCGTTCAGTCCGGTCCTGGAGGACGCCTACATCCCTTCCCCGGCCCGCGTCGTCGAGGCGGTGCGCTCGTCGCTCGAAGGCTGAGGCTTCCTCATGGCGACCGCAGTGACGATGCCGCGCCTCGGCCTGACCATGGTCGAGGGCACGGTCGTCGAGTGGAAGTCCAGCCCCGGCGACATCGTCGAAAAGGGCCAGATCCTTCTCGTCATCGAATCGGAAAAGGTGGAGGTGGAGGTCGAAGCGTTCTGCGGCGGAACGCTCGCCGCGATCTACGTCGAGCCGGGAACCACGGTGCCGATCGGGTCTCTGCTCGGTGTCCTCACCGATCCCGGCGAGTCGTTCGACCGCGGCGCCTTCGAGCGAAGCTTCGTCCCCGAGGTCGAAGGCGCACCGGCTGGGGCGGGCGCCGCCCACGATTCTTTGCCGGCCGCTGCGACGGGTCCGGTTCGCGCGCCCCAGAGCGGCGTGAAGGCTGCCCCCGCGGCGCGTGCGCTCGCCAAGAAGCTCGGCCTCGATCTCGAATCGATCCCCGGCAGCGGGCCCGGCGGGCGGATCACCGTCGAGGACGTCGAGCGCGCGGGATCGAGCGAGCCCTCCCTGTCGATCGATGCCGAGGGTAACGGCCCGCCTCTTCTGTTGATCTCGGGCTTCGGCGTCGACAAGACGAGCTGGCGTCGGCAGATCGACCATCTGCGCCAAAGCTTCACCGTGATCTCGTACGATCCGCAGGGCATCGGCGCATCGCGGCCGATGCCTGCCGACTCGCTGACGATCGCCGCCATGGCCGAAGAGGCAGCATCGGCGGCGGGGGACCGCGGACCGCTCACGGTGGTCGGCGCGAGCATGGGCGCGGCGATCGCCCTCGAGTTGGCGCTCGAGCGGCCCACCGCCGTCGCAGCGCTCGTGCTGATCACCCCGCCCATCGCTCCGGACGCGCGCCTCGAGGCCGTGCTGCGCGCTTCACTCGAGTTCGACGCGCCGCAAGCCGAAGGGCGCATCCGTGCGATGCTCCCGTGGTTTCTGAGCCGCGGGTTCCTCGCCGAAACCCCGAAGCGCGAGGCGGCCGCTCAGGCGCTTCGCGCGATGGCGGCGCGCACGCCGCTCGCAACTCTCCGCCGCCAAGCCCACGCGTTCGGGGCCTGGCTCGGTACGCGCTCGGCCGACCTCGCGCAACTATCGATGCCGACGCTGGTGATCGCCGGCGCCGAGGACGTGCTCGTGCCCGCGTTCCACGCCGAGCACGTCGCGTCCGCGATCCCTGGCGCGCGCCTCGAAGTGCTCGAGGGCGCCGGACACGCAGTGACGATCGAGCGCGCCGATCGCGTCAACGAGCTCGTCGAAACATTCAGCCGCCGGCGCTGAGCTCGCCGCGGGCGCGACTCGTCAAGCGCGCGCGGACTGGCTCCTTCGTGCCACCGGGAAGCCCCCAATGCCGCCGCCACGTGGCGAGCTCAGCATTCGACGATGTCACTCTTGAGACTCTGGACGAACGCGACCACTTCGCGTTGCTCGGCGTCCGGCACGTTGAACTTGGCGAGAGTCGCGCCGGCGTGGCCGAGGAACACGTTCCAGTCGCTCTCGCTGATGCGCATGCCGCGATGGCAGAGTGCCATGTCCCTGCCCCGGTAGTACATCGGCCCGCCCGCACATGCGCAGAGGTAGTCTATCAGGAGTTGCTTTTCGCGCTTGACGCCATCCGCTCCACGGTGGGCCCAAAAGCGGCCGAGCTGCGGATCGGCTTGCAGTCGGGGCACCAGATCATTCGCGACGGCGCTGATCGCCTCGTAGCCACCGAGTCGCTCGTATAGCGTCTTTTCCCCGTCGCTCATCGTATCCTCCTCGAGTCCGATCTACGCGCGGGACCCGGCGTGCCCTGCGTCGCTGCTGGAGACCTCTCCAACCAATCCTAGGCAGGAGTCAAGCCTCGCGAAACAAGCTCCTGGTCTTGCATTGACGTCCCGCCGACCTGGAACGGCTAGATCGGCGTCGCACTCCAAGACCTCTGTGCAGTCTTCGCCGACCCGCTACTGCAGCGAGCCATCGGTTCCGCCCGCATCTCCTGACGGCTCCGCAGCGGCCGCGGGCAAGCGCTCCGCGAAGACTAGCGGTGTGCGGGCGTTTGCCCCGCGCACCTCGCCCGCGAAGTGCTTTCGCCATCGGGAAGCACTCGCGCTTCGAACGGCCCGCATCCATTCCACGTCCGACAACACGTAGAAGCCTGGAGCGGGCTTCGCCACACACGAGCCTTCGGGTCTCACTCGGGCGCGCTCGGGATTCGAAAGGTAGAGGAGCAGCACGAGGCTCGTGTCCGCGCCGATGCCGCAGATCTCGAGATTGCTCCGGTCCGACATCGAGCCCTCGATGCGGGCCACGAGGCTCTTCGGCGAGAGCTGCCTGCCCATCACCAGCATGCCAGTCGGCAGCACGGCGGCATAGAACAGTCCGAGACAGAGCCACACGGCGACGAGCGCCGCTTCCCGGTTGCCCACCCGGATCGCACGCACCGACGCGCCGAGCGCAAACATGCAGGCGGCTGCCGCAGCAACCGCGACGGCCGCATCGAGCGGGCCGAGCGAACCGTTCTCGACCCAGGCCCGCACGGCCGGCGGAGCCGCCACGGCTCCGACGAGCCCGGCCAGGAAGCAAGCGAGAACGGGACGCGCCGCCCGACTCAGCCACTCGCCGACGGCAACGGACGGCAGCGGCGTCAAGGCGACGCGATCGAGATACCATCCGGCGATCATCGCTTCGGCGGGCAGCGCGGGCAGTAGATAGGCGCGGCGCTTGTACGCGGCGATCTGGTAGAAGGCGATCACGACGATCCACCAGATCGCGCAGAACACCGCCGCGGGCTCGCGCCGGCGCCAAACGGCTCCGAGCGCGAAGAGCGCGAGGAGGTTCCAGGGAAACGAGTCCAGCAGCCAGGGTTCCAGGTAGAAGGACTCGCGCATGCGGCCGCCCACGCCGACGAATTGGTCGAAGTTCTCGGCGAAGAGGTGAGACCTCACGACCGCACCGTGGCTCAGCGCATTCGAGAGCACGTACCAAGGCAGCGCGACGGCGAGGGCCACGCCGAGGGCCCTCCGCCATGGCAGCTCGCGCAGCGGCGCCTGAGGAATGCCGAGGAGGCGCGGCGCGAGCGCCACAAACGCGGCGCAGGCTAGCCCAGGAAGGACGATCCCGAGCGGCCCCTTCGCCAGCATGGCGAGGCCTCCGACCGCGCCGGCGAGGTAGAGCCAGCCGGGGCGCCGTTCGAGCATCGCCCGCCCGGCGAGCAGCGTGGCGAGCGTGACGAGAGCGGTGAGCAGCATGTCCACGCGGCCGAAGCGCGCCTGATACGAGAACTGGAAGGTCGTGAGCAGCACGGCGGCTGCGAACAGCGCAGCGCGCCCGCCGATCAAAGGAGCGCCGGCGACGGCGGTCGAGACGATCAGCAGCGATGCCGCCAGCGCGGACGGCGCGCGCAGCGCCCATTCGTCGAACCGCAGCGCCAGATCCTCCCCGGAGAAAACAGGCGCGCCGAACCACTTCGCGCGCGCCCACGCAGCTCCGGCCGCCATCCAGTGAAACAGCGGAGGCT
>JBEVNX010000064.1:0-18625 GCA_040507895.1 Binatia bacterium | reverse complement strand
CTCATCCATTGCTTCCCGTCGCCGAGCCGAGCGCCAAGACCCAGCTTGAACGCGGGCAACATCCGCGGGAGCGCTCCACCCTCGGTGGCCAGAACGAGGCCGATCCGGAGCGTCACCACGCGGATGCCGCAAGCCGTCGCCGGCTCGCACGCGGCTTCCCAATGCCCGCACACTTCCGCGAGGAACCCTCGTCCCCGCGGCGATGCCTCGGTGCATTCCTCTCCGCCGCCGTCCCCGTAGAACCCGACCGCGGATGCACACACGAGCACCCGCGGCGGTCGGCCGAGTGTTGCGAGATGCTCGACGAGCAGCCTCGTGCCGATGACGCGGCTGTCTCGGATCTCGGACTTTCGACGGTCGGTCCAGCGTCCCGCCGCGACGTTTTCGCCGGCGAGATGCACGACCGCTTCGAACCCCTCCGCGGCGGCGTCATCGAAGCGTCCGGTCTTCGGATCCCACCGTACGCCATTCGCATCATCGCGCCGCACGAGCGGGACTGCGAAGTCTCCGCGCGCTTCGAAACGACCGACCAGGGAGCGACCGACGAGCCCGGAGGCACCCGATACCAGGACGCGCATGCTGATTGCCTACATGCCCGGGCGAGGCCTCGCAATTTGGCCCGCGAAATGGACGAGGATTTCGGGTCTGCAGCCCCCACGAGCGGAGACGCGGCGCGCCACCTTCGTGAAGATTTGACCGGGGCGCGGCGTCCCTGGTAGCTCGCTCGCTTCGCATGACGTCGGACTCACTCGCCCGCCGCGCCGTCGATTGGGCATTCACCGTACCGTTCCTGATCGTGTTCGGTCTCGTGCTCGGCATCTTCGATCCGCTGCAGCGGATCGCGCGGATCTTCGGCCCTCGACCCCACGAGATCGTCGTCGGGCTGCTTCAGAGATCCCTCGTTGGAGCGTTTCGAATCTGCGGCACGCGGCTCGAGGTCGAGCGCTCGGGCGCGGTCGAGTCATGGACACCCTACCTGGTGATCTCCAACCATCAGAGCATGTTCGACGTGCCGATCTTCGGCGCCTTGCTGTTCAGCAACTTTCCGAAATACGTGGCGAAGCGAGAGCTCGCGCGATGGATTCCGAGCATCTCCTACAACCTCCGTCGGGGAGGTAACGCGGTGATCGATCGGCGCGATCGCGACCAAGCCGTCGCGGCCATCCGCGCGCTCGCTGCCGAAGTGGAGCGCCGGAAAGTCTCGGCCGTGATCTTTCCCGAGGGGACGCGCGCACGCCGAGGAGAGGTCGGCCCGTTCAAAGCCCGGGGCACCTTGGAGCTGCTGCGCGCGGCACCGAATACGGCGGTCCTCCCCGTCACCATCGATGGCTCCTGGCGCCTGTTGCAGCACAACCTCACGCCGGTGCCCTTCGGAGTCCGTGTGCGCGTGTCGATCGCGGCCCCGATCGGCCGCCATCCGGACGAGGACCCCGAGGCATTGATGCGCCGCGCGGAGCGGCAGATCCACGACGTTCTAGAAGGGTGGCGCGCCGAATCCAGGCCGAGCGAGGCATCGAACCGGCAAACGGACGACCTCGTCGTTCGCTCGCAGCGGCCGAGGCAGTCGCGAAGCTGACGGCACAGGCGAGCCTACCCGGCGCGTCATGCGCCGAGTCGTAAGCTACGGCTAGGGTTGCAAATTCTTCGCCGAGGCTCGAGGTGCGGCGCCTTTTGCGGGACCGATCCGTCGCGGCATCGTCCGCGGGCGCCGAGCAACGAGCGGGTGCTCGAGCCCTTCATCGATCAATTTGGCCTGACAATGACGGTAGCGAAGGCAGACGCTGGCCAAGAATCCATGCGGGTCATCGGTCCACAAGCACGAAATGTGGCACACCTTGCACGACACTCGATACAACATACGCACCTTCGCGTCGGCTCGAGCAACCGAAGTCGTCGTACTCCAACGCTTCCATACCGTCAACGGATTTTCCGCGGCTACTCCGACGCTGCCGAGCGCCGCGCTCAGACCCTGGCGCACGTCGCAGCAAGGATTTCCGCCCATACCCGGGCCGGAACCGGTGACTACAGTGGCGTACGCGCCGATGACGCGGCGCGAGCCCGTGATCGGCAAGGCGTGCCGTCGCAGGTTGAATTGTACTGAAGGCATTCGATATCTGACGATTCGGTCCAAGACGAGGGCAAGCCGATGGATCTTTCTTTCAACCAGAACGAAATCGCGTTTCGGGGCGAAGTCCGGCGGTGGCTTCAGCGCAACATCCCAAGGCGCGAGCGCAAGGCAGTGCCCGCGGAGTTTGGTGACCCCAAGCGCATCGCCGAGCTGAGGGCCTGGCAGCGTAAGCTCTACGAAGCGGGCTACTTGGCCATGAGCTGGCCAAAGCAATACGGCGGCCGCGCCGATCCCGACACCGACAAGCGGCAAACGCTCATGCGCCAGACGATCGTCGCTGAAGAGACGCTCAAGGCGCGGGCGCCGAGCGTGATCGGGATGATGGGTGTCCAGATGGTCGGCCCGACTCTGATGCAGTACGGCACCGAGGCGCAAAAGCGGACGTTCCTGCCCAGGATCCTCGATGCCGAGCACATCTGGTGTCAAGGCTACTCCGAGCCTGGATCCGGCTCCGATCTGGCGTCGCTCAAGACGCGCGCGGAGCTGGTCGGCGACTTTTTCATTGTCAACGGCCAGAAGGTTTGGACTTCGAACGCGCAGTTCGCCGATTGGATGTTTTGCCTCACCCGTACCGACCCAAGCGCGCCGAAGCACAACGGCATCTCCTACATTCTGATCGACATGAAGACGCCCGGGATCACCGTCCGGCCGCTGGTGCAGATGACGGGCGACAAAGGCTTCAACGAGGTGTTCTTCGAGGACGTGAGAGTACCGCGGGAGAACCTCGTCGGAGAGCTGAATCAAGGATGGCAGGTCGCTAACGCCACGCTCTCACACGAACGCAACATGCTGGGCTCGACGACGAGAACGCAACAAATGTTCGAGGGCCTGCTGCACGTGGCACGGACGCGTCGTCGTGGCGGCAAGCCGCCGAGCACCGACCCGCTGATCCGCCAGCGCCTCGCCGATCTGGCGATCCGCGTCGAATCCATGAAGTATCACTCGTATCGGCAGCTCACCGATTTGCTGCGCGGGCGGTCGCCCGGGATCGCCGCTTCCGTGAACAAGCTCGTCTCGACCGAGCTCAACCATGCGATCTGTGCGCTCGCGATCGAGGTTCTCGGTGACTACGGCGTGCTCGACCGCAAGTCCAGGCACGTCGTCGATCGCGGCATTTGGCCATACGAGTTCATGTTCACTCTCGGTCTGATCATCGGCGGAGGAACCTCACAGATCCAGAAGAACATCATCTCGGAGCGCGGCCTCGGCATGCCGAAGGGAAGCTGAGATGGATTTCGGCCTCTCCGACGACCAGGAGTTGCTGCAGAAGAGCGCTCGCGACTTTCTCGCGCGCGAATGCACGCCCAGCGTGGTGCGGCAGGCTGCGCAGGCCACGCCAGGGTCATCGGAGGCCGTCGAGCGTCGGATGGCGGAGATGGGATGGCCTGGCGTTCTCGTCCCCGAATCGTACGGCGGTTTGGCACTTGGAATGCTCGACGCGGCCGTTCTCATTGGTGAGCTCGGCCGTGTGGCGGCTCCGGGGCCGTTCCTGTTCTCCGCCGTGCTCGCCACCCAGGCGATCATGACGGCGGGGAACCGCATGCAGAAACAGGAGTGGCTTCCGAAGCTAGCGAGCGGACACGCGACGGCTACGATGGCCTTGCTCGAAGCGAGCGACCGCCTCGACCCGCCCGGTGTGCGAACCCGAGCGCGGCGGCTCGCATCCGGCTACCGCATCAGCGGTGCGAAGCTATTTGTTCCTTATGCTCATACCGCCGACGTTTTGATCACGGCATGCCGCACGTCGGGGAGCGACGGTGCCTCCGGAATTACGCTCTTCCTGGTCGATCGGCGATCGCCGGGTCTCACCATTCGCCTGCTCGACACCATCGATCGCACTCGACGCGTCTGTGAAGTGGAGCTCCGTAACGTGCAGGTCGGCCGCGAGCACGTACTCGGCCTCGTCGGCGGCGGTTGGCCGGTGATCGCCAAGATCCTCGATGTCGCCGCGGTGGCGTTGGCCGCCGACGCGCTGGGCGGCGCGGAGCGCGTGCTCGAGATGTCGGTCGACTATTCGAAGACCCGTGAACAGTTCGGACGCCCGATCGGCTCTTTCCAGGCGATCAAGCACATGGCCGCCGAAATGGTGGCGGAGGTCGAGCCCGCCCGCTCCCTCCTCTGGTATGCGGCATATGCCCAGGATGAGCGGAAGCGCGAGGCGACTCGTGCCGCGTCGATGGCGAAGGCGTCGCTGTGCGACATATTCGCACGCTCGGCGAATCGCGCGGTGCAGATGCACGGCGGCATCGGCTTCACCTGGGAGCACGATCTGCATCTCTGGTTCAAGCGTGCAAAATGGAACGAGCTCGCGTTCGGCGACCCCACTTACCACCGCGAACGTGTCGCGACCCTGAGCGCGTTCTGACGCTCCTGTCCGGTTCGCGCTCGCGTCTCGCGCACCTTCGGTTGCGCCAGCCGCTGCGACTGTTGCTCTGCGCGCTGCTGGCATCGCTGCTTGCGTCTGGTGTGTCGGCCGAGGAGCCCCGCGCCACGGCGGAATGGACCGCTCTCGCACCCGGGCTGTGGTATCGGTCCTGGCAGGTCCTTTCCGACGACGGGCTGCCCGTCGAGGCCCACGTTTTCCGCGCCGACCCCCGCATTGTGCACATGACCGTTCTCGATGCTCGGCGTGTCGAGCGCAAAGTGGCGCGGGTCGCGGTGCTGCGCCAGGAAACCCAGGCTTATCTGGTCGTCAACGGCGGGTTCTTCGACGAGAAGGCGCAGCCGCTAGGTCTCGTCGTCGGAGACGGAAAACAGACGAGCCCGCTGCGCAAGGTCGACCAAGGCGTCTTCGTGATCTCGATGGGGAAGCCGACGATCCTGCACAGCCGCGATCCCCTTCCCGCACCCGTCGATGCTGCGCTTCAATCGGGGCCGCGGCTAGCAGTCGATGGCAGGGCGCTGCAGTTGAAGCCTCAGGTCTCGCGGCGCTCTTCCATTTGTTTGCCCGGCGACGGCACGGTCATGGTGGTCGTGGTGCCGCGCCCCGTGTCGCTGTCCGATTTGGCACGCAGCCTCGTGCGCCAGCCCGGCGATGGGGGTCTCGGCTGCTGGAGCGCGCTCAACCTGGATGGCGGCCCGAGCACGCAGCTCTCCGTGGCGACTCCATCACTCAACCTGGAGGTCGAGGGAGGCTGGGGCGTACCGAACGGGATCGCGATTCTGCCGAGGTCAGCAACACCCCAAGGGCCGCTGCCGTGACGAGCCAAGCGAACGAGTCGCCGATGCGCGTGTACGGTGCGGCGATCTGCAGCCGGCGCACCTCCGCCACAGTCGACACGGGCCGGAACACGGGCAGACGAATCGTCACTCGCCCCGCCGGATCGATCACGTCCGTCACGCCGGTGTTGGTCACTCGCACAAGGAACCGTCGATTCTCGACCGCGCGCCAAACCGCGAGCGCCTCGTGCTGGAATGGTGCAATAGTGTCACCGAACCAGCCGTCGTTAGCGACGGCGAAGAGGATTTGAGCTCCTTCCTCGAGCGTGGCGAGGCGCGCGATCCGCGCCCGCAGATCCTCGTAGCAATTGAGCGGCGCGAAACGTCCGACGCCGGGAACGTCGAGCGGCGTCGCTTTTCGTCCCGCTCGAAAATCGCCGGTCTGCGGGCTCACTTCCTTGAGCCACGGCAGGACGGAGCCGAACGGCATATATTCGCCGAACGGCATGAGAATCTGCTTGTCGGAGAGACCGAGAACGCGACCGTCTGCATCGAAGAGCATCACGCTGTTGTAGAACTCGAGAGCGCCCGGCTCTCCCTCGTAGGTGAGCGCACCAGTGAACAGCGGCGAGCGAAGGCCGAGCGCCTCGCGCCCCGCTGCGGACAGCCGCTCGAGCGTGCGCGGGAGCGGCTCGGTGATCACGCTTTCGGGCCAAATCACCACATCCGGCTTGGGAGCGAGATGGTCGGTCAGCGTTTTGTACGTCTCGAGATTGCCCTCGAGGTAGCGGACGTCGTGTTTCTCCTCGATGCTGAGATTTCCCTGCACGATGCCCACGCGCACCACCGGTGCGTTGGCCGCGGCCGCATCGATCGACGGCAGCCGCAGCGTGCCGTAGGCTACGAGGGTAACGACCGCAGCGGTCGCGAGCCACAGAGCCGAGCGTGCCACGCGCCACCCTTCGCCGATCGCCAGCGCGAGGGCAGAGCCCCACCACACCATCACCAAGCTCAGCGCGAACGGCCCCGCAACGTCGCCGCTCTGTAACAGCACGGGCAACTCTAGCTGGCAGTTCGCAACCCTCCACGGAAAGAGCCTCGGGTAGAGGAACTCGAGCGCGACCCAACAGAGTGGCGGAGATAGCGCGGCCGGGCCCGGGCCCACGCGGCGGACGGCCAGCGCGAAGAGTACGAACTGGCCGGACGAATACAACGAGAGGCCGAGGTAGAAGATCACGCTCAGCCACAGCGGGAAGCCCCCGAACAGATGAATCGTGTGAAGGAGCCAGGAGAACGCGGGGACGTTGGCGGCGAGACCCGCCGTGACGCCGACCGCGGCCGCTTCCCGCGTTGAAGACCCTGGCCCGAGCGCGAGCAGGATCGGCACGAAGGCCACCCATCCGAGCGGCCACAGAGCGAAGTCGAGAAAGCTCGCGGCAAGCGCCGAGCCGCCGAGCAGCGCGAGCGCGAGGCGCGCAGAAAGGCGCAGGCCGCGCTCACCCTCAGCCAACCCGGCACTTCCGCGTAGCATCTCGCGTAAGCCTCTCCGAGCCGGGCGGCCCGCGCTCATCTCCCCGCCCTGACTCGCCATGGATGCGCGCGAGGGCCCAGTTCGCGTTCGGCTCCAGTCGCGATCCTCGACCTGCTCATCGAAAGCTCCCACGCCCGTTCCCCTTGCAGAGCCCGCTGCGAAATCCGGCGCATCTAGCTCACAACCGAGCGCTTTCCAACCCAGCGCCGGTAGAGCACGATGGCCACCGCGGCCCCCACCATCAGGAGCGAGAACATGACGCCGCGCGCCGCAGGCCTTTTGCTGCGACCGGCGAGCACCGCAGCTGCGCGATCGACGGTTTCTTCGAGCTCCTTCGCGGTGGCCAGCGCCGCCGCACGGTCGGCGCGCCGAAGCGCCGACCGGAACGTGACGAGGCCACGCTCGAATTGCTGCCGCACTCGCGTGTCCCGCCCATCGAGCTCAGACTCGAGCGGCTCGAACTCGCTCAAGTACGACGTCGTGACGAGATCGACTGCTTGCTCGAGCTCTCCGCGCTGCACGAGTGAAACACTCTTCGCCAAGTCCTGCCGCACACGGGCCAGCCGCTCCTGCGCATCGCTGAGCGGCGGTGGATGTGCACGGAGCTCGGCGACCCAGCGCTCGGCCTCGTCCGGATCGAGTGGCCGACCGAGCGCGGCCGCCTGCCGCATGACTTCGGGGGCCAGCTCCTTCGACGAGCGCGTCGCCAGATCTCGCAGCGAGACGACTACGGGAGGAAGCGACGTCGGCGCGACATCGCCCGAGCCCTCGAACGTCCAGAGATAAAAGGCCAGATCCCATCGTTCTTGATCCGAGAACGAATCGGCAAACGACGCCATGCCCGTGTTCGCCACGCCGAGCGTGATCGCGTTGTAGAACACGTACGGGGCCGCCGAGCTCATACGAACGCGGTCGGTGAATCGGGCCGGGGGCGGATCGAGCTCGCGCGCTCGTGGGCCATCGCCGCCGCCGCGCGCGCCGTGGCAAGGCGTGCAATTCTCCGCGTAGAGCGCGCGAGCGCGCGCAGGATCCGGCCGCTGCCGCGGGAATGCCCGCAGGGCGAGCGCCTCGACCAGTCTTGGGATCGCCGACTCCGCGGCCTCGCGAACGAGCCGCGGCTCTCCTCGAGCGCCGACCAGCTCGACGATTCGATGTACTTCACGTTCGATTGCCTGCGCCTTGGCGGCGGGAATCGACGTTTGAAGTCGAGCAAAAAGGTCGGCGATCTGGCCCGCGAATTCCCGATTCTCACTGTATTCCGCTTCGTCAACGACCCGTCCATCCGCCACCGCCGCAGCGTAGTCCGCCCCGACGTATTGCAGCAGGAATACGAGGCGCACCGCGTCTTCGCTGCCGCGATCGGCGGCGCCGGGTATGGCGAGTTCGGAGGAACCAGCGGCTAGAGTCGGGCCACAGCTCAGAACGGCGAGCAAGACGGCGCTAGGGAGCCGGCCCACAGGCGGGTCACCATAGATGCCTGCTCTGCGCTGTCAATCGCATCGCCGGAAATTGTCCACAGGATCGTTCCGTCGGAGATTACCCGCCGCACCTGACATTTCCCGCCGAGAATCTCCGTCCCGGATCTTTCTTCCACAACTTATCCACAAGAAGTGCGCAGGTTGTACACGCGGCCGATTGACATTCTGACGCACCGTGTTAGATCCGTCGCCGATCTGAACTGCAGACCAAGGAGGTTCTTCCCGACATGGCAACCAAATCCCCGACGTTTGCCCCCTTCGCACAGGTGCAGGACTCCATTCGCAACCTGCAGACCGGGGCGGAGCAGCTCCTCGACTCCTTTCGTAAGGAGGCCGGCAAGCTCCTGAGTCATAAGGATCGGCGCAAGGTGGTCGACAGCCTGCTCAGTCAGGCGAAAGCGCTCCCGACCGACCTTCAGAGGAAGGCGGGAAAGACGCTGAAGGCGTTCGAGACACGCGCCGAGAAGCTGCTGTCCGAAGCGCAGTCGCACGCGAAGAGGCGGATCGGATGGTTGGTGAGCCGCTTCTCCTTGCCTTCCAAGCACGAAGTCGAGCTCCTCGCGAAGCGGCTGTCCTCGCTTGAGAAGAAGGTCGATGACCTGCTGAGCGCGAAGCAGGGCGCGGCCTGAAGCGAACGGGTCCGGACGGCACTCCCGGCGGGGTGCCGCCGGTCTCCCGTTACGCCGCGTTCGTTTCCGCCTTCGAAGCGCTCTTCGCGGATTCGCCGGATTCGCCAGCAGGGGAGGATTCCTTGGCTCCGGACGCATCCTTCGCCGGAGTCGACTCGGACTTTCCTTCTTCCTTCGCTTTCTTGCCGCTGCCCTCTTTGCCGGCGTAGTCCGTCACGTACCATCCCGATCCCTTCAGCTGGAACGAGGTACTCGAGATGAGCTTGGCGACCTTCCCCCTGCAGGTCGGGCAGCGCTTGAGCGGCTTCTCAGTGATCCGCTGCGACACCTCAAAGGTTCCGCAAGTCAGGCAGCTATACTCGTAAATCGGCATCGGGGCTCAAGTAGCCAGGGCGTTTCGCCTTGTCAACGCGAGCGCCTTAGTGCAACGCGAGCGCAAAATCCTGGATGCTTCGCACCAGGAACATCTGCAGAAAATAGAGCCCGAAAAGGACGATCAGCGGCGAGAAATCGATGCCTGCGGCGTACGAGAAAGGAAAGGTGCGCCGCACCCGGTACAACACTGGCTCCGTCGCGTTGTACAGAAAGCGCACGATCGGGTTGTACGGGTCGGGATTGACCCAAGAGATGATCGCCCGAGCGATAATCACATAGATGTACAACGTGATGAGCATGCCGAGCACGCTGGCCGCGGCGTACAGAAAATTCGAGAGCACGAACATCGCCGATTCTCCCTCCGCTCAGCGCTCGCCGAGCTCCCGCGAGCGCTCGGTTGCCGCACTGACTGCGGCGGTAACCGCCTGCATGAATCCCGCTCGATCGAGGGCCGCCAAGCCAGCCAGCGTCGTCCCGCCTGGTGAGCTCACCATTTCACGGAGCTCCTTTGGAGACATCCTCCCCTCGACGAGCATCGCGGCCGCGCCTTGAATCGTTCCAAAGGCGAGCCTGCCGGCCAGTGCTGGATCGAGTCCCTGTCGGGCGCCGGCTTCGATCAGAGCTTCGGCGAAGCGATACACGTAGGCGGGCCCGCTACCACTGAGCCCGGTCACGGCGTCGAGGAATCGCTCGTCGGCGACCGCAACGGCATCGCCGACGGCCCGAAAAAGGCGCATCGCCGCCCGAAGGTCGGCATCCGTGGCTTTCGTGCCTCGTACGAGGACCGAGACCCCTTTGCCGAGAAGCGCGGGAGTGTTCGGCATGACGCGGATCACGCGCGCGCCAAGACCGAGACCCTCCTCGAGACGCCGCAAAGGCACTCCGGCGGCGATCGACACGAACAGCTGGCGCGCACTCGCCTCGCGGCGGACCTCGTCGAAGACCCGCGGCAGCACCTGCGGCTTTACGGCCAGCACCACCATTCTCGAGCCGCGCACAAGCTCGCGGTTGTCTGGCGCGGCACTAACTCTGTGGCGCAGACGGATCTTCCGGCGCTGAGCCGCCACGGGGTCGGTGACCCAGAGATCGGCGGCGCGGTACAGCCGCGCCTCGAGCACGCCGCCGATGAGCGCGCCCGCCATGTTGCCCGCACCGAGAAAGCCGACGCTCTTCGAGCGGCGCATCATTCGAAGCGCGGACCGAAGATCGCCGTGCCGATCCGCACGAACGTCGCCCCTTCCGCGACGGCCTCTTCGAAGTCGGCCGACATGCCCATAGACAGCTCCTTAAGCTGGACGTGCGGAAGACGCAAACCGTCTAGGCCGTCGCGCACCGTGCGGAGCCGGGCGAAGCGACGCCGCGACTCGCGGGGATCTCCCGGTGGTGGAATGGCCATGAGGCCGCGAACCTCGACGCTGGCGAGCGCGGCGATGGCGTCGAGGAGCTCGGGCAAGGAATCGACGTGAACTCCCCCTTTGGACGGCTCGCCGTCGAGGTTGACCTCGATCAGGCAGCGCGCCGTCACGCCCATCTCCGTCGCCGAAGAATCTAGGGCGCGCGCGAGCTCCAATCGATCCACGGAGTGGATGAGATCGAACAACCGTACCGCGTGCTTGGCCTTGTTGCGCTGCAAGCGACCGATCATGTGCCAGTGTAGACCCGGGGCTCCAGCCTCCCGTTTCTTGCGGATCGCTTCCTGGACGTAATTTTCGCCGATGTCCCGAGCGCCGGCGCCGGTCACTTGACGCAGAGCTTCGGCGCCGAAGCTCTTCGCCGCGACCACGATCGTGACATCGCTCGGCCTCCTGCCCGCTCGCATCGCGGCTTCGGCGACGCGCTCCGACACCGCTCGATAGCGTTCCGCGATTCCCGCGCTCGCTTCGCTCATCCCTGGGAGATCCACAGACCGGCGGCGCGCAGGGCACGCTCCACCTCGTCCATCGGCAGACCGATCACGTTGCTGCGCGATCCGCGCAGCTCGACGACGAACGTCGCCCCGCCGCATTGCACGGCGTACGCTCCCGCTTTGTCGAACGGCTCGCCGCTGGCCACGTAGGCGGCGATCTCCGCCGAGTCGAGGGATCGAAATTCCACCTCGGTCTTCACCACCCGCTCGACGAACACCTCGCCGCGCTCGTCGAGGAGCACGAACGCGGTCGCAACCTCGTGGCGGCGCCCCGACAAGCGCCCAAGCATTCGCGACGCTTCGGCGGCATCCTCGGGCTTGCCCAGCGCTTGGCCATCGACGATCACGATCGTGTCGGCCGCCAGCACCCATCGGCCGGGGCGTTGCGCAAAGACCTCGCGCGCCTTGTCGCGGGCGATACGCTGCGTCGAGTCGAGGGCCTGCTCGCCGGAGCGCGGCGTCTCGTCGACGCGGCTCGCCATGCATTCGAAGCGTTGGCCGGCCGCGCGCAACAGATCGCTGCGCCGTGGCGAGGCGGATGCGAGTATCCAGCTCCGTGGTCCGACTGCGCGTTGCGACCCCAACCAGCGCATGGTAGCCGAACGCGCGAGTATGAAAAGGTGGCTCGCTACGCTCGTGTTTCTGGCCGCCTGCGCCCCCGAGCCGAGCCCCTTGCCCCCCAGTTCCGCGCCCGTCGCGACCGCGGCCGCGATCCCGGAGGGCCGCACGCCCGCGGAGCGACGCGAGCTCTTCGAGGCAGCGCTTTCCCTTTTCGATCGAGAGGCCTCATCGGCCGAGCCGCTGTTTGCGAGAGTCGCCGCGGTCTACCCCGAGCTCGCCGACTACGCCCTTCGCTACCTGGCGAAGATCGCCGAGGCGCGAGGCGACGAGGCGCGTGCGCTCGCCGAGTGGCAGGCACTGCTCGATCGACATGCCGATTCCGTGTGGAGAGGAGAGGCGGAGCTCGCGCTCGCGCGCGTACGCGCCGCCGAGCGGAACTGGCACGAGGCGACGAGCCTGCTTGCGGCCGCCAACCACGATCTCAAGAGTCGGGCCGATCGCGCCGCAGCTCTCGCCTTGGAGAGTGACGTCGCCCTTCGGCTCGGCGACAAGGCGAAGGCGCTGGCCCTGGCCCGCGAGCTGCGCGCCCGCTATCCACGATCGCCCGAGGCCGCCGCCGCCAGGGAGCGGGCGTGGCAGGAGCGAGACTCCGTCTTCGCGAGCGCCGACGCAGCCCGCGAGGAGATCTCGCTGGTGCTTTCCGAAGGCGAGGGGACGCGAGCACTCGAGCTCACGCGGCTAGCCGAGCGCCGATTTCCGACCGACCGGGCCGCGCCCGAGCTTCGCTGGCTCGAAGCGACCGCGCTCTCGCGAATCGGTGAGCCGGAGGCAGCCGAGCAGACCCTCGAGCGCCTCCGCGCCGCCTACCCAAGCCATCCGGTCGCAGCGCGCGCGCTGTTCCGTCTCGGCTCGCTCGCCTGGAATCGCGACGACGACGAGCGAGCCCTGCGAACCTTCGGTCTCTACGTGCGTCAGTACCCAGACGGACCCCAGGCCGCGGAAGCGATCTATGCGGCCGCGCGGATCCATCAGGAGGCACGCCGCTATCCGCTGGCCGCGCGGGACTTCGCGCGCCTGACGCGTCTGTACCCGAAGAGCTCACTCGCCGCAGAGGCGCGCTTTCGGGTAGGCTGGTGCGAGTACCGCTCTGGCAACCACGGTCGGGCTGCCGCCATCTTCGCAGAAGTCGCTCGGGGGGGCGGCGCGGAAGGGCCGAGCGCTCTCTATTGGCAGGCTCGTGTGTCCGGCGACGAGGGCGCCTATCGGAGGTTACTCCAAGACTATCCCGACTCGTACTACGCCGGTTTGGCGGAGGCGCGGCTCGGTCAGCCAACCGGCTCTGCGCTCTCCGGGCGTATTTCAACCGCCACCGACTCCTCGATCGCCACCGCGACTTGTTTGGTCGCAGACCCGCACCTCACGAGGTTCGACGAGCTCAAGGCCATGAGCCTCGCCACGCTCGCGCGCGGCGAGCTCGCGGCATATCAGGATCGCGTTTCGGGTTGCGACGGTTTCCTCATCCGATCGTGGATGGACGTCGGCGGCTACAGGCAATCGGTCGGCCACGCGCTCCGAGCCGGTGGTTGCAGCCTCAATGCCGTGTGGCTGCGGTTCTGCTACCCGCTCGGCTTTCGGGACCTCGTCGAGCGCGAGGCGGCTGCGCACGCTCTCGATCCACTTCTGGTCGCCGCTCTCATCCGCCAGGAGAGCCTGTTCGACAGCGAAGC
This sequence comes from Binatia bacterium, assembly GCA_040507895.1. GTDB lineage: Bacteria > Desulfobacterota > Binatia > JACPRU01 > JACPRU01 > JBEVNX01. The sequence continues at coordinate 5,131 of JBEVNX010000064.1, read as the reverse complement.
TCGCTCGCCGGCCGACGCGCTCGGGCTCATGCAGATCCTGCCGGCGACGGGACGCCGGCTGGCTGCCGAGAGCGGTGCAGCGGACTTCAGTGCGGAGGAGCTCTACGAGCCGGCACGGAACGTCGCGCTCGGCACCGCCTACCTGCGGGACCTGCACGATCGCTACGGCGGCAACCTGCCACGCGTGCTCGCGGCCTACAACGCCGGAGAAGCAGCCGTCGACAAGTGGCAGCGCCGCTACCCCGACGTCGAAGACGACGAGTTCGTGGAGAGCATCAGCTACCGCGAAACCCGCGGCTACGTGAAGCGCGTGCTGCAGAATCGGCGCTTGTACGAAGCCCTGTACGGCGACGGCGCGACTCAGACGTCGCAAACCCGCGGCTGAAGCTTAGGCCGTGGGTCCATACAGATACTTGCGATTGATGTACGCGCCGAACGGTACCCAGAGGAGACCCATGCAGATCACCCAAATCGCGAGTGCCCGCGGCGAGGGAAGCATCCACGACGCTGCGGAGGGGCTGACGAAGAAGCCCGCGATGGCTCCCGCGGCGACCAGAAAGTAGCCCAGCCACTGAAACTCGCGGACGCCGAAATTGCCCCACGTCAGATAGGCGCAGCCCACCAGCAGCAACCACACGGGCTGAACGTAGGCCACAGGCCCCCGCACCGAGAGCACCACCGTGAGAACGATGCCGATGAGGAACACCGGCCCCCAAATCACGCCGGCCTCCACCAGCGGCTGGGGATCCGGTGTGCCGCACATCTTCTCGACGCGATTGTCGTTCAGCACCGCGAGAAAGATCCCGGTGGCGATGCAGCCGACCGGAAAGAGGATGGCCGGCCAGACCGGCCATGGGGCGCCGGCCAATGCGGCGAACAGCGGCCACGTGACCAGCACGTTCACGACGGCCCACACGTAGAAGTTGTAGCCTGCGGCGCGAAGATAACGATCCTTGCGAAACCTCTCCGGGGTCACGATATTGCGACCTCGCTCGGAAACGCCGCTTAACACAAAGGCAATTGAACGGGGTACTCGTTGCTGCTACCGTCGGTCGTCTTTACCGAGTGCGTGCCAGAAGACCCAGCGCGGGGAGGCTGAGCGAAATGAACTCCGAGAATCTGATGGGCAAGCGAGTCGAGTTGGTCGTGCATCTCAAGGATCAGTATCTGCGTCTTCGACGCGGCGAGCGGGGTACCGTCACGGGTCAGTTTCGCGACGGCTTCAACGTGCCGCTGCGCGTGCTCTGGGACAACGGGACGAATTGGTCCGTACACTACGACGAAGTGCAGCTGATCGACGACGCCGCGATCGCGCGCGGCACGACCACGACGCGAGCCGCGGCCTCTTGACACGGTGCGACGAGCGTTACTATGTAGATTCAATCATTTGATCCAGAGAGGAGAGAGCCATGGCAGACGTCACCGTGAAGGACATCTTCAAGGAGATGCCGAACCGCTTCAACGCGGACGCGGCCAAGGGCATGGACGCCGTGATTCAGTTCAACCTGACCGGCGATGACGGAGGCCAGTATCATGCCATCATCAAGGACGGGAAGCTCGAAGTGAAGGAAGGCACGCATCCCTCGCCGAAGATGACGATGACGATGGCCGGCAAGGACTACGTAGATCTCACGCTCGGCAAGCTCAACGGGCAGATGGCCTTCATGCAGGGCAAACTGAAGATCGCCGGCGACATGGGTCTGGCCATGAAGATGCAGAGCCTGTTCAAGAGCGCCTGAGCGCCTGATTCCTCTCGGATCGAAGCAACCACAAGGGCGGGAGTTCTCCCGCCCTTGTTCTTTCAGGCTCCCTCCCGTCGCCGCCGCCACTCCGCGTAGCGCACCAAGTGAGAGAGTGCGCGTACCGCGCGGTGAGCCGATGGGTACGTGATCCGACCGCCCGCGGCAACCGCCCGCGGCGCCGGGTTGTGCCCCTCTCGGTCGGTGTGGACGAGTTCGCTCGCGCAAAGCACCGGCTTGCCGTAGCGCTCGCTGATCTCCTTGGCGACCTCTGCGTACCGCGCGTCCTGGCGTTCGTGGAACGCGACGATACGATCGAGCCCGTACCCGGGATAGAAGGGGCCCGTCTTGATCACCTGGGCGTTGGCCGCCTGGATGCCGATGCCGAGATAGATGACGGCGTCCACCGCCGGGTGTCGCGTCAGCACCTCGAGGAGCGTCGGGATCGTGTCCCGCGATTCGCCGCCTGCCATGTCGACCGGATTGGAGCGACTCCAGCGCGACGGCAGCAGGGCGTCGATTGCCTCGCGCAAGTCGTCGGGCAACGCCAGTACCTCGAGCCCGGCCCGCACGCAGGCGTCTGCGCAGAGCACGCCCCATCCGCCCGCCGCCGTGAAGACGACCACGCGCTTGCCGCGCGGGAGAGGCTGCGATGCGAAGGTCGCCGCAGCCTCGTACGCTTCTTCCAGCGTCTCGGCGCGCAGCACACCGAGCTGGCGACACAGGCCGTCGAAGATTCTGTCATCGCTCGCGAGCGAGCCCGTGTGGCTCGATGCTGCGCGCTGGCCGAGGCTCGTAGATCCTCCTTTGAGAAGCACCAGCGGCTTTCGCCGCGAGAAACGGGATACGCGATCGAAAAACCCGCGCCCATTGCGCACCCCTTCCAGATAGACGAAGGCGACGCCGGTGTCGGGATCGTCGCCAAAGTACTCAACGTAGTCTTCGATCGCGACCTGTGCCGAGTTTCCACAGGAGATCGCCTTCGACACGCCCAAGCCCGTCATCGTCGCGTAGTGACAGAACGAAGAGACGAGGTTGCCGCTTTGGCTCGCCACCGAGATGCGGCCCGGCGGCGGGTAAGGCGCGACCATTTGCGCGCATAGGCGCGCCCCCGTCGAGATCAATCCTTGCCCGTTCGGCCCGGCGAGCAGCATCCCGAGCTCGTCCGCCGACGCCACCAGCTCACGCTCGAACCGCCGGCCTTCCTCGCCAGCTTCGCCATAACCGGCGGCCGCGACGAAGGCGGCGCGAACGCCTCGCTCTCCGGCCTTTCGCACCAGCTCGGCGTTGATCGCGGTCGGTGTGCAGACGATCAAGAGGTCGGCCTCGCCAGAAGGAATCTCGTCGACGCTGCGCACGGTCGAGCGCCCGAGGACTTCCGCTCCCTCGCGGTTGATGGCGAAGATCCGACCCGGGTAGCCGAAGCGCAGCAAGTGGTGCAGAAACAGGAAGCCCCATTTTCCAGGATGAGCGGAGACTCCGGAGATGACGACACCGCGCGGATAGAAGAGCGGGCGAAAGCGCTCGAGGGAACTCATCCGCCGCCGTCCCGCTCGACGAGCGCGTCCACCGCCACCGGCAGCGCCCCCTGGACGATCATCGGGTTGACGTCGATCGACACGATCTCGCCGCGCTCCACACCGATGCGTCCGAGCGCCGCAAGAGCCTCCGCCAGAGCGCCGCGATCGACGGCGGGCTCCCCGCGAAACGGCCCGAGAAGATGTGCCGCTCGAAGATCCTCGACCATCTCGAGCGCGTCGATCGGGGCCAGCGGGGCGACGCGGAAGACCACGTCGCGAACCGCCTCCGCGAGGATGCCGCCGAGACCGAGCATCACGCACGGGCCGAATTGCGGGTCGCGTATGAGGCCGAGGATCAGCTCGCGTCGTCCGCTCACCATGCGTTGGACCAGCAAGCGCGCGTCGTTCTCCTCCGGGCGGCGCCGGGAGAGCAGATCACGCGCCGCTGCCCGCAGCGCGGCCTCGTCCGCGATGCCGAGCCGCACGACATGGCGCTCGGTCTTGTGCGCCAAGCCCGTCGCGCAAAGCTTCACCGCCACCGGCCAGCCGAGCTTTCGCGCGCAGCGTATGGCTGCGTCCCCATCCTCGGCCAACGCCTCCTCGACGGTCGGCACTCCATAGGAGCGAAGCAGCTCCTTGGAATCGAACTCGGAGAGGATCATCCGGGTCGTCTACAGGGATTCCTCCACCCCGGCAATCTGAAGATACGGACCCTTGAACCCGCCGCGCATCCTTGTCAGCGCCGAGTGGTTGCCCTATTCCTCTGCGCCATGAAGCAGTGGTACGCGATGTCGGCAATCGGCAAGGATCGTCCGGGAATCGTCGCCGATCTCGCCGAGCTGATCTTTGAGCACGGCTGCAACCTCGAAGATTCGAGCATGACCATTCTCGGCGGCGAGTTCGCCGTCCTGCTGCTCTTCACCGGCAGCGGCGAGGACCTCGAGCGCCGGCTTTCGAGCGCCTGTAAGCGGCTCGAATGGGAGCGACGCTTGACCGTGTTCTTCCGCCCCCTCGAGGGACCGCCGGTTCCCTACGGGGACGCACAGCGCCGTCGCGTCTACGAGCTCTTCGCGACGGGCGTCGACAAGGCGGGAATCGTGGCGCGCGTTTGCCGGGTGCTCGCCGAACGCGACGTCACGATCCGAGAGATGAAGACGTATTCCCGGCCAGAGCCCGAGAGCGGTGCACCGATCTACACGATGCGAGTGGAGATGGGCGTGCCGGAGTCGGTCGCGCTTCGCGACCTCGAAGCGGCTCTCGACCGGATCGCAGAGCGGTTGAACATCGAGATCACGCTGCGCCCGCCACGCCCTCCGGAGCCGTGAGCGAGCCCGCTAGCCCTGCCTGCCGGCGAGCCGATCGTCGAGCTTGCCGTGGAGCGCGCCGAGCCCCCACAGCGCCGAGCCGCCGATCAGCGCGGTGAGAAACGCCCCGACCGCCGAGTAAATGAGGAAGACGTGCCCGGCCGCGGCGACGCGGTACTCCGACTCGAAGAGCAGGTTCCCGGCGTTGCGGTCCTTGAGAAGCGCGGCGCGTGAATAATCCTCGTCGTCCGCCACCATGAGCGTGAAGCGCGTACCGGCGAGCACGCCGAGGAGGGCGATCAGAACCGCAACCGACTTCAGGTACACTGCCATCGTTCCTCCTTGCCGGCGGGCGAATTCAACTCGAGCCCGAGCTGCGATATTCGATCTCGGCGCGTGTGGCGCTGTCGCGCCCGAACACGCGAAGCTCCAAGCGCTCGGGCCCGCGTCGGGCGGTCCACGTTCCGTGCTCTTCTCCGCCGACCTGCCAGCCGAGCCGGGCGAGCTCCTGCGAATAGAACCCGCCGATCGCCGCTACGGAATCGTCCGTCGTAAGGACTACGCGTTG
>JBEVNX010000252.1:0-10813 GCA_040507895.1 Binatia bacterium | reverse complement strand
TCGGGTCGATCTGCGCGCTCAGCTCCACGACCTCGCCGATCCGGATGCCGCGGAACTCCACGGGGGCGCCCGCCGCGAGCCCGCGGACCGATTGCTTGAAGACCAGCAAGAATGTCGCAGGGTGGCTAGGCGGCGGCTCGAAGGCGCGGGCGCGGTCGAGAAACAGAGTGAAGACGGCGTTGGCCTCGGCCGGCCGCAAGGCCGCACCGGTGACGGGCGTCTCGAAGGCAATGCCGCCAATCAAGACGGAGAGCACGGATTGCGTCTGCACGTTGAGCCCGCTCGCGTTGAGCGAAACGTCGACCCCGCTCGCATGCCAGAAGCGCGTGTCCGGGTTGACGTACTGGTCGTAGGGCGCTTTCACGAACACCTTCACGCTGAGCGACTGGCCATCCTTGTCGAGCTCGTAGGCGATGACCTGGCCGACTTGCAGTCGCCGGAAAAAAATCGGCGTACCTCGGCCAAGCGAGCCGAGGTCATGTGTCTTCAGCATGAAAAAACGGCCCGGGACGTCGCTCATCACGATCGGTGGCGTGTCCAGGGCGACGAACTCGCTCTTCCTCTTGCGCGAGCTGCCGATCTCCATGCCGATGTACGCCCCGGAGATCAGCGTACCAAGCCCCGACACGGTGGCGCCGGAGATTCGCGCGGTCTCGATCCAGAAGTTCGTATCCTCGACCAGGAAGGATTCCGTCCCCGGGGCCATCTCCGCCGTCGCGATGGCCCGCTGATGATCGTCCGAAAGCCGGATCTTCCTGAGGGTGCCGACATCGACGCCGTTGTAGTGAATCTTGGTCTTGCCGGCTTCAAGCCCTTCGGCGGTCTTGAAGACGATCGTGATGGTCGGTCCTTCGCTCCGGATTTTCGCCACGGCGACCCAAGCCCCGGCGAGCGCGGCGACGATCGGCACGATCCAGACGAGCGAGATCCGCCTCCTCTTCTTGACAACCGTCCTGGACTCGGGGACGCCGAGTGGCGGCGTGCTCGGATCAGGCATGTCGGACCTCTCGAGAGCTTGCCGAGTCCCAGATCAGGCGGGGATCGAAAGACTCCGCGGCGAGCATCGTTAACACCACGACAGCCGCGAAGAACGGTAGGCCGGCCGCGGCCTCGACCGCCATGAGTGGTTGGAGTTGGATGAGCGCCGCCGTGAAGGTGTCGACGAACACGTCGACCATCGACCAGCGCCCGATGAGCTCGACGACGCGGTAGAGCCGGACGCGCTGCGCGTTGTTCTCGATCGAGCCGCTCTGCACGGTCACCAGAAGGTAACCGAGGGCCAGGATCTTGGCGCTCGGGATCATGAAGCTGGCGAACAGCACGATGAGCGAAAGAGGCCAACCCGTGGGCGACCAGAGAAGCACGACTCCCTGCAAGATGGTGTCCGATTCGCGCCCCGCCGCCGTGACGGTCGTCAGCACCGGAAGCACGTTCGCCGGGACGTAACAGACAGCTGCGGCGATGAGAAAAGCCCAGGTGCGCTGGATGCTCGCCGGCTTGCGGAAGTGGAGCTTCTCGTCGCAACGCGGGCAGTGCCCTTCGTCCTCGCCGGCCTCAGGGCGCGAGAGGAGACCGCAGACCTCGCAGCCCTGGAGGCCGAGCTCCATCGCGGTCGCACTCACGACGGCACCTCCGCCAACTTGCCGTCCGCGGCTGCACTCCGTGCTTCGGCGTCCGCCCATTCGACCCTGTCCCAAACTTCCCGGGGGTCGAAGCTCGCCTGGATCGCGGCGAGGAGAAAGATCAGCACGAAAAGCGCGAACAGAGCCAGCCCCGGGATCACCGTCGCGTAGTCGGCGATCTTGACGAGCGCGACCAGCACCCCGATCATCATCACCTCGAGCATGCTCCAGGTGGAAGCCGTCGGGTGATAGCGGAGCAGCTCGCCGACCCACTTCCGCGGGCGCCGGCGCTGGGCCCCGAGCACGATCGCCAGCATGAAGCCGATCTGCAGAGCCGGCGCGACGACCGCGGTGAAGAGGACCAGCACGGCGACGAGCTGGTGGTCGCTTTGCCAGAGCTGCTGCGCTCCGCCGGCGACGGTGGTGAAGGCATCCCGCCCGGCGACAGTCAGACCGAGCATCGGCACGGAGTTCGCGAGTACGTATAGAAAAGCGGCTGCGGTCGTCAGCGCGAGCGTGCGGTTGAGCGAGTCCTCGCGGCGGCGCCAGAGCTCCTTGCCGCAGCGCGGACAACGCGCCGACGCGCCCGCTGTGAGCTCGGGCAGGCGTTGCACGAGGTCGCAATCGGGGCAGCCGATGAGCGAAGGATCGCCGAGTGGCTGGTTATGCCTCGCCATGGCCTCTTTTGCAGCAGAATTCGAGTCAGGACTGCCGGGACGTCGGGGGAGCGCCTCGCGGCATCGGAGCGTGGGTTGATCACAAAATTGCTCTTGCTGGAAGTGCCGGGGGTGGTCCAAGCATCGCTTGTGAAGTAACAGTGATCTGGATCCCGTAGGGCGCGGAGCATCGAAGGAGGCGGAATCATGCAGCTCGGAATGATCGGACTCGGTAGGATGGGTGCGAACATGGTCCGGCGGCTTCTCAAGGGAGGCCATCAGTGCGTCGTTTTCGACAGGTCTCCGAAGGCGGTGACCGAGCTCGCACAGGAAAAGGCAGTCGGGACATCCTCCCTCGTTGATCTCGTGAAGAAGCTCGCGAAGCCACGCGCGGTCTGGCTGATGGTTCCGGCCGCCGTCGTCGACGCGACCATCGAGGAGCTGCTGCCCGCCCTCGAGGCCGGCGACATTGTCATCGACGGAGGCAATTCGTACTACGTGGACGACATCCGCCGCGCCAAGGAGCTCACACCGAAGCGGCTCCACTACGTGGACGTCGGGACGAGCGGCGGCGTCTGGGGCCTGGAGCGGGGATACTGCATGATGATCGGCGGTGAGAAGGACGTGGTCGCGCATCTCGATCCGATTTTCGCCACGCTCGCTCCCGGCAAAGGCGACATTCCGCGCACGCCGGGACGCGAGAAGGTGCGCGGCACGGCCGAGCATGGATACCTCTACTGCGGCCCGAACGGCGCCGGCCACTTCGTGAAGATGGTCCACAACGGAATCGAGTACGGCATCATGGCCGCCTACGCCGAGGGGATCGGCATTTTGCGCGCGGCCAACGTCGGCAAGGGATCACATGCGATCGACGCTGAGACGACGCCGCTCCGCGATCCAGAGCACTATCAGTACGATCTCGACCTGCCCGACATCACGGAGGTATGGCGGCGCGGCAGCGTCATCGCCTCGTGGCTGCTCGATCTCTCGGCGTCGGCGCTGCTCAAGGATCCCTCGCTCGCGCGGTTCGCGGGGCGCGTCTCGGACTCGGGCGAAGGGCGGTGGACGATCAAAGCCGCGATCGACGAGGCGGTACCCGCGCACGTGCTGACCGCCGCGCTCTACGAGCGTTTCAGCTCGCGGGGTGAGGCAGATTTCGCGGACAAGCTCCTGTCGGCCATGCGTTTCGAGTTCGGCGGGCACGTCGAGAAGGAGGCCGGGAAGTAGGAGAGGCATGCGGGTAGGGCCCCCATCACGGCCAGAACGAAAACCCGTCCACGACGAAGTCGCGGTGGAAGCTCATCGCGGCGCGAAGACCCGCCGCCTTCATGACGGCGGAGCTGCTCGCGTCCGCGAACGCGCGCTACCGGAAGAACCTACCGCCAGGTTCGCCCGCGAAGCAGCTATCTCCCCCCTCCGGACAAAGGACGAGCATCGTCGTACGCTTCCCGCAGCCTTCCACTCCGATCGTATACTCCGCGCGCTGCTCTCCGGCGAGCATAGGGCTTTGCACGGCGGGCTGGGTGACCTCCCGCGAGAGAACTTCGGCGGTCGCCGTCGGACAATTCATATCGAACTTGGCTCGCGTGAGCGCCGTCTGAAGCGCGATGCTTTGCTTGTTGTTCAGTATTTGGGTTTGGGTGGCACATCCAGCGACTGCCATCGTCGCGGCGAGCACCACACGCACGAACGCTTTCGTCATTGGAATTCCCTCCTAGATATCGGGATTTTCTACGAGGTTGGAGCTTGCTCCGTCAACCCGCTCGTGTCCAGCTCATCGACTCGTCCGCTACAGGCCATTTTAGTCTCGGTTGCGCAGTAGAGCGCGCTTCGCCGCCTCGAGCTCCTTTCGCCGACTCTTGTCGATCTCCGGATAGCCGAGGCCGAGCGAGCCAAGCGTATCGACGATGGCCGCGGCGACGACGACGCGCGTGAACCACTTGTTGTCGGCGGGCACGACGTACCACGGAGCGTCCTTGGTGGCCGTGTTGCGGATCGCATCCTCGTATGCCTTCATGTAGTCGTTCCAGAATTCCCGCTCGTTGATGTCGCTGATCGAGAACTTCCAGTTCTTCTCGGGATTCTCGAGCCGCTCGAGGAACCGCTTCTTCTGCTCTTTCTTCGATACGTGAAGAAAGAATTTGCGGACCACGACCCCGTTCCGTGTGAGGTATCGCTCGAAGTTGCAGATGTCCTCGTAGCGCTCGTCCCAGATGTCCTTGCCGAACACCTCTGGCGGGAGCTTCTGCTTCGCCAGCAGCTCGCGATGGATGCGGACCACGAGCGTCTCCTCGTAGTAGCTGCGGTTGAAGATACCGATGTGTCCGCGCCGCGGCAGCGACTTCATCGAGCGCCAGAGATAGTCGTGATCCAGCTCTTCGTCGGACGGCGCCTTGAACGAATACACCTCGCAGCCCTGCGGGTTGACGCCGGACATGACGTGCTTGATCGTGCCGTCCTTGCCGGCCGCATCCATGGCCTGAAAGACGAGCAGCACCGCCCAGCGGTCTTGCGCGTAGAGCATTTCCTGCAGCTCGGCGAGCGCCTCGATGCCCATGCCGAGCGCTTCCTTGGCGCGCGGCTTGTCCTCGGAGCGGAATTCCAGCGTGTCGCCGGGGTCGATGTCGTCGAGGCGGAATCGCTTGCCGTCAGTGATCCGAAATGGCTTGGCGAGCTCACCTGAGCGCCGGATGATTTGCTCGATCTTCACGATGGAGCGTCGTCCGCGGCCGCGCTCAGGGACGTCCAGTTCGCCAGCAGCTTGTAGGCGACGGCCAGTACCGTCGGCCCGATGAACAGCCCGACGACACCGAAGGCAACGAGCCCACCGATGACGCCTGCGAAGATCAGTAGCAGCGGCAGGTTGGCACCGCGCCGAATCAACAGCGGCCGCAGGAAGTTATCGAAGACACTGCAGAAGACCGCCCAAATCAGAAATCCCGTCCCCCACGCCAGGCTGCTGGTTTTGTAGACCCAGATCACCGCCAGCACGAGAACGGGCCAGACACCGATCTGCGCGACCGAGAGGATGAACATCACTACGGTCAAGATCGGCGCGAAGGGCACGCCGGCGATGGCGAGTCCGATTCCGGAGAGAAAGGACTGAAAAAAGGCGGTCCCGACGACGCCGAGCGCGACGGCCCGAACCGCCTGCGCGGCGAGCTGTACCGCAGTCGCCCCCTGCAACCCGGCAAGACGGCGAGCGAAGCGGTCCGCAGTGCTCGCCGCCGCCTCGCCGTTCGAATACAGGATCGCGGTGAATATCACCGTGAGGAGAAAATGGACGAGCAGCATTCCGATGCTGCCGACTTGACCCACGAACCACAGCCCCAAGTCGTCGGCGAGCGGCGCGAGGCGCGCCCAGATTCCCTCCGGCCGTGCGGCGGCGACCTCGTGCCACTGCTCCACGAGCTTGGGCCCGACCAGCGGAAGCGTCTCGAGCCACGCGGGAGGCTCAGGGACGGCGAGCTTCGCAACCGATTCCGACCAGTCGACGATCTGCTGGGAGTTGCTCACCACCGTGGCGATGCCGAAATAGAGCGGCACCACGAGCACCAGCAGCAATGCTACCGTCATCGACGCCACGGCGAGCGAGCGCCGGCCGCCGAGCAGCGCCTGGAGTCGCAGCAACAATGGCCAAGTGGCGACCGCGATGGTGATCGCCCAGGTCAGGGGGACGAGAAAGGGTTTGAGGATCCAAATGCTGGCAGCGATCAAAGTGCCGAGCGCCAGCAGCTGAAATGTCGTGCGGGCAAGGTCTTTGCGTTCGGAGCCTTGCATGAAGCTCACGCTTGAGGTGCTGGTGAAGATCATCAACGATCGGGTGATGCAAGCCCCGGGACGCTACGAAAGGGAGTGAGGCGGCTGGGGGCGTGAAGTGAAGCCGAACGCAGAATATCAAAGTGAGGCCGCGATGAGCGATGCACACTCGGGCGCATTGGTCTTCTTCGGCGCCACCGGAGATCTCGCGCACAAGAAGATCTTCCCGGCGCTGCAGGCGATGATCAAACGAGGTCACCTCGAAATGCCGGTCATCGGGGTGGCCAGTTCCGGATGGAGCCTCGAGCAGCTCAAGGCCCGCGCGAAGGACAGCCTCGAGAAGCACGGCGGGCTCGATCGCGAGGCCTTCGAAAAGCTGAGTGGTCTGTTGCGTTACGTCGACGGCGACTACAAGGATCCCGCGACCTTCGAGGCCCTTCGCAAGGAGCTCGGCTCCATAGAGCGGCCGGCGCAGTACCTCGCGATCCCGCCCGCGATGTTCGGATTGGTCGTGGAACAGCTGGCCAAGTCGGGATGCGCCAAGGACGCCCGCGTCATCGTCGAAAAGCCTTTCGGGACCGACCGGCCTCAGCACAGAATCTCAACCGCATTCTGTTCGGCACATTCGACGAGAAGGCGATCTTCCGCATCGATCACTACCTAGGCAAGCGGCCCGTCCACAACATGCTCTTCTTCCGCTTCGCCAACGCGTTCCTCGAGCCGTTCTGGAACCGCGAGCACGTCGAGAGCGTGCAGATCACGATGGCGGAGAACTTCGGGGTGCAGGGACGAGGAGCGTTTTACGACGCGACGGGTACCATCCGGGACGTCGTTCAGAATCACCTGTTCCAGGTGCTGACCAACTTGGCGATGGAGCCTCCGGTGAGAACGGACAGCGAATCGATTCGCGACGAAAAGGTATAGGTGTTGAAGGCGATACCGCCTCTCGAGCCGAGGAACCTCGTCCGCGGACAGTTCCGCGGCTACCGGGAAGAAAACGGTGTGGCGCCGAGCTCCGCGGTCGAAACCTTCGCGGCACTACGGCTCGAAGTCGATTCCTGGCGCTGGAGAGGAGTCCCTTTCTACATACGAGCGGGGAAATGCCTTCCTGTCACCTGCACGGAAATCGTCGTGCGGCTGCGCCAGCCTCCGACGATGTACCAAGGCTACGATCTCAAGCCGAACGCTTGCCGACTGCGGATCAGTCCCGACGTAACGATCGGGATCGGCGCGAACGTCATCGCCGAAGGGCAGGACACCGTCAGCACGACGACGGAGATGCTGGTGACCCGCCATCCGCCTGCAACCGAGATGGACGCCTACGAGCGGGTACTCGGCGACGCGATGGTGGGAGACGCGACGCTGTTCGCGCGCGAGGACTACGTGGAGGAGGCGTGGCGAATCGTCGATCCGGCTCTCAAAGCCGGGACGCCGGTCTACTCGTACGATCCCGGCACTTGGGGGCCGAACGAAGTGGGCCGGAACGTCTCCCCACCCGGAGGCTGGCAGAACCCGACCGTGCCAGGCTAGGCGACGTGCGGTCCGCCTGGATCCCGGTGCAATCGGCCCATGTGCTATTCGCTCGCCCGGTCATTCCGGCGAGCACGCCAGCAAGTGCCGACAACATCCATGGGCGACTACACGCCTTCGCGCCATGCCTCCAACGCAAGCAGTATCCTTAGCGGCCAAAGTACGAGCTCTAGAGACGCTTCTTGAGCTTCTGCCAAAGCGTCTCCTTCGGGGTCGTCTTGCAGTCTTCGACGATTTCCCCGACGGGTTGGCCGAACTTGTCGAACTCGATGACCTCGATGGCGGCCTTGCCGTTGCCTTCTTGGTAACCGTCGACCCAGTAGGCGATGCGCTCTTGGGAGGCCGGAGCCATCTTCAGAAAATCTTCGCAGGTGATCATGTCCGCCTGCTTCTTTTCGCCGGCTTGCACGGGTAGGGCCGCCATGCAGCCGAGCACGGCGGCTAGAGCCGCCGACGCGATGATCGATTTCCTCTTCATGGTTTCCTCCCTTTTGGACTCGATTCCCGCGGCGACTTGCCGCGGACCGTGACTATTGCTTCACCAGCGGGATCTGTCCCGCCATCTCGTATCGGACTACCGCGTCGAGCTTGTTCTCGATCTGGTAGACGCCCGCGACCTTCACGCCGGCAAGCACCTTCGAGAACTGCTTCACGTAGGAGCCCGTAACCTTGGTGCGGGCCTTCTTCGCGAAAACCAAAGCGGTTCGCGCGGCGCGGATCTGTCTCGACAAGTTCTTCTCTCCTTCTGTCTGATCACATCACCGCGCCGCCGCAGCTCCCGACAGACAAGCAGCAGGATAGCTTCGCTGGGAAAGGCGTTTTCCTCGTTTTCGCCGCCCGTTGCAAGATGAACACCCGAGCGATTCGTGCGGCGACCCGAGCGTGGGCTCCCTCGGAGGGCCCGACATGTGCCACTTCTGGGAAGCCGAGATCAGCCTGCTCTCGTTTTCGGGAAGGCTCAGGTCTCCTGGCGTGAGTAGCAGGACCTCGGCGGTGAGAACGGAACGCTCGGAGCCTGGCAATCGGACAGAAGGGAGGCTAGGAGACAGCTGAATCGCCGACAGGTGCAAGTTCATGCTCCTGAAGGCGGCAGGCAGCCAACGGGCTGGCGCAATTGACGAGGAGGAGGCAATGATTCGAAGCGGATCCATCCCGCTGATCGCGCTCGGCATGCTGATTGCCGTGAACGGTCATGCCGCTCAGGCGCAGTCGAAGTCGAAAGGGCCGCCGCCGCCGGCCGTCGGCACGATCGTGACCGGCCTGGAGCCGAAGGCGGTCGACATCCTGAAAGCCGCGAGCAGCCGCTTGGCGGCCGCGCACTCGATGTCGTTCACCGCCGTGATCTCTTACGAGAACCCGAGCACGCTCGGTCCCCCTCTGCTCTATACGGTGAAGAACGAGGTCGCGCTCGAGCGGCCCGACAAGCTTCGCGTCATCACTTCGGCCGACGGTCCTCCGTCCGAGTTCTACTACGACGGCAAGAGTATGGTGGCGTACGCGCCGGCCGAGAAGCTCGTAGCCACGGCTCCGGCGCCGCCCACGATCGATGCCACGCTGAAGGCTGCCTTCGACTCCGCCGCGATCTACTTTCCTTTTTCCGACTTGATCGTCGCCGACCCGTACCAGGACATCGCCCCCGCACTGAAGACGGTCTTCTACATCGGCCAATCCAAGGTGGTCGGCGGCACCACGACCGACATGCTCGCATACGTCAGCGACTCCGTGTTCGCGCAGATCTGGATCGGCGCCGAGGACAAGCTGCCGCGCAGGATTCGCGCGGTGTATCGCGATGATCCGTCGCGGCTGCGCCACGACATGGAGCTCTCAAACTGGCAGCTCAACGTTGCCGTTCCTGCCGACACCTTCAAGGCGTCCACTGGCGACGCGACGCCGATCCAGTTCGCCCGGCCGGACTCGCAGCTGCCGGCCAATCTCCGACCCGAGCCCCCGCGCAAGGGAACCACGAAGAGCAAGTCATCCAAAGCTCAATGAGGAGGAATCGTTCCATGATGAAACCACTCATCGTCGGCTTGACTGGTCTTCTGATCATAGCGCTGGCGCCCCGTCCGGCGGCAGCGTGGAGTCACAGTGGATATCACGGCAGCGCGTCCGGTGGGGGCGGATCCTGGAGCGCTTCGGGAAGGAACGGCGGTAGCGCGTCCGGGGGAGGCGGCTCGTGGAACGCAGCGGGTGCACACGGCGGCAACGCGTACGGCGGCGACGGCTCGTGGCATGCGGCGAACACGCGCGGGGGTTATGCGTCCGGCGGCGACGGCTCGTGGAGCGGTCACGGTGCGGCCGGCGGCTCCGCATCCGGCGGTGGGGGCACTTGGAGCTCTCAGAGCGCCTATGGAACCTCGACGTACCACACCAGCGGATCTTACGGCGGAGCGACCACTCACACGAACTACTCCGGAGGAACGACGGCGACGTATCACACGACGAACTACTACGGTGGAAGCTATTCGTCGTACCATCCACCGACGACCGTGAACTACTACGGATCGACCTGCACCAACTGCGGGGGGTGGTCGACGGGTGGCGCCGCCGCCGCTGGTATGGCGGTAGGCATGGTGGCGGGGGCGGCCGTGGCGTCGTCGCAGGCCAATGCGGCCTCGGCGAACTCTTACAACGCCGGCTACGTCGCGGGAAGCTCGAACACGGCGGCCGCGGCGCCTGCCGGCAGCGCGAGCTACCCCATGGGGGCGATCTACGCGACGCTGCCGGCGGGATGCATGCAACCGAGCGGCCTCGGCTCGACGTACTACCTCTGCGGCAATAACTGGTTCAAACCGTCCTATGGCGCAAACGGCGTCTACTACCGCGTCGTCTCGGCGCCTTGACGGTCAACGCCTCGAGACTCGAGCAAAGGGAGAAGAGAATGATCAGACGACGTTCCTATTGGCTCGCAGTGCTGCCCGCGGTGCTCTGCGCCGGCGCTCTCTACGCTCAGGAGTACCCGGTCATGAACACGATAGCCGACAGGATCATCCAGAAGTATCAGTCGTCCTCATGCGAGACTCTCTGGCAGAACAAGCAGAAGCCGAAATCAGACGAGGAACAGAGACTGGTTCAGCTGCTGCGCGACGACCCGAATATGCGCGCCGCATTCATCAACAAAGTCGCGCCGCCGATCGTCAACAAGATGTTCGAATGCGCGATGATCCCGTAAAAGGAGATCGCAGCGACCATTCCGCCTGGACGCCCAAGCTAGTCCAGAAGTCCATCCGAGGCATCCGGACGGAG
>JBEVNX010000175.1:0-8099 GCA_040507895.1 Binatia bacterium | reverse complement strand
GGAATCCGAGCCGGCGGTCGTCGCCGGCGCAATGACTGCCGGCTAGGTCACGAGCACGACGGGATCGCCGAGCCGCATCTTCCCCGCCGCGCCGACGGCGGCGAAGACGCCGACGTGGCCTCGATGGCGCTGCGCGGCCGTACGCAAAACTCGCATGTCCCGCGACAAATCGGATTGACGGTGTGTCGTCATGACGCATCGAAGAGCGGGACGCATCGCGGCGATCCGGACGCCGCCACCGACCTCGAGCGTCCCTCCGAGCCAGCCGTCCTCGACGAATCCCTCCGCACCCGGCGCAGTCTCGACGACGAGGTTCGGGCGAAAGCGGCGCGGATCGAGCTGCGCGTCTTCCCCGATCAACCGCCGCATGTAGGCTAGCGTGGCGCTCGTCAACACGTGAATGCTCGCCGAGTCGAAGAACGTACCCGGCGGTAGGCCGAAGACGTCGGGCAGCGTAACCGCCGTCTGTCCAGGCAGCATATCCTCGACGGGCACGTCGCCGAAGACGATCGCGGGATCGATCTCCGCAACGTTGCGCTGGCCGCTGCGCGCGCGCTCCAATACGACCGGGTGCCCGAGCGCGGTGGATAGAACTGACGACGCGTCGGGGTCCTCCGCGTGAATCAGCCGGCCATCCGGCAGCGTGATGCTGAGCGGCGCAAGATCTTCGGACGAGGGAGGCCGATCGTAGCGGGCGCTGAGCTCCAGCATGGACGCCCACTTTTTCGCCGTCACGACGCGGCCGCTTGCTTCACGAAGGGCGTAGGCGCGATCGCCGACGACGCCGCTTTCGGCGACGTCGACCTCGCTCAGCCTCTCGCCGAGCATCGATTTCACCGGATAGCGAAAGAGGTCCTTCACGACTCCGATCGGGCGTCTCGCCATGCGTCGGTTTCCTGCCCGCTCTCAGAGCGCATCTCGAGTCTCGGGGCAAGCGAAGAGGTCACGGTCGAACGGCGATGCCCTGCCGTCACCCGCATCTGGGCGGCAAGGGCTCGCATCTGGCGGACGGAGGTAGTAGTGCCGATCCATACGCGTCGCGACCATCGCGCCGGAGAAAGGAAGGCCATGGACAAGAGTCAAGTCGTCATTCCGAAGGGCCAAGAGAGCCTGTACGACCGGTTCCATTTCGCTCCAGCGGTCAAAGACGGAGATCGTCTCTATTGCTCGGGTGTGATCGGGACCGGGCCCGACGGCAAAGCTTCGCCGGATCCCGAAACGCAATTCACGCAGGCCTTTGACACCCTGTCGTCGGTGCTCGAGGCGGCCGGGGTCTCGTTCTCTGCGGTCGTGGAGATGACGACCTTCCACGTCGGCCTGCAGAAGAGCCTGGCGGCGTTCATGAAGGTGAAGGACCGGTACATGTCGGCGCCCTATCCGGCGTGGACCGCGATCGGCATCACCGAACTCGCGATTCCCGGCGGCCTCGTCGAGATCAAAGTGATCGCGCGGCTACCGTCGTAGCGCGACTCGAGCTTCGCCCGCGACCGTTTACTCCCGCGAGTCGGCCGCTACGACGGCCTTCTCGGCTGTCCGGCCGAAGATCTCGGCTCCGGGATGATGTGCCGCCCAGGTGTTGAATTCCTCGATGCCCGAGCGGACGAACGTGAGCTTCCTTCCGGACAAGGGGCCGTCGAGTGCATCGCCGAACATGGAGCACGCGCAAGCGTTCTCCGATACGGCGCCGCCGGACTGGCGGCTCGCCCGCTGGGGGCGAAGAACCCTTCCCACGGCCGTACCCGCCCCGTCTCAAGGCGCCACCTCTCGACGATCAGCCCGCCCGTTCGCTTCGCGGCGGTACCATTGGATTGTTTCGCGCAGACCCTCGACGAAATCCGTGGTTGCGCGGAACCCGAACTCCTTCTCCGCGCGGGAGACATCGAGGCAGCGACGAGGCTGCCCGTCGGGCTTGGTCGCATCCCAGGCGATCTCTCCGCGAAAGCCCGTCAGTTCCGCGATGCGCTCGACCAGCTCGCGAATGCGAATCTCTCGTCCCGCTCCGACGTTCACGGGGTCCCCTCCGTCGAAGCGCTCCGCGGCGAGCACGATTGCCCGAGCGCAATCGGCGACGTAGAGAAACTCCCTCGTCGCCATTCCGCTCCCCCACACTTCGATTTGTCGCGCGCCCTGCTCGACCGCGTCGACGCACTTCTTGATGAGCGCCGGTATGACGTGCGATTTCGCTGGATCGAACGAATCACGCGGACCGTAGAGGTTCACGGGAAGGAGGTAGACCGCGTTGAATCCGTATTGCTGGCGGTACGCCTGCGCCTGGACCAGCAGCATCTTCTTGGCGAGACCGTACGGCGCGTTGGTCTCCTCTGGGTAGCCGCTCCAGAGGTCCTGCTCCCGAAACGGAACAGGAGCGAACTTGGGGTAGGCGCAAACGGTGCCGACGGCGACGAATTTTTCCACCCCCCGAGCACGGGCTTGCTCCAGCAGCCCGACGCCCATCATCAGGTTGTCGTAGAAGAAGCGGCCCGGGTTCTCGCGATTGGCGCCGATCCCACCGACGACGGCCGCGAGATGAATGACGAGCTCGGGACGGGCTCGTTCATAGAGCCTTCGCACGGCCTCCTCGCGGCGCAAGTCGTATTCCCCGGAGCGGGGCACGAAGACGTCCTTGCAACCGGCACCACGAAGCTGCTCAACGACGTGCGAGCCGAGAAATCCTGCCCCTCCGGTGACGGTGATTCTCTTGCCTTGTAATCTCATGCGCGAATCCCACGGAGCGGCCTACGGACGGAACGCGGCCCGCCCGCGCCATGCTCTACCCTCTCGAGCTCCTCGTCTACGAAGCCAACGCCGATCCAGGGATCAAGTCGCGGAGAGGCCGCCGTCGACGACGAGCTCGGTACCGGTCACGTACTTCGAAGCATCGGAGGCGAGGTAGAGGGCCGCCCCGGCGATGTCGCCCACCTCGCCGAACCAGCCGATCGGCGTCCGCTCCTTGAACGCGGCTTCGGCCGATGCGCGGTCGGGCGCCAGCTTCTGAACCACGACGTGGTCGAGAAACTGTTCCCCCATCTTCGTCCAGATGACGCCCGGGTGGATCGAGTTCACCCGCACGCCGAGTTTCAGCTGCGCGCACTCCACCGCCGTCGCCTTGGTGAGAAGCCGCACGGCGCCCTTGGACGCGCAGTACGCCCCGAGCGCCGTGAAGCCCCGCAGACCGGCGACCGATGAAAGGTTGACGATCGATCCCCCCTTGCCGGACGCGCCGCCCGGAGCCATCACACGGATCCCGTGCTTCAGGCCGAGGAAGACGCCGGTTACGTTCACCTCTTGGATCTGGCGGAAGTCCTCAACGGTACAGTCGGTGATCCGCGCCATCTTCTCGATACCCGCGTTGTTCACCAGCACGTCGAGCCTTCCGAACTTACTCACGGCTTCCGCGACGGCGGCTTCCCACTGTCGCTCCTCGGTGACGTCGTGCTTCAAGAACTCGGCCTTGGCGCCGCTCTTGCGAATCACCTCGACCGTGCTGCGGCCTGCATCCTCGAGAACGTCGGTGACCAGGACCGCCGCCCCCGCCTGCGCGTAAGCTGCCGCGATCTCTGCGCCGATGCCGCGCGCGGCGCCAGAGACGAGCGCCGCCTTGCCATCCAGTCGATAGGCCTTGCCGTAGTCCGTCATGTCGAGCCTCCTTCTTCCCCGCGATCCGCCCGAGCGCGGAGCGCGCACCTCGCCCTCGTGACCCGGCGAGCCCGTCGCCGTCAAGAGGCGGATGGCCTGTACTTGGCGGCGCCACCCGTGCTCAGCGCAGGGGATCGGCGTCGAGCTTCGCCACGATGCCTGCCAGATTCGACTCGGGGGCGGGATAGCGAGCCATGACCAGCGGATCGTGACCGGGGATCACGTGCCGCTCCGAGTCGGCCAGGCGGCGCATCTTCCGGTAGCCGTCGATCATGTCGGCGACCGAATAGACGATGGGGAAAGGCGCGAGCTTGTCCATGTTCTCGTAGAAATGCGCCGCATCGGAGGCGAGCACGACCCAGCCGCGCGCCGTCCACACGCGCACGCACTGCATGCCCATCGTGTGGCCGCCGACGTGATGCAACGAAACGCCGGGCGCGATCTCGCTGGTCCCCTCATGGAAGCAGACGCGGCCGTCGAAGACGCGCCGCACGAGCGCACAGATGTGGTCCGCCACGTAGGCCTGGGCGAACGGCTGGGGTTGGCACATGTGCCGGCCTGTCGCATACGACATCTCGCGTTCTTGCAGGTGGAAGCGGGCAGCGGGAAAATCCTCAAGAGTGCCCGCGTGATCATAGTGCAGGTGCGTGATGATCACGTCCTCGACTCGGCTCGCTTCGACGCCGATCATCGCCAGTCCTTCCCGGGGAAGGCGCAGCACCTGGCGCCCGCGCTTCCTTCCTTCGCCGTGCTCGAAGCCGGTGTCGACGACGATCGTCCGAGTCGGGCTGCGGATCACCCAGACGAAGTAGTCGATCGGCATGATGCCGTCGTGCGGATCGGCGAGGATGAAATTCTCGCTCCGCATTCGGTCCTGCTTGGTGGCATAGCGAACGGCGAAGACCTCGTACGTCTCCGGCTTACTCATGGTTGGCTCCTCCGCTCGTTGGTCTTTCGGCGCATCCCTGGCGCATGATAGGCGCGAAGGCGCCAGAAGCGAGCACGATTGCCACAGGGAGGCAACGCCCACATGGACAAACGGCTCTATGAGACCGGTCTGCGCGTTCGCAAGGAAGTGCTCGGCGAGGAATTCGTCGACCGGGCGCTCGCCGGCGCGACCGACTTCAACCGCCACTTCCAGGAGCTCGTCACGGAGTACTGTTGGGGCGGCGTGTGGGGCTCGGAGGTCTTGCCGCGCAAGACTCGCAGCATGCTGAACCTCTGCATGCTGGCCGCGCTGAACCGTCCCCACGAGTTCGAGCTCCATTTTCGCGGCGCTCTGAGGAACGGCTGTACGCTGGAGGAGCTGCGCGACGTGCTCGAGCAGATCGCGGTCTACTGCGGCATTCCTGCCGGGGTCGAAGCCTTCCGCATCGCCCGGCGTGTCCTGGACGAGCGGGACGAGAGCAAGTAGGCCCGACATGACGATCGATCGCGTCGGTTTCGTCGGACTCGGCGCCATGGGCAGTCGCATGGCGACGAACCTCGTGGCCCGTGGTTTCGATCTCGTAGGCTTCGACGCAGCCGGCACCGCCGAGCGCTTGCCGCCGGGCGGGTCCGCGGCGGGCTCGGCGAAGGGCGTCGGCGAGGCGGCGGATGTCGTGCTGCTCAGCCTGCCGGATGGCGCGGCCTCGGCCGTAGTGACGGCCGAGCTCGTCGAGAGCCGTCCGCGCCGCGTGCGCATCGTGGTCGATACGTCGACGATCGGCGTCACCGCGGCGAGGAAAATCTACACAGGTCTGCGCGAGGCCGGCCTCGGCTACGTAGACGCCCCCGTGTCCGGGGGCATCGCCGGCGCGGCGAACGCCACCATCGCGCTGATGTTCTCGGGTAGCGCCGACGAACTCGAGCGCCTGCGGCCCGTGCTCGGCGCGATCTCCAAGCGCTGCTTTCACGTGGGAACCGAGCCTGGACAGGGTCAGGCGATGAAGCTCCTCAACAACTACCTGAGCGCCGTCGCACTGACGGCGACGAGCGAGGCGGTGAGCTTCGGCCTGACCCAGGGGCTCGACATGAAGGTCATGCTCGACGTGCTCAACGCCTCTTCCGGGCAGAACACCGCGACCTCCGACAAGTTCCCGAATCGCATCTTGACGGAGCTCTACGACGCGCAGTTCCGCAATACCTTGATGCTCAAGGACCTGGCCCTGTACGGCGAGAACGTCTCTGTGGCCGGGACGTCGAGCCGGCTGAGTCGGGTCGTGCTCGAGATTTGGCGCCGCTTCGCGACTGCCGAACCGGGTGTCGATTTCACGCGCATCTTTCCCTTCGTGCGCGACGAGCGCTGAGTCCGGTGGCTTACTGAATCCGGTCCTGCTCCGGCTTCCCTCGATCCGTCCCTCAGTATAGCCAGGAAGCTCCGATGACACTCGCAGAGCCGATCGTCTACAATCCGTATCTTCCCGGCGTCCGGGCCGACCCCTATCCTCACTACGCGGATCTGCGCCGAGAGGCTCCCGTTCACTGGAGCCCGGCCGGCTTCTGGGTGTTCGCTCGCTATCGAGACGGCACGGCGATCCTCACCGACCGGAGCTTCGCGATGACCGAGCCTCGGGAATGGGGCAACGCCTCGACCTTCGAGTATGAAAGCGCCGCGTTCGAGAGGGTCGTCGAGAGCCTATCGCGCATGTTGCTGTTCAAGAATCCACCCGATCACACGCGCCTGCGCGGCCTGGTGAGCAAGGCGTTCACGGCCCGCGCCATCGAAGGGTTGCGCGGCCGAGTGCGAGAGATCGTCGACGGCCTGCTTTCGGCGGTGCGCGAGTCCGGTCGGATGGACCTGATTGCCGATCTCGCGTACCCGCTGCCGGCGATGGTGATCGCCGAGATGCTCGGCGTGCCCGCGGAGGATCGCGGCCGCTTTCGGGCTTGGTCGCGCGATCTGGCGCCGACCATCGATCCGATGATCCTGCCCGATCAACTCGAGCGCGCGGCGGCGGCGATTGATCAGTTCGCGGACTACTTCGCCCATCTGGTCGCTGCTCGGCGCGCGGCGCCACGTGCCGATCTGCTTTCGGCGATGATCGCCGCCGAAGAGCAGGGGGACAAGCTCTCGCAGGACGAGCTCGTCGCCAACGCGATGCTGCTGCTGAACGCCGGCCACGAGACCACGACCAACCTGATCGGCAACGGCACGCGCGCGCTGCTGCAGCACCCGGGCGAGCTCGAGCTCTTACGGCGCGATCCCGCGCTGCTCCCGACCGCCGTCGAGGAGCTCCTTCGCTACGACAGTCCGGTACAGATGACCGGCCGGAGCGCGCGGACCGAGCGGGTGGTGGACGGCACGACGATCGAGCCCGGTCAGCAGGTGGTCGTGCTCATCGGCTCGGCCAACCGGGACCCGGAGCGATTCACCGACGCCGAGCGCCTCGACGTGCGCCGGGGTGACGACGAGCACCTTTCCTTCGGAGGCGGCTCGCACTACTGCCTCGGCGCGAGCCTCGCGCGGCTCGAGGGACAGATCGCCATCGGCGCCATCGTGTCGGAGCTGCCCAAGCTTCGGCTCGCCACGCAGGAGCCGGAGTGGCGCGAGACGCTGACGCTGCGCGGTTTGAAGTCTTTGCCGGTGGAGTTCTCATCATGACAGCCATCACTCGATCGGTTGCCCTGGACCGCCGTGGGCGCGTCGCGGTGCTCACGGTCGACAACCCGCCCGTGAACGCTCTGAGCCAGCACGTGCGCCAAGGCCTGCGCGATGGAGTGAAGCGCGAGGCCGCGGACTCGCAAGCCGTGGCGATCGTCCTCGTCTGCGCGGGCCGCACGTTCATCGCCGGGGCGGACATCACGGAATTCGGCAAGCCCCTCGCCGAGCCCGGCCTCGCCGAGGTGCTCGACCTGATCGAGGGCGCGCCGAAGCCGGTGGTGGCGGCGATCCACGGCACCGCGCTCGGCGGCGGCCTCGAAGTCGCGCTCGCCTGCCACTACCGAGTGTCGGTGAAGACGGCTCGCCTCGGGCTGCCGGAGGTGAAGCTCGGCTTGCTGCCCGGGGCGGGAGGCACGCAACGATTGCCGCGTGTGGTCGGTGTCGAGAAGGCTCTCGCGATGATCGTCGGTGGCGACCCGATCGGGGCGAGCGAGGCCTTGCGAGACGGCCTCGTGGACGAGATCGTCGACGGCGATCTCACCGCCGCGGCGGTGGCATTCGCCGAGAGGATCGTTTCCGAGCGCCGCCCGCTCAGCAAGATCCGCGATCTCGACGAGAAGCTCGCTGCGGCTCGCGGCAGGCCGGAGGTGTTCGCGAGCTTCCGGAAATCCGTAGCGCGGCAGACGCGCGGCTTCCGCGCTCCCGAGCGCTGCATCCAAGCCGTCGAAGCGGCCGTCAATCTGCCGTTCGACCGCGGCATCGAGCGCGAGCGCGAGCTTTTCTTCGACGTCTTGAGCTCGCCCGAGTCCAAGGCGCAGCGGTACTTCTTCTTTGCCGAGCGCGAGGCCGCGAAGATCCCCGACGTACCGGCCGATACGCC